>DASUBU010000221.1:0-2874 GCA_035763125.1 Ktedonobacterales bacterium
CCGCGCGTGAGGTAGAGCGCGACCGCGCCCAGCACCAGCGGTGCCAGCAGCCCCATGATGAACTGCAGCCAGGCCATCGCCCCGATGCCCAGCGGCGCCTGGCGGTGCTCCTGCTGGGCGATCTGCTGCGCGCCCACAGGGGGTGTGGCGGAGACCGTCGGCGGGGAGACCGTGACGCCGCCGTTGCCGGTGACGATAGTGGTGCCGGGCGCGACCGTGGTGGTCTGCAGCTGCGCGTGGACCGTGGCAGGGCCGACCAGCAGCGACGCCAGCAGCTCGACCGCCAGCGCGCCCAGCAGCAGCGCCGTCACAAACTCCAGCGGCTTGCCGGAGGCGGTGGGCGTATTGAGATACCAGTGGCCGAGCAGCATCGCCGTCATCACCCCGCCGAGCGCGATGCCACCCGCCAGGAACGCGATCACCACAAACGTGCCGTCCAGCCGGCTGGCGGCCAGTGTGCGGTAGCCCATCGCGACGACGAAAAGCGCGGCGAGCCCGGCGAATGAGGCCAGCGCCCCGGCGGCGAAGCGCGCCTTGCGCAGCGGCGGCGCGCCGCCCACGCGGACGGCGAGCGACTCGCGCTGCCCCTTCTTGGCTTTGGCGCCTTTGGCGTCACCAGCGGGCCGATCTCGCCACAGCAGCACATTCCACGGCAGCATGAGCAGGGTGAAGACGAGCGCCAGCGGCCCCTGCGCGCGGAGCCAGCCGGCATCCAGGCCGTAGGCGGCGGGATGGGATGGGCTGGCGAAGTTGCTCATCGCCAGCAGGGTCAGCCCGCCGAAGACGAGATAGAGCACGCCCTGAAAGACGACGAAGCCACGGCTGGTGTCGCCGCGCAGATCGAGCAGGTACAGACTGACGAACGAGCCGACGGTCAGCTCGAGCATGACGATGAAGAGGGCGAAGGGAAGAGCTTGCATGCTGCCTCGATGGCGCGGATGCGCTCGAATGGATGAATTAGGAGAAGCGATGCCACGCGATGCGGCACGGAGATGGAGCCCGCACGCACACTCATCGGATTATACCGTGTCGCGCGCGGTTGTCGCAGTGGTGCAGGGACCGTCAGGCAGCGTATACGGTGCTACAGCGTCCGTCAAGCCTTGCATTGACATCTCTGCAACACGTCGTATACGATGGGAGCAACCGATGCGGAGGTAAGCCGCGAGAGCAAGGGGATACAGGCGTGATGGCAGAGCAGCGAACATTGGGCGTCGAGGTTCCGCACCTGCGGTTGTGGCGGGTGCGCAAGCTCGTGAAGCAGAGCGATCTCGCGAAGGCGGCCGGTGTTTCGCGCTTCACGGTCCAGCGGGCAGAGCGCGGCGAGCGCATCAGCTTCGACAACGTGCGCAAGTTGGCCGCGGCCCTCGGCATCACACCAGACCAACTGCGCTATCAGGCGCCACGGGAAGGAGGAGAGGACAAATGAGCACCAAAGACAACGACGGCGATCGTGCGCTGCTGCCCTTCGATGATGGCAACATCGAGGACGGATCTGGCCGGCTCATTCGGCGCCAGTGGCATGACAGTCGCTGGTTCTTCTCGGTGGTCGATGTGGTGGCGATCCTCACGGATAGCCCCAACCCACGCAACTACTGGAACATGCTGAAGCGCAAGCTCGCCGAGGAGGGCTCGACTGAAACGTACACGAAATGTGTACAGTTGAAGATGCGCGCGCTCGACGGCAAGCTGCGCGAGACGGATGCGGCCGACGTCGAGACGATGCTGCGCATTGTGCAGAGCATCCCCAGCCCTAAGGCAGAGCCGATCAAGCAATGGCTGGCAAGGGCCGGTGCAGAGAAGCTCGAAGAGCTAGCCGAGAGCGATCTGCTCTCCGACATGACGGCTGAGCAACGCGCCATATTCCTCAGGGGACAGATGGCGGACCGGAATACCACGCTGGCCGCAGCGGCGCAGGTTGCCGGCGTCGTCACGACACGGGACTTCGCCATCTTCCAGGACTTTGGCTACCGTGGGCTCTACGCTGGCGAGACCGCACGCGACATCGCCGCGCGCAAGGGGTTGGCGAAGGGCCAGCACATCCTGGACTGGATGGGGGCTGACGAGTTAGCGGCCAACCTGTTCCGTGCCAGCCTGGCAGAGCAACGGCTCCATCAGGGAGATGCCGCGAATAAGGCCGAAGCAAATCAGGTGCACCACGAAACAGGCGTGGCCGTGCGCCGTGTCATCATCGAGCAGGGCGCCACAGTCCCCGAGCAACTGCCCACGCCGCAGGTCAGCATCCAGGAGTTGCAGCGGCGGGAACAAAGGCGGATCGAGGCCGAGCGGCAGCCGTCGCTCTTCCCCGACCCAGATGATGCCAGTGACAAAGGCAAGGGCGAGAGATGAACCGCCGCGAGATTGAGGAATGGCTGGAGAGCGCGTGCCCAATGGCAGCGGACGACACCGCCGTTCTGCAGCCCCTCACGCTTGACGAGGTCGCCGCACTGGACCAGGCACGCGACGAATATCTGGATTGGGTGGCGCGCCACTTCGACCTTATCCAGCGCATCCCCGGCCTCGAGTTGGCGGCACTGACCATGGAGTACGACCTCAATGCTGGCCATATCGACGAGCTGCGTGAGTGGCGCAGGCGAGGCGATGCAGCACAAGGCATCGGTGATCCCGCGCTGGTGGCCGAAGAACTCGCGCGCCGGGCCTGGGACGAGTCGGAAGAAGAGGAACGCTGGGAGGCGGCGCTGCGTGAGGTCTTCGGCGAGGACGAGGGCGAGGACAAGGGTGAGCAGGCTGACTCGTGAGCCGGGAACACGCCAATGTGTGACCTGGACGCCGCCCTTGCGCTAGCGCGGTAACCCCACTTGCAGGGGCACAGCGTCGGCAGCAGTGGCCGCGCGCCAGCTTATACCCGCCTGGCGG
>DASUBU010000222.1:0-18927 GCA_035763125.1 Ktedonobacterales bacterium
AGGAGTGGCAGGCGGGCCCGTCAAGGAACAAAAAAGGCGCCGATGCATGCGAAACCTCACAGCATGCCATCGGTGCCCAGCCCAGGCGAGCGGCTGACTCTTACGTATACTCCGGGCTTCCTTGTGGTCATCTCCACCGAAATCTCGCCAGTTGCCCGGAGCGGTCACACCCCCAGTATAGGGTGCGCCGTGCGATGCGTCAAGGAACCCACCCGCCCGAGCATGGATCAGACACGTGCGCCGCATTCGTAGGGGCGTCTTGCGGACGTCTTGCGGACGTCCAAGCGCCCGAAAGCCGCGCCCATGCGGCCTTCGTACAGCACGCTTCAAGACGCCGGCATATGCTGTAATATGGCGCCAATCGGTTGCACGAGAGGGAGCACCCCATGAGTCGGTTCGATCCGGGACCCAGGAGACGCTGGCGCCGTTCTCGCCTTGCGACCATTCTCCTTCTTCCAGCAGTAGTGCTTGGCGCCGTGGTTGACGTTCTGAGTGCCGCTCCATTGCCTTTCAGTGTGCCACGAGTGTTGGTGGTGCTGCCCGCTGTCGGTGGCCTGGCGCTTTGCACCTTGTCGCTGATCCTCATCTTCCTGGACCTGCGGCAACCGCCGCGCAAATAACCGTCTGCCGACATAGAGGCAGTGCGTTGAGTCATATCGCGCCGTTACTTCCTTGAACCCCTTGTGGGGAGAACCCCTTGCGGGGACGTCCACCGGACGCCCGCGCGGCTGTCGTGCGCCGGTGCCTTCAGTGCCGCGAAGCGTAACACTCGCTCGCTACAGGCGAGCCATGACAGCCTTGCAGATCGTGCGCAGCGTGGCGAAGACGCCATCGCCGCGGACGGCCGATGCCTCGAAGGTCGGCACGCGCCGCCGGTTCAGGTAGCGGTCCAGCGTGGACACTGGCACTGCCCCTGGCACGTCGCGCTTGTTCCATTGGATGACGAAGGGGAACTCGCCCAGGTCTTTGCCCAGGTGCCGCACGTTGGTCTCAAGCTCGATCAGGCTCGCGAAGTTCTCGTCGAGCTTCTCCGGAGAGGAGTCCACCACGAAGACCACCCCATCCACCCCATTCAGCACGGCTACCCGCGTGCGCTCGTAGAGCACCTGCCCCGGCACCGTATAGAGGTGGAAGCGCACCCGGAAGCCATGCACGGCCCCCAGGTCCAGCGGCAGAAAGTCGAAGAAGAGCGTGCGCTCGCTCTCGGTGTTGATGGTCAACAGATCGCCGCGCGCCGTCGTCGGGGCGCGGCCATAGATGTATTGGAGGTTGGTGGTCTTGCCGCAGAAGCCGGTGCCATAGTAGACAATTTTGCAGTGGATCTCGCGGCTGGCGACGTTGATGAGGGCCATGGGGTGCGGTTAATCCTGGAAGAGCAGGTCAATCGTATTCTCGACGGAGCTGCGGAACTGCACGTTGACGACCGCCTCTCGGGCCTGTGCGCCGGCGCCGCGCACGCGCTCCAGCACGCGCTCCAGCTCCTCGACGGCCTTGCGAGACAGCACCTTCACCAGCCCGACATGCGTCTGCTTGTCGAAGACGACCACCAGCAGCCATTGCTCGCCGATCAGGCTCGTGTAGATGCTCTCCTGGACGCCCTGCTGCAAGATGTGGCGAAAGTCGGTCTCGCCCAGAATCTGCGCGACGTGCCGCGACGAGGAGAAGGCGCCGGCCAGCAGCGCCCCCAGCGCGATGAGGTCACGCTGTCCCACCTGTCCCTGTGTCGCGATCAGCTGGCCGCTTTTGTCCAGCAGCAGCACGTGCGAGGCGCGCGTATCCAGCATCAACCGTCCCAGCACGCGCGCGATGTTGCCCAGTTCGCCCTCTGAGACGACCAGATTGGTCAACTGCTCCATGCGATCCTCCCCGGCAACCAGCGCACGCTCGCACCAACTCACGCCACTGCCACCGTTCGGCGGCCGCCACCCGGTCCACGCTCGACGCCGACATTATACCGTTGGGCGCGCATTCTGGATATGCCCGTGGGACTACATTTTTGGACTCTGCTGCCTGGTGGCGGCAGTCGCTCCGTGGCCGGGCACTAAATCGCTGAAACCAGCGTCCATAGATGTACGTACTGGTAGCGGTGACAACTCGGCTTGCATGATATGAGCGATGCGCCAGACGGCGCACGCTACGTGGCCTCGTTCGCGCATGGGCGGAGGCATGGGACGGGAAGGGTAGGGTAGGGTAGGATGCACATGACACCGGGATCGGGATACCCCCAGGGACAGCAGCCGGGCGTGACGACGTTCTGTGGGCAGTGCGGGCGGATGGTGGACCCCACGCAAGTCTTCTGCGCGAGCTGCGGCGCGCCCATTACATCCGCGGCTGGCACGACCATCGGCCAGACACCTGTGTCTCCGCCGCCTCCGGCGGCCCTCCCGCCCACCGCGCCAGTCCAGCCAGCTGGCACAGACAACCCCGCGCAGACGCTCACCGCGGCACCGCCACCACCGCCACCTAGCGGCGGCTGGTCTACCAGCCAGGGGACCACCTGGCAGGCGGGGATGACTGGCATGGCGTACCCGACGCCCACGACGCCCGCCACAGGGCGACCACGCTCGCGGCATCGCGTGCTGGCGGTTCTCTCGGCGGTGCTGCTGGTGGTGACGCTGGCGACCTCGGGCATCTGGCTGTACCGCGCCTTCGCCGCGCATCAAGAGCTGACCGCCGCGCAGTATTTCCCGCGCGACACGCTCTTCTTCGCCGGCATTGACACCGTGCAGGCGGCCGTCAATAACCACCATGTGACCGAGGGCGACCTCACCAAAGGGAGCGGGCAGACCGAATCTCTGCGTCAGCAGACTGGCCTCGACTGGCAGCACGACATCGTGCCCTGGCTCTCTCGCAATCTTGCTTTCGCCGCCTTCCCGCGCACCGCTCCACAGGGAGCGGGCGCCGGCCCGAATGCCAATATCGGCTTTGCGTACCTCTTGCAGTCGCACGATGACGGCTTGGCTCAGGCGGCGATGAAGAAGGCCGCCGACTTCCAGACCCAGCACGGCCACACCGTCTCAAAGACGTCCTATGGCGGCTTCACGCTCTATAGCGTCGCCTCCACGAGCGACTTCGCCTCGTCGTCGGCGCCCGGCGCCCCTGGCGTGGCCACGGTATACGACCCAGGCGCGAGCAGCCCTGGCGTTACCGTCACCGCCGGCAAAGGATGGGCGCTGATCGCCAGCGACCCCAACGCCGCGCACGCCGTCATTGACCGCCTCAACGGCGGCTCCAGCAGCTTGAGCGACAACTCCGCCTTTACCACTATCACTCGCGACCTGCCCGCCGACCGCTTCGGCACGTTCTACGTGGATCTGCAAGGCATCCTGCGCACGCTGAGTGGCCCCGCCGCCGGCGTGTTCCATAGCCCATTGCTGGATAGCTACCCCACGGCAGGTGGCTATCTCGAGTGGACCGCCGCTGGGCTGCGGGCGCAGATGGTGCTCAAGGGCCAGCGTCCGGCGGGCATTGGCGACCTGGGCGGGGATACCACCAGCCTCGCCCAGCTGGTCCCGGCTAGCGCTGCCGCCTACGGCGGCAGCGCCAATCTGGGCGCGGCAGTTTCCGCCAGCCAGCAGCTCGCGACGACGGCCACCGGCGTCACCACCGCTGTCGGCGACCCCTTCGAGCAGCTTACTGGCACGCCGGCCAGCAGCGCGGTCTTCCAGCAGCCGGGGGCGGTCGTCGTCCTCCACACAAGTGGCTCCAACCCGCAGAGCCAGCCTGGTATCGCGCTGCTGCTGCGCGCGCCCGATTCCGCCGCGGCCGATCAGCTTCTGCGGAGCGCCGCGGCCAAGCAGGGCTGGACCCTCAAGCCGGTGACAGTGGCCGGCGTCCCGGCCACTGAGATTGACGCGCCCTCCGGTCAGCCGTGGTATCAGCCGCAGCCCACAGTGCAGGCTGGAAACGGGCTGCCCACGCCCAAGGCCACGCCTGCCGGATATGCGGCGCAGGTGCATGGCACGCTCATCCTCAGCGGCACGCAGGCTGACCTCGCCGCCATCATCAACACCGCCAACGGCTCCGCGCCGTCGCTGGCCGCTGCCTCGCGCTTCCAGCAGCTTGCCCAGGCGGCGCCCTCCGGCGCCTCGACGACAGTCTATGTGGATATCGCGGCGACGCGGCCCGCCAACTCACCGGCCGCTCCTTCCAGCGGCGGCGACCTGACCGCCCGCACCAATGCCCTGTTGGTGACGCAGGTCTGGAGCGCGAGCCAGCTCGCCATCACGGCCGATCTGGCGCTGCAGGGCTGATCGACCGACTGCGCTGGCCTGCATCGTGGAGGCACCACGCCTCTTGAGATGCAGGCTCACGTGGAGTGGGCGCAGGAGTCGCCGTGGTCCTTCAGCCCGCGAGCCAACAACCCAGAGCGCTTCTTGCGTGACGCTTGCCAGGAGGGGATTCGCCCCGGCGCTTCAGGCCGGACCCGGGCCTTGCTGTGCTACGGCGTCAGCGACGGCGAGCCGGAGGGTGCGGCGGTCGCGCCGGGACAGCTCGCCGGCTGCGTGAACGCCAGCGGCGGCGTGGGCAGCGTGCCGTAGGGAGAGACCTGATTCATCACGCCCAGCATCGCCACGTATTGCGGCTTGGCGGCGCCGTTCTTGTAGATATCCACCATGTCGTCGCTGCCGTAGCCGCTGTAGCTGGCCAGGTCGAACTGATTGGCGAACGACGCGCCGGCATGGGCCATGCTCTCGATGGCCGTCGTCGTGAACTGCTCGATCCAGCACGGGTCCTTGGCGTACGGCGGCATCGGCGCGGACGGGTCGGCATTCCATTCGGTCACGCCGACCGGTATGTGCGCGCCTGCCGAGCCGAAATACTGCGTCAGCCAGTCCCGCACCATCGTCACCTGCGCGCCGTAGGTGCCGGCCTTCGCCAGACATGCGTCGGCCGCATCGTTGTAGCACGGATACCAGTGGAACGTGACGAAATCCGGCTTGACGCCGCTCTTCGCCATCCCCTGCAGCACCTTCTGCAAGTAGCACACGGTCTCGTTGGGGCCGTAGGTGCACTGGCTGTACTGCGGCGCCGCGGCGGCCGGCCCGCCGAACGTGGCGCGCGCATCAATGGCACGCAGCTTGGGGATCTCGCTCGCCCACTCCGCGATGTAGGTGTCAACAGGCACCTGCTCGTCGTCCGGCTCGTTCATGAACTCGTAGTAGGAGCACTTGCCCTTGAACAGCGTGACCATGCGCTCGTCATAGGCCATGCTGTTCGCCGTCGGCAGCTCGCAGAGTGCCCGCGCTCCGGTGGCCAGCGCCGCGCCAACCTTGCTCTGCTGGTAGGCGTCGGTCTCCGGCTGCCCCGAGGCCAGGTCAACCTGGAACAGCCAGGTGCGGATCAGCGCCAGGTGGTCAGCCTTGGTCTCGCGTTGGATCACCGGCAGCGTGATCAGGCTGTGCTGCTGGTCGTAGATCTGTGTGTCGTTGGTGCCCCACAGCATAGATGGCACGCCGGCCCACAGCGTATCGCCGGCCAGCAGCGGCGGCGCACTCGGCGGTGCCCATGCTGGATGTTTGCGTACCGTCGAGGATGCCGAGGACGCAGAGGACCCGCACCCAGGCAGCGCCGCGACCAGCAGCACCACCAGCAGGGCGGCGGTTGTGATGGTGGCAAGCCGGTTCACCGCGGCACCGCCGCGATCGTCGGGCATAGCAGGCACGAGAGCATATCCCTTCCAGATGAGTTCGGGCTACGCCATGAGGCAACGCGACCGGCGCGCACCGTGTCAGTCTACATGTGCTGTGCTTCATATTTGGTGGGAGCACTTGTGTACATGTGGTGCTGACGTCTGGATGGCAGTCCCGAACGACGGCGGGTAGACTTCCTCAGTCCACCTTCTACGATGCCTCGCCGCCGATCCCCCGCAGCTACACGATCCCATCCGGCCACCTGTGTCATCACGAGTGCTAGCCGCCGTTCGCAGGAATGTTCGCTTCCCGGATACGGTGCAAGAGCGCCGAGCGCAGCAGATCAATAGCGACCTGATTCTCGCCGCCCTCTGGCACGATGAGATCAGCATAGCGTTTGGTCGGCTCGACGAAGGCCAGGTGCATCGGCCGCACCGTCGCCAGGTACTGGCCGACGACGTTCTCGACAGTTCGGCCGCGATCCGCCACGTCGCGCCTGAGCCGGCGGATGAAGCGCAGGTCGGCGTCGGTATCCACGAAGACCTTCACGTCGCACAGGTCGCGCATCTGCTGCTCGACGTAGATCAGGATGCCCTCCACGACGATCACCGGTCGCGGCTCGATCGCCACCGTGCGTGGTGCGCGGGAGTAGGCGGCGAAATCATAGACGGGCCGCGCGATGGCCTGGCCGGCGATGAGCGCGCGCAGATGGGTCAGCAGCAGCGGCGTCTCGATCGCGTCGGGGTGGTCCCAGTTGATGCGCGTCCGCTCTGCCTCGTCCAGGTGCGCGTATTCGCGGTAGTAGGCGTCTTCGGGCAGCACCGCCACGCGCTCGGGACCCACCGCATCAATCACCGCGCGCGCGACCGTCGTCTTGCCGGCGCCGGTGCCTCCGGCAATGCCGACCACCAGCGGCTTCCGGGTGGTGTCGTGCGTCATGTATCCGCCCGCTTCCCTTTTGACCGGTAGCGCCACCGGCCTCAACATGCCCCACATCTCAGCTTGGCGGCCTGACCCGTAACCCGGCGTGTATCGTAGCACGCCTTGCCGCGCAGACGAGCGCGATCCATGCGCTGCTGGCGTGGCGATTGGCCCAGGGTGTTCAGCCCTTCTCGCCCCAGGCGAGCGTCGGCGCTTTCACTGCCGCGACGAGCACCCCTCGCACCCGGGCGCTAGCGGTTTCGCTGCCGCGAGCGCATCGGAGCTATGCGCCAGCGCGAGATGCGGGTATACTGGCGGCCAATACGCTGCGGATCACGCGGGGCGGGAGTCTGCGCGCCGGCAGGCGTCGCCGGGCGAGGAGGCGGACCATGGGTGAGTCGAGCGCTGCGCAGGCTGGGTCGGCGATGCCGGTCATTATCCTCAACCCGACCAGTGCCGGGGGGCGCGCGCGTCGCCTGCGGCCGCTGCTAGAGCGCGCAGTGCGCCAGGGCCGCGCGGAGCTGTTGCTGACCAAAGGCCCACGCGACGCGGAGCGCATCGCGCGTGAGGCGGCCAGCGTCGGACGCGACGTGATCGCCGTCGGCGGCGACGGCACCGCCTCGGAGGTCGCCAACGGCCTGCTCGCCGCCGGAACGGGCGTGACGCTCGGCATCGTGCCCTGCGGCACCGGCAATGACTACGCCCACCGCACGCTCGGTCTGCCCGCCGATCCGGCGCGCGCGCTAGAGATCGCGCTCACCGGCGTGCCGCTGGCGATGGACGTCGGGCTGCTCAACGACCGCTACTTCACGAACTCGGTCGGCGTGGGTATAGACGCCAACATCAACGTCGCGGCAAACAATCTCAAGCGAGTGCCGCTGCTACGCGGCCAGGCGCTCTATTGGGCGGCCAGCCTCACTGAGCTGATCTTCCACTACAACCGCTGCCCGGAGCTGACGGTCGAGGTGGACGGTGAGCCGCCGACCAGCCGCACCTATGCGCTGGCGGCGCTCACCCTCGGCCCCACCTACGGCGGCGGCTTCGAGATCAACCCCGGCGCCGACCCGCGTGACGGGCTGCTGGATCTCTGCACGCTCGCCAAGCCCTCGCAGCTCCGCGCGCTGCGGCTGCTGCCGCTGGTGGAGAAGGGGCAGCACCTCGACCAGCCGGAGGTGACGCAGCGGCGGGTGCGTGCGGTGACAATGGCCGCCGTCGGACCCATCTACGCCCACATTGACGGCGAAGTGATGCGCGCCGCGCGCTTCGAGGCGCGCGTGGTGCCGGGGGCGCTGCGGGTGCGGCAGCCGGCGCGAGATAGTGGGGACGTGTCGGACGCTTAGCCGTTCCGTCGTAGCCCAAAGAGAACAGCATAGCGACGGCTGCGAGCACGCTGGTATGCTCGCCGTGTCGCCGGCCCGCGCGACAGTGGGGCACACGGTCTGCGACCAATCCCCTCTCGCGCGAGAGCCAGCGTGCACGCGGAGCGTCTGCCTGAGGCAAAGGGAGGTCGAGCGTGGCGGCACGCACACCACGAACGAAGACAGCGGAAGCCACCGAGGCGGAGAAGGCCGCGCAGACGGCATCGGAGACGGCAGTCCCCGCGCCCAAGCGCACCCGGCGCTCCGCCAAGGCCGCCGCGCCGCCGGAGGTCTTCACGCGGGTCGAGGAGCTGCGCGAGCGCATTCGTGAGGCGGAGCACGCCTACTACGCGCTGGACAACCCCCTCATGTCGGATGCCGAGTTCGACGAGCTGGTGCGCGAGCTGAAAAACCTTGAGGAGCAGTATCCCGCGCTGGTGACGCCCGAATCGCCGACGCAGCGCGTCTCGGGCGAAGCGGTTTCGGTCTTCACCAAGGTGCGCCACCTGACGCCGATGCTCAGCCTGGCGAACGTGCGCACGCCGGAGGAGTTGCTGGCCTGGCAGCAGCGCGCGCAACGCCTGCTGCCGCACGCCACCTTTGCCTACGTTGGCGAGCCCAAGATTGATGGCCTCAGCATGAATCTCGTCTACGAGGACGGCAAGCTGGTCGCGGGCACCACGCGCGGCGACGGCGTGGTCGGCGAGGATGTGACCGCCAACATCCGTACGGTCAAGAGCGTCCCCGACGCGCTGCGGCCCGACGACGACCACCCAATCCCGACACGCGTTGAGATCCGCGGCGAAATCTACATGCGCCGCGCCGACTTCGAGGCGCTCAACGAGCGACTGGCCGAGGAGGCGCGACAGGCTGGCGCGGAGCCGCGGCTCTTCGCCAACGCGCGCAACGCCGCGGCCGGCTCGCTGCGCCAGAAGGATCCTGCCGTGACGGCCTCGCGCCCGCTCTCCTTCCTGGCCTATCAGATCGGCCTGATCGAAGGCGCGCCAGAGCCCGACAGCCAGCGCGAGGTGCATGCACGGCTGCGTGCCTGGGGCTTCGAGGTGAGCGAGCTGGCGCGCCCGCTGGCGACGCTCGAGGAGGCGCAGGCGTTTTGCGAGGCCATGGAGCGCATGCGCTTCAGTGTGCCCTTCGAGATTGACGGCGCGGTGATCAAGATTGACGCACGCTGGCAGCAGCAAGAGCTTGGCTCGGTGGCGCGCGATCCGCGCTGGGCCATCGCCTACAAGTTCGCGCCGATCGAGGCGAACACCGTCTTGACCGACATCGTCGTGACGGTCGGCCGTACCGGCGCGCTGATCCCCAATGCACGGCTCCAGCCGGTGCCTATCGGCGGTGTGACGGTCTCGCGGGCGACGCTCTATAACTTCGACGAGGTCGAGCGCCGCGATCTGCGGATCGGCGACACAGTGGTGGTGCAGCGCCACGGCGACGTCATCCCCGGCATCGTCAAGGCGCTGCCCGAGCTGCGCGACGGCTCGCAGGTCCCCTGGACACCGCCGACGCACTGCCCCGCCTGCCAGCAGCCGGTCTTCCGGGCGGAGGGCGAGGTGCTGGCTTACTGCACCAACGCCGCCTGTCCTGCCCAGCGGCTGGAGCGCCTGCGCCACTTCGTCAGCCGGGGCGCGCTCGATATCCGTGGGCTGGGTGAGGAGCGTGTGGCGCAATTGGTTGATGCCGGCATGGTGCACGATGTGGCCGACCTCTACGCCCTCAAGGCCGATGACCTGCTGCGGCTCGAAGGCTTTCAGCAGAAGAGCGTGACGAATCTGCTGGCGGCGATCGAGGCTAGCAAGAGCGTGCCGTTCCCGCGCGTCCTCTATGGCCTGGGCATCCGCTACGTGGGCGAGAAGGCGGCCGAGATCGTAGCCGAGGGCTTCCGCTCGATGGAGGCGGTGCTGGCTGCCTCCATCGAACAGATCAACGCGCTGCCGGGCATCGGACCGAAGATTGCCGAGAGCCTGGCCCAATGGACGGGGCTGGAGGTCAACCGGGCGCTGGTGGACCGGCTGCGTGCCGCGGGCCTGCAACTGGAGTTGCCCGCAGAGGAGCCACACCCCGAGGGCGTGGATGGCTTGCCCTTCGCCGGCCAGACGTTCCTGCTGACCGGCTCGCTGGCGGAGTTGACGCGCGGACAGGCGGAGCAGGCGATTCAGGCGCTTGGCGGCAAGATCGCCGCCGGCGTCTCGAAGTCGCTGAGTCATCTGATCGTGGGCGAGGCGCCAGGCAACAAGCTCGAAAAGGCACAGAAGCTCGGCCTGGCAATCCACGACGAAGCCTGGCTGGTGGAGCGGCTGCGCGAGCACGACGCGATGCCCGCCGAGCGCAAGCGGCTCTGATGCTGCGCAAGCTGCCTGGGCGGCCCGTTCAGCTCAGCAGCGCGAAGCTCTGTAGCATCTGCTGCAAGGGGCCATCGGCGCCATCGCCAGAGACGACATCGGTGCTCAAGGCATATTCGTAGCTGCCGGCGAAGAGATAGTACTCGGTGTGAGTGATGGTCAGCTTGCCATCGGGCGAGGTCTGCTGAGTTGGAGCGTTCTGAAAGCCAGGACGGCCGGCCAGCGTGATCGCCTGATACCCTCCGCCGGCGGCGTGGAGCTGCTTCTGCAGCAGCGCGACCGGCGTGGCCTCGGTCGGGTCGTGGATGTTGATGACGCTGAGGGCGAGCGTCGAAACGAACGACGCGCTTGCCTGAAGGATGCTGGTGTGGGTGATCTGTAGCGTGAGGGGGATCGCGGGCGACGTGTCGGGCAGCGTCGTCAGCTTCCATCCGTCGGGATAGCTCAGGCGGAAGTGGTAGGCATCGCTGGTGAAGATGCCGGCGTGCAGAGCTGGCGGACGGGCGGTGGTCGTGCCGCAGGCGGCGCTTGCCAGCGTGACGAGAGCCAGCGCGAGCAGGGCGACCGCGCCCAGCCAGACACGCGCACCGCTGCGCCGGTATGTTGCCGTCACGCCGCTTCCCCTCGCTCCCTCTCGCTGCTGGCCGCTCTCCTGCTGTGCGGCTATCCCCTGTCAGTTGGGCGCGACGAGTATATACCGGCACGCGCAGAGCGGTCAACGGGGCGGGCGATGATATGGTGAGCCAGGCACATGATCACTAAACGGATGGGCTATGTTGTAGTCCGTGCAGAGCGTGTAGGTGAGAGGCTGAATGGCAGATGAGCAGTACAGACCAGAAGGCACTTTTCACAGATGAGCGTCAGGCGTTTCTGAGCGCTGTGCTCAGTAACCCAGTAGTTGGAGCGATCCTCGAACGTATGCCTCTGCTGGGACTTGGGGATTGGTATCTAACCGCTGGCGGTGTCTTCCAAACGGTGTGGAATGTCGTCTCAGACCGCGATCCTCAAGCCGGCATCAAGGACTATGACATCTTCTACTTCGAAGAGCGCGACCTCTCGTATGAAGCAGAAGATGCGGTCATCCAGCGGGTGAGCGAGCTGTTCTCGGACGTTGACGCACGTATCGAGGTGAGGAATGAGGCCCGTGTGCATCTGTGGTACGAGCAGAAGTTTGGTGTCCCTGCAAAGCCGTTCACCAGCTGCGAAGATGCCATAGACCACTTCGCGTCCACGGCGTGCTGTTACGGTGTGAGAACAGACGCCCGCGGTGTTGTTCATGTGTATGCACCGCATGGTTTCCGCGATCTCTTTGCGCTGATTGTCCGCCCGAACCCTGTGCTCGCACCGCGTGAGGTCTACGAAACAAAAGCCGCACGATGGGTTGCGGAGTGGCCTGCCCTCACCATCCTGCCTTGGCCAGACGCAGTTGATGGCTGACAAGCCAGCCACGTGTTCGCTGGGGCGAACACGCGGCCCACAGCACGCTGGCATGCGCTTCTGTGTCTGCGCACACCAGCCATGATGGCCGCTGGAACAACACGGACGCAGATCTATTCGCTAGCTGCCGGCTCGCGCGGCGCATCGGGGTCGCTGAACAGCTCGGTCAGCACGCGCATCGTAACCTCTGGCGGGATCTCGTCGTACTCGGCCAGCGAGCGAATGCGCGAGACCAGGTGATGGAACATCTTGTCCACCAGGCGCTGGCCCAGACGCGAAACGACGGCCTTGTCGTCGTCGCTGAGGTGAGCGAGCTGCGAGAGCGCACGCTCGACCTCGATCCGCTCGGAGCGGTCCACGTGCCGGCGCAGCGCGGCGATCCCAGGGACCGCCAGCCGCAGCGTCTGCGCGCGCTGCAGCTCGCGCACCGCCTCTTCGACGATCTCCTCGGCGCGTGCCAGCTCAACTGTGCGCTCCGATCCGGCCTCCGACCCCGCTGGATCGAGCCGGTGCAGGGTGTCGAGCGTGTAGAGCGACACCTGCGGCAGCAATCCCACCGCTTCTTCGACATCCGGCGGAACGGCCAGGTCAAAGACGACCAGCGGCGCGTGGCGCCCCCGCACCCCGCGTGCGACATCCGCCGTCCGCAAGACTGGGCGCGGCGCGGCGGTCGCGCTTATCACTAGTCGCACCTCTGGAATCGCGGCCTCCACGCGGCCCAGCGAGATCACCTCGCCGCCAACCTCGGCGGCCAGTGTAGCAGCCGTGGCGGGCGTACGATTGGCGAGCAGGATGCGCCCCGCACCGGCGTCGCGCAGCAGATGCGCGCAGAGCTGGCTGGTGCGTCCCGCGCCCACCAGCAGCGCGGAAACGCCGCCCAAATCGCCGAGCGCTTCGCCAGCCACCCGCACCGCTCGCGCTGCCACAGAGCGATCCGCGCGGGTGATCTGCGTCTCCGTGCGCACGCGCTTGCCAGCCTTGATCGCCGTCGTGAAGAGCGCCCGTAGCTCGTCGCCAGACGTGCCCATCGCCTCGGCCGCCCCAAGCGCTTCCTTGACCTGGCCGAGGATCTGCGGCTCGCCCACCACCATCGAGCGCAGCCCCGCCGCAACGTGGAACAGATGCCGCGCGACATCGAGCCCGGCGCGCTCGTAAAGCGCCTGCGCCAGCGCCTCCGGCAAGACGCTTGCCTCATCTGAGGCGTCTGGCGCCGCGTGGGTCGCCGCACCGCTGGCCGTGATGTTGGCGTGCTGTGCGAAGCGGGCCGCCAGGAAACGCCGCACCGCCGTTGCTGCCGCCGGCCAGTGCTCGCCCGCGAGGTACACCTCCGTGCGGTTGCAGGTCGAGAGAATCACGGCCTCCGCGATCGCCGGATCCTCGCTCAGCGCGGCCAGTGCGGCGTTGAGACGCTCTTCGGCGAAGCTCACCCGCCCGCGCAGCTCGACGCCGGTCGAGTGGTGATCGAGTCCGATCAAACCGATCATGTAGACTGCTGCCTGCCCATTTCGCAGTGATCCTCGCCCGCGGGTACCTGTCGTCCCGCGAGCCACTGCCTAGTGCTATGCTACCGCATAGCGTCCAGCGGGCGCGTCAGGTGTTTACCCGATCATTGGCCACGCCGCTCGCATGCCTGGCTCCGTGGTGATCGCTCTTATCATACCGCATCGCTCTGCCACATAGCGTCCGATACGTGACGGGATATGTGACGATGGCACAGTGACGACTCAGGTGAGGAGGCGGCCAGTGGAGTCAATTGAGCCGGCGCAGCCAGCGAATCCAGCGCAGGAGGAGGATGAGGCGTTCCACGCCGTGTACCTGGGCCTGGGCAGCAACCAGGGTGACCGCGACGCGCTGCTGCGCGCCGCACTGGACCGACTGCGACCCTACGTCACGGTGGAGCGTCTCTCGTCCGTCTACGATACTGCTCCGCTGCTCGTGACGGAGCAGCCGCGATTCCACAATCTGGTCGCCGCCGGCCGCACCAGCCTCACGCCACTCGCGCTGCTGCGAGCGGCCAAGCAGATCGAGCGGGCGCTTGGGCGCGTGCCCGGACCGCGCTACGGCCCGCGCCTCATTGATATAGACCTGCTGTTCTACGATGATCTTGTGCTGCACAGCGCCGAGCTGACGCTGCCCCACCCGCGCGTCGCCGAGCGCGCGTTCGTGCTGGCGCCGCTGGCCGAGATCGCCCCCGACCTGCGCCACCCAACGCTGAGCAATACAGCGGCAGAGCTGGCAGCCGCGCTGGCTGGAGCGGATGTGCGCACACTCGGTCCCTTGTTACCAGCAGAGGGCTAGGGTATAATGGCCGGCGTGGCATCGCCGAAGCGGCTGGATCGCCGGGAGGAGTGAGGCAGCCAGGTGGTAAGCGGCAGCGTTCTCAGTGGCCGGCTCGAAGCGTTCCGGCTGGTCGAGCTGCTCCAGATGATGGGGCTCGGCCCCAGCAGCGGAGCGCTGCATCTGCACAAAGACGCCGGCGAAGCGGGCATCTTGTATTTCGATCGGGGCACGCTGGTGAGCTGCACCGAGCTCGACACCGAGGCGCTGACGCTGGGGCATGTCTTGCAGCAGCTCGATCTGGTCACCGCACCAGAGCTCGATTACGCCTTTCGCCAGCAAAAGGCGGATCCCTTCGGCAAGCGCATCGGTGAGCGGCTGATTGACCTGGGCCTGCTGACCGCCGAGATGCTGCACGATGCGCTCCGCACGCAGACAATGTGGATCGCGCGCGAGCTGGCCCAGTGGAACGCCGGCTGGTACGAATTCCATCCCGGCGAGCATCTGCCCGCGCAGGCCGGCATGCCGCGCATTGATGTGCAGGACGTGATGATGGAGATGCTGCGCCACGAGCACGCGTGGGAGCCATTGCAGCCCTATCTCGCGGATGGCATGCGCACGCGCCTGGCGCTACCCGTCGAGCCGCCCCGCGGCCACCCACTGCGCTTCGCGGCCGAAGATTGGCTCGTGATCGCCAAAGTCAACCAGCATCAGACGATCCGCCGCATCGCGACGGCGCTACGCGTGCCGGAGCTCCAGGTGGCGCAGCGGGCGGGAATGATGGTGCGGCAGGGGGTGCTCGTGCCGCTCGGCGGCGCTGGCGGGCCTGGTCTGCCCAAAGAGGCGGAGCTGCTCAACATGCAGCACTTCGACCTCTTCACTCTGCTGATCAGTATGGAGCACGACTGGCACAAGCGCCGGTCGCTCGCCGGCCGCCTGACCACGATGGCCGGATTCATCAATCAGACGATGCGGGCGCTGGCCGACGCCTGCCAGGAGAGCGGACTGACGCTGGCGCCCGACACGCTGGCCTCGCTGCTGGCTCAGCGGGGGGTGGTCGGCGTCAACGAGTACCGGTTCACCATCGAGAACAATCGCCTGGATCTCGACACGTTCGGACGGTTCTGCAAGCGTTCGCTGGAGGGTTCGTCACGCGACGCGATCGGCGCGGCCAAGCAGTTTTACGACCAGGCCTATGACGCGCTGGAGCGAGCGCTCACCGCGGCCTTCGAGGTGATCAACGCGCGGGTCGCCTCGCCCACCGAGCGCGGACAAAATCGGGAGGCGTGGGAGGCGCTCTTCCAGACCTTTCGCGAGCAGCCGTCCGCGGGCTAGCCAGGCGACCCGCCGACGGCGCGAGCGTGGGCATGGGCCATCCGGGGGAGGCGCCGTCGCCGCGCGTTATGGTGTACCGAGGGCTGGGCGCTGGCCCACCGGCTAACGATTGTGTGCACATCGCGCGGCGTGGCACCGTAGAATGCGCGCGGCAAGCATCGCCCGCGGCGCAATCAACAGAGGAGGCGTGCTATTGCGAGGACCGCACACAGGCCAGCCAGGCGCTGGCCAGCCCGACGACGCGTTTGACACGACGGTGAGCACGGCGCCGACGATCATGGTGATTGATGATTCACCATCTGTCCGGACGATCGTGCAGGCCAGCTTCGCGCGAGTGGGCATCCCCACCATCGCCTTCCCCGATGGCATCGAGGCGCTCAAGGCGCTCAGCAGCCAAGAGGTGCCGGCGCCCGATCTGGTGCTGCTCGATATCGGCCTACCGAAGATGGATGGCTACGAGGTCGCCCAGATTCTGCGCTCCAACGGCGGGCTGGAGCGGACGCCCATCATCATGCTGACGGCGCGCGACCACGTCATTGACCGGCTGCGCAGCCGGATGGTGGGCGCGCGAGACTTCATCGGCAAGCCATTCCGTGTGTCGCAACTCGTGCGGCAGGTCTGTGAGGTGCTGCAGTATCCGCTGCCGCCGGCACCACAGACCGTGCCACCGCAGGGAGACGGCCCACCCAAGCCATAAGCCGCAGGATATCGAACCCCTGGGGGCTGTGCGCATGCGGCAGTGATCGGCTGTGTGGAGGGAGGCGGACGTGGAACAACAGGCTGAGGCGAACAATACTCTCGCCGGCTCCAGCTCACCAGCCGGGGCAGCCACCAGGGTCGTAGATACCATCGCACTCTCAGATGCCGGCGCGTCGCTCTCACGTGCCGCCCAGCTGGCGCCGGCCGACTACCTCCTCTTTGCGTGCGCGGGCGCCGCCTGTGCGGTACGCCTCTCCGCGCTGCGCGAGGTGCTGCCGTCTTGTCCATCGGCGGTGCGCTTGCCCGAGAGCCCGGAGTGGCTGCTGGGTGTCTTCGCGCTGCGCGCCGAGCTCTTTGGCCTGGTAGATCCCGCGCCGCTGCTGCTGCCGGGTGCCGGCGCCACACGCGCGCTGGACCCAGCAGGCGCGCTGCTCGTTGGGACGGGCGAGCAGACCCTGGCGTGGTTGGTCACGGAGGTCGGCGCGATCGCCACGGCGCGCGACGACGAGCTGGTGCCGCCTGGTGAGCCCGGCGGGGCGGATGGGGCCGGAGAGACACCGCCGATCGCCCGCCCGTACCTCACTGGCTGGCTGGTCGCCTCCGGCAGCGGTCGCCGGCATGCCGTGATCGAGGCGGAGGCGCTGCTGAACGATCTGCTGCGTGCGCTAGAGCGGAGGGCGGGCGCCCATGGATGACCGCGATGAGGACAGCCTGGCGCGCGACCTGGACGCGGAGGAGGCAGTGGGGGGTGCGTCTGGGCCTGGCGACTCGACCGAGCAAGCCAGCGGTGTTCAGCTCTCCGAGCAGGACCTCGCCGTGTTGCGTGGCTTCCACACGACGACGCTGCGCCCATCCGCATGGAAGCCGCCACAGCCGGTGCAGGCCGCGCAGCCAGCGCAGCCGGCTCCCGGCGACGACGCACCACCACCGGACGCAACCTCGGCAGTGCCGGAGAGCATGGCCAGCCACACCCTGCCAGCCGCTGGCCCGCTCGAAGACCTCGACGTCATCCCGCCGGAGCTGAAGCGGCTCTTCGTCAAAGAGGCTGCGGAGGCGCTCGACGAGCTGCGCTGGCATGTGCTGCGGCTGGAGCGCGAGCACGGCGCGGGCGCTGGCGACGCGCTGCTCGGCATGGGCCGCGTCGCCCATCGGGTGAAAGGCACGGCGGCGACGCTCGGCTACGAGGTCTTCGCTGGCGTGACACTCATCTTCGAAGACGTGGCGAGGGCGGCTCTCTCGCGGCCCGCGCTCGACCGTGCGCTGGTGGCGGTGGCGCTGGTGGCGCTGCTGGGGCTGCTCGATGCCGCGCAGACGGCCGCGCAGGATGAGCGCGAGCCCGAGCCCGCGCTGATCGAGCGCGCGGCGCAGGTGCGTGGCGAGCTGCTGGCGGGCAGTCCC
Organism: Ktedonobacterales bacterium; assembly: GCA_035763125.1. Classification (GTDB taxonomy): domain Bacteria; phylum Chloroflexota; class Ktedonobacteria; order Ktedonobacterales; family JADMIN01; genus SMAG-U1939. The sequence goes on from DASUBU010000222.1 coordinate 17,416, forward strand.
ACGCCGGCCGCCGAAGAGCCGCCATCCCCCACATGGCCCCTCGTCGAGGACTCCGGTGAGGTGGACACCGCGATTCTGCCGGCGATCTCGGAGATGCCGCTACGTGTGGATCTGCGCCGGCTGGACGAGCTACTCCGTCACGTCAGCGGCCTGGCCCAAGGGCGCGCGTCGCTGCTGCGTGTGCGCGCCGAGGCGATGCAACAAGCGTCCGAGCTTGAACGACTGCTCGCGCGCGCCGCGCAGCTTGTAGGTCAGATCACTGATGCGCGGCCGGCCTTTCCGGCCGGTCTTCCCGTGCCGGCAACGAGCGGGACGCCAGGCGGCTTCGCCAGCCGCGGCCTGACCAACGCCGGAGAGCGGACAGCGCAGCCGTCCGAGTCGAGCGGTCCAGTGGCACCCCGACCGAGCGACCTGGATCTCGAGCGCTTCGGAGCCTTTGACGAAGCGATGCGGGCGATTGACGAGGTGGTGCAAGATCTCTCCGTCACCGGTCGCACCCTGCGTGACGTTCTGCGGCGATTGAGCCAGGCCTGCGAGGAGCAGGAGATGGCTACCGACGCCATCCAGCGCGATGTCATGCGCATCCGGCTCGTCCCGCTCAGCGAGATCGTGCCGCGGCTGGCGGTGCAAGTTCGGCGGCTGGCGGCAGCCCAGGGCAAGCTGGCCACATTCTCGACGCCTACTGTGACGGTCGAGCTGGACCGTGTGATCGTAGACGGATTGGCCGGGCCGCTGCTGCAAATCGTGCGCAATGCGGTCGTGCACGGCATCGAATCACCGTCTGAGCGCACGGAAGCCGGCAAGCCCACGGCCGGCGCCATCTGGCTCCGCGCGCGGACAGTCGGCCACGAGGTCGAGATCGAGGTGGGTGACGACGGCCGCGGCGTCAATCCGCACCTGCTGGCCGCGTCGGCCCTGGCGGCCGGATTGCTCTCCCACGATCTCGCGCAACGGCTGAGCGTCGAGCAGGCGCTTGATTTGATGTTCCTGCCGGGCGTGTCGAGCCTCGGCACGCCCGATCTGCACGGCGGGCGCGGGATGGGGCTGGACGAAGTGCGGGCGGCGGTAGAGCGGCTCAAAGGCACCATTGTGGCACGCAGCGAGCCGGGCAAGGGGCTGGTCTTTGTGATCCGCGTGCCAGTCTCGCTCAGCGTGCTGCCCGCGCTCACCGTGCGCGCGGGCAGCCAGCGGTTCGCGCTGCCCTTCGCGGCCATCACCGCCTCGTGGGCCCTGCCGGCGACCGAGCTGCTCACGACCGTCACGCATGACCAGGCTGGCGGAAACCCGCGACGGCGCATGCGGGTGCGCACCAGCCCGCGCATGGTCGAGGGCGGCGAGCAAGCGCCGATGCTCGCCCCGCAGGGGGATGACGCGTACGAAGAGATTCCCGCGCTGGCGCTCGGCGAGCTGCTGGGTGTGCCGCAGACACTGCGCGATCCACAGCCGGCGCTCTGCATTGAGGCTGGCGCACGGCGGCTGGTGCTGCTCGTTGATGAGCTTGGCATGCAGGAC
>DASUBU010000223.1:0-15101 GCA_035763125.1 Ktedonobacterales bacterium
GACGTCGGGATGCCAGCGCGCGGCCAGGTCCAGGCCGTGCGCCCCGTCGTAGGCTCCCTCCACCGCGAACTCGCCGCCGGTGAGGCGCGTGCGGATGGCACGCTGCAGCTCCGGCTCGTCGTCAATCACCAGCACGCGCACGCCGTGCGGCCGTGCAGCTTCCGCCGGCGTGGAAGCGCCCGACTCCTGCTCTTTACGGCTCATCCCTGCACCTCTTCAGTCGCTGGCGGCGCGGGGGCGGATAGCTCCTCTGACCCCGGCGATGGGGAACTTTCAACTGGCGGCTCGGGCGCACGCATCGGATCGCGCTGCGGCGCCACCTGCGCGCCCACGGCTTCGGAGTCAGCTGGCGTTTCTTGTCCCGTGTCATCGGAGAGGGGCAGGGTGAATGTGAAGGTTGCGCCTTCGCCGGGTGCGCTCTCGGCCCAGATGCGTCCTCCATGCTCGCGGATGATCGCGGCGGAGATTGCCAGCCCCAAGCCTGTGCCAGCGGGCGGACGCTGCGTGGTCCAGGGCAGCTCGACGTGCTGCACGCGGTAGAACTTGTCGAAGATCGCCTGCAGCTCTCCGTGTGGGATGCCGACCCCTTGGTCTGCAACGCGCACTTCGAGCTCACGGCTGGCGGTCAGCGCGTGCGCGCTGATGCGAGTGACCCCCTTAGGTGGCGAATACTTCAGGGCATTCTCCACCAGGTTCGTCACCACCTCCTCGATCTGGGCATGGTCCATCGGCACCGGCGGCACGTTCTCATCAACTGTGACGTCAATCGTGCGGCCTGCCGTGCGACCGGCCAAGTCCAGCCGGTCAAGCACGGTCGCGATCACATCGCCTATGGGGTACCAGCGCTTCTCCGGCGCCGCGACACCCGCCTCCAGCCGCGAGAGATCGAGCAGATTGTTGACGAGTCTGCTTAGGCGATCACCACTGCTCACGATGGTCTCCGCAAACTCTCGGCGCTCTGCCTCGCTCCACGTCATATCTGGCTCGAGAAGACTCTCTCCGGCTACTTGGATGGCGGCCAGTGGCGTGCGGAGGTCGTGCGTGACCGAGCCGAGCAGCGCGTCCTTAAGTCGGTCACTCTCTCGCAGCGCCTCCGCGTGGAGCGCCTCACGCTGCAGGGCGGCACGGTCGAGGGCCAGCGCGAATTGCCGGCAGACCGCTGCGAACAACCGCGCCCTGTCGTGGGCCTGTGCGGTGGCCCCCTTGGCCTCCCAATCCGCCGAGCCGGTCAATTGAAGCGCTGCAGGACTTCCTATGACACCCAGCACGCCGACTACGCGGCGACCCGTGCTCAGTGGCACAAAGAGGCACCATTGCTCCAACTCAGCTTGCGCGCGGCTATCAGTAACAGCGTCGGTCACCGGCTTGCCGACGCTCCGCCCCTGCTCGAGCACCCAGGACGCCTGAGCCGCCTGCTCGCGTGACGCGAGCCGAAGGGGAGCGGTGTCCGTCCCCTCCGCCGGGGCGAGCGCGCGAGTGACAGGCCGGCCCTGCTCATCGGGCAGGATGAGCGCGCATGCCTGTACGCCGGCTGGAGCGAAAGTCTCACGGGCTCGGCTCGCGAGCGCTTGCAGCAGATTATCGTACCCCTGGGTGGATGCGATGAGCTCCGAAAGAGCGTAGAGCGTCGCTGTGCGCTGCTGACTCTCTAGCGCGTCACGCGCACGCGCCTGCACGGTGGCCGTGAGCTGCCCGATCACCAACGAAGTCGCCAGCAGTGCGAAGAGCGAGAGCCACTCGGCGGGATTGGCGATGGTGAACCTGTGCAGCGGTGGGATGAAGAAGAAATCGTAGGCCAAGAACGCCAGAACTGACGCGACGATGGCTGGCCCGCGACCAAACACCGCCGCCAGCGCGAGCACTACCAGTAGATAGAGCAGCGAGATGTTCGAGAACTGCACAAAGTGCTCAATGAGCGCGATGAGGCCGCTCATCGCCGCGATGCCTGCGACAGCGCTGAGGTATCCTAGCGCCGGGTGCGTGCGCTCCAGTATGAGCACCCCGGTCGCGAAGGCTTGGGGCCACCTGCGCCGTGCAGGGATGGACACCACTTGGCGGATAATGCGAGGCGCCGCTGGTTGACGGTCCACAGCGTCCTTACGCCTGGCCTGATGCGCCTGTCCTAGTGGTGTCATGCTGATGAGCTCTTTCGCTGTCACACGCCCGCCGGGGCGTCGCTCACATCCTACGCCACAATAGGCCATGCCGTGCTTGGATGGACCGCAGCACAGCTAAAGAATTCCTCAAGATTGAGCGACTCGACCTAATCGGAGCGCACGAGCAACCACACTCGCGCTACTGGCTACCTTACGCCTTACGCCCTACCCGCGCTGTCTCGCTGCCGGCCGCTTGCGACTGCTTCTCCACCACTGCCATCACCGGCTCTGCACGGTCGTCCTCTACTCTCAGTGGAGACCACCGTTAACACAGACTGGTGAGGCTCCATGCTTGCGACCACTGCCGCCACCGCGGCTCCTACCACAACTCCTCTGGCCGGGTGGCAAGCCTACGTGCAGGACCGCGGCGGAGACGGCGCGCTGGCCTGCGCTCCCGCCTGGCTGGAGCTGCTCCAGCGCCTCTACGGCTACCGCGCCGTGCCGCTGACCGCCACCAACGCCGCTGGCGAGATCACCGGGGTGCTGCCGCTCTGCCTGCTGAGCAGCCCTGTGATTGGACGGCGCCTGGTCGCCGTGCCCTTCGCCGACCGTGCGCCGCTGCTGGCCGACGATGAGGTGGCTACCCAGTCGCTCATCGAGCAGGCCATCGCCCTCGCGCGGCGCGAGCGAGTCCGCTACCTGGAGCTGCGCACAGGTGAGACGCCGCTGCTCGCCGGCCGCGACGATGTCGTGGCGAGCGATCTCTACGTCCGCTGGCTGATCCCCCTCGCAGGCGGGCCTGATGCTGTCTGGAAGGCTCTTCACAAGCCGGTCCAGCGCCAGATCAAGAAGGCGCAGAAGACAAGCGTCACCGTCCGGCTGGCCGAGCGGCGCGAGGACGTGCTGGCCTACCATCGCCTGCACCTGCTGACGCGCACCCGCAAGCACGGCATGCCAGCGCAGCCTGCGCGCTTCTTCCTGGCGCTATGGGACACCTACGCCGCCAGTGGGGCGATGCGTCTGCTGCTGGCCGAGCATGAGGGCGCAGTGGTCGCTGGGATGGTGCTGCTGGGCGCCGGTGACACGCTGCGCTACGCCTATGGCGCGTCGGACCCCGCCGCGCTCGCACTGGCCCCGAACAACCTGTTGATGTGGGATGCCATCCAGCGCGGCTGCGCGCTCGGCTATCGCACGCTCGACCTCGGTCGCACGGCGCGTGACAACGAGGGCCTCATGCAGTTCAAGCGCGGCTGGGGCGCGGCGGCGGAGCCACTCACCTATTACTACTTCCCCCAGCGCGAGGGGCTTGCCTCGACCGCCGAGCACAGCTGGAAATACCGGCTGGCAACCGGCTGCTGGCAGCGCCTGCCGCTGCCCGTGGCGGACGTGCTGAGCGATCGCCTCTACAAGCACCTCGGCTGAGGCGCGGTGCCCCGCTGGGTTGCGCTTCGTGCAGTGGCCCCTTCCCGCATCCGGCGTGACCCCCAACCGAATTCACCCTGTTTCTGCATCACCGCCTGTACCGATTGTTCACCTGCGGGATTCAGTATGAATTCCAGCACACTCGCTAGCATCACGTGCGGCCGGCCTCGGCCGCGCGCCACCAGGAGGAGCATATGGCCGCCGTCTCAGCGCCGATTCGTACGGCAATCGCGATTGATCTGCGCTATCTGCGCCTCAAGCGCGCCCTCGACGTGCTGCTGACGGTGCTGCTGCTCGTGCCACTCAGTGTCGTGATGCTGGCGGTCGCGGTCGCCATCGCGCTCGACTCACCCGGCAACGTCTTCTTCCGGCAGCGGCGTCTCGGGGCGGACGGCAAGCCCTTCGAGATGCTCAAGTTCCGCTCGATGTACGTCAACTGCGGCGACGCGCTGCACCGCGCCGCCATCGAGCGCTTCATGGCTGGCCAGCAGCTCAGCGACGACCAGCCCGGCGCGCAGTTCAAGCTCCGCGACGACCCGCGCGTCACCTCCGTCGGGCGCTTCATCCGCAAGACCAGCCTCGACGAGCTGCCGCAGCTCCTCAACGTGCTGCGCGGCGAGATGAGCCTGGTGGGGCCGCGGCCACCGCTGCCCTACGAGGTCGAGCGCTATAGCCCGCGCGATCGCCTGCGCCTGGCCGGCAAGCCCGGCCTCACCGGCCCCTGGCAGGTCTACGGTCGCAGCCGGGTGACGTTCCCAGAGATGGTCGAGATGGATATTCGCTACCTCCAGCGGCAGTCGCTGACGGAGGATCTCAAGCTCATCGCGCTGACACTGCCCGTCGTGCTGCACGGCAGCGGGGGCGCCTGAGTCGGCATCACATTGGCGCTGTGCCGCCCCCAGGCGCGGCGCCCGCGCGGCAACCAACCCTGGGGAGTGTGGCGAGGCTGCGGGAGAGGGAGAGGGAGACACACGTGATCACGCATCCTGGGACATCGGTGGAGGTGGCAGCGCGAGAGCGGGACTGGTCGCGCGAGCCGGAGGACGGCGCACATACGCGTGTGCGGCACCTGCACTTCGGTGTGATCGGCTACGGCTATTGGGGCCCGCATCTGGTCCGCAACCTGAGCGCGATGCCCAACAGCTCCGTTGATGTGATCGCCGACCTCGACGATGAGCGCCTGGCCCGTGCCGCCGCCTCATTCAGCCATCCGCGCCTCACCCACGACGTGCGCGCGCTCTTCGAGAGCGATCTCGACGCGGTGATGATCGCCACCCCCGTCCACACGCACTTCGCGCTGGCCAAGGCCGCCCTGCTGGCCGGCAAGCACGTCTTCGTGGAGAAGCCGCTGGCCGTGCGCGTCGAGGAGGTGGAGGAGCTGGTGGCGCTGGCACGCGAGCGCAACCTCGCCCTGATGGTCGGCTATACCTTCCTCTACCACCGCTCGACCCAGGAGCTGCGCCGCATGCTCGCCGAGGGCGAGCTTGGCAAGCTCTACTACATTGACGCCCAGCGCCTCAACCTCGGCCTCTACCGGCAGGACGTCAACGTCGTATGGGATCTGGCCCCGCATGACCTCTCGATGCTGCGCTACCTGCTCGACGCCGACCCGGTGGCCGTGCGCGCCGACGGCACCACCTACGTGCAGCCCGGCGTGGAGGACGTCGCCTACATCCACCTGCGCTATGCCGACGGCCTGATCGCCCACCTGCAGGTGAGCTGGCTGCACCCCACCAAGGTCCGCCGCTTCACCGTCGTCGGCGACCGCCGCATGGCGCTCTATGACGATGTCGAGCCGCAGGATAAGCTGCGCGTCTTCAATCGCGGCGTAGACCGCCCGGCGCACTCCACCACCTTCGAGCAGTTCCAGCTCTCGTACCGCAACGGCGAGATCGTCATCCCCACGGTGCCGTTCGTCGAGCCGCTGCGCACCTCCTGCGAGCACTTCGCCGAGTGCATCCGCGAGGGGCGCACACCGCTCACCGATGGCGAATGGAGCCTGCCAATTACCCGCACGCTGGTCGCGATCCAGCGCTCGCTGGAAGCGGGCGGCGAGGAGGTGGCCGTGTAGCGCGGCGCCCGCGCGTGCTGCTCCCTCGTCCCAGTGCCATCCGGCCGGCCGCCACTTGTTCGCGCCAGCCGCCCCATGGCGGCACCCACTCCAATCCGAAAAGGGAATCCTCCGATGTCCGACACGCTGCCTGAGATCAAGCTGGTAGACCTCCAGCGCCAGTATCTGACCATCCGCGACGAGGTGATCGAGGCCATTGATGCCGCGCTCTGCGGCATGGAGCTCAACCTCGGTCCCAACGTACGCGCGTTCGAGCGCGAGTTCGCCGCATACTGCGAGGCTGCCGAGGGCATCGGCGTCGGCTCGGGGACGGACGCGCTCTACCTCGCCATTCGCGCCTGCGAGATTGGCCCCGGCGACGAGGTGATCACCGTCGCCAACACCTTCATCGCCACCGTCGAGGCGATCGTGATGGCCGGTGCGCGGCCGGTCTTTGTGGATGTGGACCCGCTCACGCAGATGATGGACCCGGCGCTGGTTGAGGCGGCCATCACGCCGCGCACGCGCGCCATCCTGCCGGTGCACCTCTTTGGGCAGGCCGCCGACATGACCGCCCTGCGCGCGATTGCCAGCGCCCACAAGCTGTGGCTGATCGAGGATGCCTCGCAGGCGCAGGGCGCGCGCTTCGAGGGCCGGCCGGTGGGGGACCTGGGCGATATCGCCGCCTTTAGCCTCTATTTCAGCAAGAACCTGGGCGGCTACGGCGAGTCGGGCATCGTGACCACCAGCAACCCTGAGCTGGCCGAACGGGTGCGCATGCTGCGCAACCACGGCTCGCAAGTCCGCTACTACCACGACCTGATCGGCATGAACAGCCGGCTCGACGAGATCCAGGCGGCGGTGCTGCGCATCAAGCTGCGCCGGCTGGAGGAGTGGAACGCGGCCCGCCGCCAGCACGCGAGCGCGTACGGCGAGCGCCTGCGCGGGGTGGTCGAGACGCCGTTCGAGCGAGCGGACGCGCATCACGTCTATTACACCTACGTCATCCAGACCGACGACCGCGACGCCCTCAAAGATGCGCTGGCGGCCGAGGGCGTTGCCACCGGCATCCACTACCCCCTGCCGCTGCACCTGCAGCGGGCCTGCGCCGACTTCGCGCTGCCCGAGGGCGCGCTGCCCGTCTCGGAGCGGCTCGCCACGCGCATCCTCTCGCTGCCGATGTTCCCGGAGCTGCGTGAGGATGAGATTGACCGTGTCTGCGATCTGATCCGCGCACGCGCGCGGGTGGCCGTACGCTAGCGGGCGGGAGGCTGGCATGGACCTCGTCACCTTCTCCATCAAGACCAAAGGCGCCCACAACTTCGCGCGGCGCCTCTGGACGGTGTTCACGCGCTTCGGCCTCTCCGATGCCCGCACGCGCACGTCGCTGCGCACGATCGTCGAATGCCTGGGCGACCACGGCAGCGTCCCCACGTTCTTTATCCCAGCGGTCGTGCTGGGTCGGCACCCGCAGCTGCTGCGCGAGATTGCCGAGGAGGGCGCCGAGATCGGCGTGCACGGCTATGTCCATAACGACTACCGCACGCTCTCGGCCGGCGACCAGCTCGCGCATACCCAGCGCGCCGTCTCGGTCTTCCGCCGGACGCCGCTACCGTTCGAGGGCTTCCGCAACCCCTACTATGGCTGGACCGACGACTCGGTGCGGGTATTCGAGCGGCTCGGCTTCGGCTACGACAGCAACGAGGCCGTTCTGCACGATGTCGTGCATCTCGATTCGCTGGCCACGCGCCTGCGTGCCGGCTACGAGAAGTCGCTGGCGCTCTTCCAGGCGATCGAGGCCAACGCCTACACTCTGCGGCCCCACTTCGAGGGCGCGCTGGTGCGCATCCCCACCAGCATCCCCGACGACGAGATGCTCTTCGACCGCCTGCGTATCACCGATCCGTCGGCGGTCGGGCGGCTGTGGGGCGCGGTGCTGCGGCGCGTCTACGACCTCGGCGGTGTCTACTGCCTCAACCTGCACCCCGAGCGCGGGATGCTCTGCCGCCGTGCGCTCGAGACGCTGCTGGCCAACGCGCAGGGACTCGAACGGCCCGTGTGGGTGGCGCCGCTGCGCGATATCGCCGCCTGGTGGCGCGAGCGGCGGACGTTCCGGCTGTCCGTCACGCCGCTGGGGAATAGCTGCTGGCAGGTGGAGGCCGAGTGCTCGCCGCGTGCGGGCATCCTCGCGCGCCACGTCAGCCTCGCGGACGCGCGCTCTACCGAGTGGCAGGGGGTGGATCGGCGTGTCGATGCGCGGCGCTTTGTGGTGCGGTCGAAGCGCTGCCCGGCTGTCGCGATAGCGCCCGATACGCCCTGGGATGTCGTCGAGTTCCTGCGCGAGCAGGGCTACCCAATCGTCACCGCAATGCCCGAGGATGCCGCCGCGTACGCCGCCTACGTCGAGCTGCCCGATGGCCTGGGCGAGACGCGCGAGGAGCAGGTCCGGCGGCGCGGCGAGCTGGTGCGCCGGATCGAGCAGAGCGGGGCGCCACTGGTGCGCTTCGCGCTCTGGCCCGATGGGCAGCAGGCGGCGCTCTCGATCACCGGCGACATTGATTCGGTCACCATTCAAGATTTCTTCTTGCGCATTCTGGAAGTCCGTGGGCGCAGCGAGCCACGCGCGGTGGGCGCGAGCGCCCTGCCGCAGCCGCGCGTGGCAACTGTCACCATGGCCGAAGGCAGTCCACCGCGCCAGCGCGTGCGGGCGGGATAGCTCATCAGTATCAGTCATCGGTTGGAGGCCCGGTCTGGCGCGGCTCGCCATCGTGGCGCCGCGTCTGGTATGCGCAGGGAGGACGGCGCCCGATGTGGTGCGCCGGCCTCGGCGCGTTCGGCGCGTGAAGTCTCCGCGCCAGGGAGTATGGACGAGGTAATTGAAGATGTTGTCGAATCCTCCGCACCGTTGGCGCCATGCGGGCACCCGGAGAAAGGCATCCGGCGTTGTGGCTCGCTGGTTGCTGTGTCTGGTCGGGGTCCTCGTCCTGCAGCTTGGTGTGCTGGCAACGGTGCCGCATACGGCTCTGGCAGCGCCCCGCGCGGCGCTCAGCACACAGAACGCTATCCAGATCGAGAACCAGAATCCGGGCGACCCGAGCTGGGATGATTTCAGCGCCTCGCTGGATCCTACGGTCCTCTCCGGCTATGGCTCCAAGATCAGCCTCAACCACGGTGGCTCGATTGACTTCTACGTCACCACCACCGCCAGCAGCGTCCAAATAGACATCTTCCGGCTCGGCTGGTATGGCGGCGCTGGCGCACGGCATATGCTGCTGCTGGGCACCTTCCCCGGACAGGCCCAGCCGATCCCCAATCCCGATCGGGTCACCGGCATGGTCGCCTGCAACTGGCAGAAGACGGCCACGCTGAATGTGCCGTCCGCCTGGACCACCGGCGTCTACCTCGCCAAGCTGACCGCCTCCTCGGGCAACAAGAGCTTCATCGTCTTCATCGTGCGCAACGACGGCGGCCACGAGGACTTCGAGCTGCAGGCCAGCGCCACCACCTACCAGGCCTACAACACCTACGGCGGCACCAGCCTCTATAACAACAACACGAACGGCTCCGTCTTCAGCGGCCCCCACGCGACTAAAGTCTCGTTCGACCGTCCCTTCAACCCCGGCGACAGCAACGGGGCGGGGCAGTTGCTCTTCTTTGAGTATCCCTTCATCCGCTGGGCCGAGTCGCAGGGCTTCGACCTGACCTACGTCACCGACGTGGACACCCACGAAGGCACCAATCCGCTCACCAACCACAAGGCGTTCATCTCGGTTGGCCACGACGAATACTGGTCGAAGGCCATGCGCGATAACCTCCAGGCGGCCATCAACGCCGGCGTAAACGTGGCGTTCTTCGGCGGCAACGAGATGTACTGGCAGATCCGCTTCGAGCCGAGCGCCGCAGGAGTGGCTGATCGGGTCGAGGTCGGCTACAAAGACTACGCCACCGACACGACGCCGCCGGGGCCGGATCCGCAGTGGAACGTCAATAACGCGATCGTGACGACAACCTGGGCCGATCCCGTCGTCAACTTGCCGGAGAGCCTCATAACGGGTCTGGCGTACGGGGACCAACTGACGACGGCTTCGGCGGCCTACGTCGTCCAGAACGCTTCGAGTTGGGTCTACGCCAACACCGGCTTCAAGAACGGCGACTCGGTACCGGGCATCGTAGCGTATGAGTATGACTCCGTTGTCACCGACGGCACCGCACCCGCCGGCCTCACGGTGCTGGCGAAATCACCGGTGACTGGGTTCAACACCGGGGCTGGGTTTCAGAATTCCAGCATCTACACGGCGTCGAGCGGTGCACTGGTCTTCAACGCCGGGGACATCGCCTGGAGCTGGGGCCTGGACAACTGGGGCCTGCGCAACACTGCCGACCAGCGCATCCAGCAGACCACGCTCAATATCATGTACAAGTTCAACGGCGGCACGCCGCCGCCCCCGCCGCCCCCGCCCCCGCCCGGCACCTACTTCACCGACGGCTTCGAGAGCGGCACCTTCAGCGCGTGGACGTCGGCCACCGGCACCGGCACCATCTCCGTGGAGTCGTCCATCGCCAGCAGCGGCGCCTTCGCCGCTCAGATCACGAACGGTAGCGGGCAGTCCGGTAGTATGCGCGCCAATCTCGTCGGCGGCGCCGAGACGCTGACCTACACACGCTTCTACTTCCGCGTCGCCTCACCAGGCTCGGCCACCACGACGCTGGCCCAGGGGCTTGACGGCACCGGGCATCCGCTGTGGTCGGTGATCTATGACGCGGGCCGTAAGGGCATTGACGCCTTCGTCTGGAACGGCACGCGTGCCACTCGCTACGACCTGTACTCCAATATGAACATCGTGGCGCCTGACGCCTGGTATGGGCTGGAGGTCGAGGCCAACCAGACGGCCACCGGCCACGCGCAGATCTGGCTGAATGGCGCGACCATTGCTCAGGTGGACGGCGATCTCTCCGGTGGCGCCGGCACCGCCGGTATCGCCCTGTGGAACGAGCAGGCTGGGACGGTCTACTTCGACGACGTGATCACCAGCGACAAGTACAATGGCCCGGTCGGCGGCAGCTATCCCGGCCCGAACGCGTCAGTTAGCCCCTCCAGCCTGACCTTCGCCGGTCAGAACGTCGGCACGACCAGTCCGGCGCAGACCGTCACGCTCACCAACACCGGCACGGCACCGCTGAGCGTCAGCGGCATCAGCATCTCGGGCACGAATGCCGCCGAGTTTGGCCAGAGCACTACCTGTGGCTCGTCGGTGGCGGTCGGCGCGAGCTGTACGGTCAGCGTCACCTTCTCGCCGGCCAAATCGAACACCCGCACGGCCACGCTCACCGTCGCCGATAGCGCGCCCAGCGGCACACAGTCGGTCGCGCTGAGCGGCAGCGGCATCGTGCCACCACCGCCGGCCGACGGCATCTACTTCCACGATGGCTTCGAGAGCGGCAACCTCGCGGCCTGGGGCGCGGCGGCCGGCACCGGCGCGGCGACCGTTGAGACGACCACAGTCAACAGCGGTAGCGACGCCGTCGCGCTGACCAACGGCGCGGGGCAGTACGAGAGCCTGCCGGCCTCGCTGCTGGGCGGCGGTGAGACACTGACCTACACGCGCTTCTACTTCCGCGTCCCCGCTCCGGCCAGCAGCACGACCACCATCGCCCAGGGCCGCGACGACAACGGTGCCCTGCTGTGGACCATCATCTACGACGCCGGCCGCCACGGGCTTGATGTGTACATCTGGAACGGGGCGCGCACGCGCTACGATCTCTACTCCAACACCAACATCGTCGCACCGGATCTGTGGTACGGGCTGGAGATCGAGATGAACGAGGCGACCAGCGGCCACGCGCAGGTCTGGCTGAACGGCGGAACCATCGGCACGGTGGACGGCGATCTCTCCGTCGCCGCCGGCATGGGTGTCAGCCAGGTGTCGCTGTGGAACGAGGTCGCCGGCACGATCTACTTCGACGACGCGATCACCAGTAACAAGTACAACGGCCCGGTCGGCGGCAGCTATCCCGGCCCGCTGGCGACGGTGACACCCGGCAGCGTGAGCTTCGCGAATCAGAACGTCGGCACCACCAGCCCGGCCCAGACCGTCACGCTCACCAACACCGGGACGGCGCCGCTGACGGTGACGGCGGTCACGGTGGGAGGAGCCAACGCCGGCGACTTCTCGGTGAACAGCACCTGCCCGCTCAGCCCGAGCACGCTCGGCGTGAACGCGAGCTGCACGGTCAGCGTGACGTTCTCGCCCTCCGCCTCTGGCAGCCGCACGGCGACGCTCACCTTCACCGACAACGACCCGAGCGGCACGCAATCGGTTGCCTTGAGTGGCAGCGGGGTCGTCCCACCACCGCCGGCCGATGGCGTCTACTTCCACGATGACTTCGAGAGCGGCAACCTCGCGGCCTGGGGCGCGGCGGCCGGCACTGGCGCGGCCAGCGCCGAGACCACGGTCGTCCATAGCGGCAGCGACGCCGTGGCGCTGACCAACGGCAGCGGCCAGTACGAGAGCCTGCCAGCGGCGCTGATCGGCGGCGCGGAGACGCTCACCTACACCAGCGTCGCTTTCCGCATCGCGGGACCCGCCGCGAACACGACGACGCTGATACAAGGGCGCGACCCAAGCAACGCGCTGATGTGGACCATCATCTACGATGCTGGCCGCCATGGGCTCGACGTGTATGTGTGGAACGGGGCGCGCACGCGCTTCGACCTCTACTCCAACGCCAATATCATCGCCGCCGACACCTGGTACACGCTGGAGCTCGAGATGAACGAGACGGCCAGCGGCCACGCCGAGATCTGGCTCAACGGCGCCTCGATCTTGGCGGTGGACGGCGATCTCTCGGTCGCGTCGGGTGGCGGCGTCGCCTCGGTCATCCTCTGGAACGAGGCGGCCGGCACGATCTACTACGACGACGTGAAGGTGGCCAACCTGCCGTAATCTGCCACTAGCTCCTGTATCGGTCCACGTATCGTTATGTGCCGGAGATGTCCTTCGGGGCAGCTCCGGGAACCTCTCCCGCGCCCGGTCGCCGCCACAGCGGCCGGGCGTATTCCTGTATGTACAGCGGACTCTCAGTGTCTTGCACCGCGTCGCCCGGTTGTGTATACTGGCGCCACGCCTCATCACACCACGAGGCGAGGCAACGAGGCAGAAAGTATGACGGCAGAGGAGGAAGGCTCGCACGTCTCGTTGTGACGCGCGAGATGGCGGCAGACCAGGAGGGCGGAATGCCGAGCACGATGCGGAGCGAGGCTTGGGAGAGCCAGCAGAGCAGTAACGAGCGGAGGAGGAGGGGGAGCGATCAGCTGAGGGTAAAGGCGACGAGGAGAGAAGACTATCATCGCCAGACTGGTATGCGGGAGGTAAATGACGCTCTGCCGGGGAACGACTGGGAATGTGTCGAGGAGCTGACAGAGCGCGAGCAGGAGGTGCTGAGACTTAGCGCGCGGTGGCTGACGGGTGAGGAGATCGCGGTAGCCCTGCATGTGGAGCTCTGCACGGTGCGCAAGCACCAGGAGCACATCCGCGAGAAGCTCGGCGTGCGCCGCATGGCAGCGGCGGTGGAGGTGGCGCGGCGGCTCGGCATCATCGAGTAGCGGCTACGCGAACGTGCCGGGCAATACCCACGTAAAGATTCGTACTTGTGCGAACGCGCAGGTGCCGTTGAGCCACTATGCTGGCGGCGGCTCGTGTACCCTGCTCCCTTTCTTCCCATGATCGGGGAAGCAGCTACTGTCTGTGCATCTCACCAGATGCAGGCGGAGCGGGAGCAAGGAGACACGGGGCGGCGACCAGGGGCAACGGACCGCCGGGCGTGGGCAGGAGGTACGGCGATGGACACGCGGCATGGACGGACGTGGATACAGGGCATCATCGCGCGGGCGGCACGCCGCATATCGTGACTAGGACCCAGTACGAGTGGAACGACACGCTCACCATCAGCAGCTCCAGCGCCAGCGGGACGTACATCTTGCAGGCACCTGCCATCACGACGACCGAGGATGGGTCCGGCACCATCAAGGCGTGCACCTACGATGGCTACGATGGCATCAATCCTGGCACGACGGGCTATCACACCACGCTGACCCGCGGGTTGCTCACCCGTGAGGACCGCTACGCGACGAATTGCACGCCGGGATCCTTGAGCGGGCTGTCCAGCACGCAGCGCGCCTATGACACGAGCGGCAACCTGCTGGGCGTGCGGGACCCCGACGGGCAAGCGGGCGTCCCCGGCCATGTCAACAGCACCCACTGCACGATCAGCAGCGTGGCCTACAGCGCCTGTGCGCAGTTCGACAGCCTCTACAGCGCGCTGCCGACCGTCGTCTACAACGCGCTGGACCAGGCCACGACCCTCAACTACACGACGGACGGCGCCAACACCAACAGCCCCGACGCCACCAACGGCTGGGGGACGTGGCTGACGACCAGCAGCGACGCCAACGGGGCGGCGACCGCCTTTGGCTACGATGCGCTGGGGCGGCTGACGGCGCTGGCCAAGCCGAGCGACACACTGGCGAGCAGTCCGACGACGAGCTACCAGTACGTGGTGACCTGCGCGGCGACCGGGGCGGCCGAGCCCTGCACGGCGCTGCAAACCACGCAGCGGCTCACCAGCGGCGGCCAGACCGTGACGAGCGCGACGTACTATGACGGCTGGGGCCGGCCGGTGGAGGCGGTGACGCCCGAGGCGCAGAGCGGATCCACCTGCACCTTCGCCGTGCAGTACACGATGTACGATTCGGCGGGGCGCGTCTCGTTCCAGAGCGACCCCTACTTCACGACCGGGCTCCAGCCGCAGGGCGTATGCATGCCACGCTACATGCGGCCGGACCGGACGCAGCCAGGCAGCAGCACCGAGTACGACGGGCTGGACCGCACGATCAAGAGCTACGACGCCTTCCAGCACCTGACCAGCACGAGCTACAGCGAGGCGCAGCCGGCGGCCGGAGCGGCCAACGTCACGGACACGGCGTGGTACGAGGCGACGACGGTGGTGGATGCCAACGGCCACCAGCGCAGCCAGCTCACGGACGGCTTCGGCCGCGCGCGCTACGGCGAGACCTTCACCGGCGACGGCACGGGCACGCCCGCCTACACGCTCTACGGCATGCAGGCGCAGACCTACGACTGGTTGGGGAATGTGCTGCGCGGGACGGGTCCCAACCCGCCGCCGGGAGCGGCGGGGCTCTCGGCCAGCGCGCAGACGACGGCCACCTATGACCTGCTGGGACGCAAGACGGCGCTCACGGATGCCGACCTGGGCAGCTACAGCTTCCCGTCGTACGATGCCAACGGCAACCTGCGCGAGAGCGTGGACCCGCGGGGCGGGACGAGTGGCACGGTCTGGATCGGCTATGACGGGCTGAATCGGCCGATGTGGCGCAACACCACCAACACGCCGACCGGCGCCTACGTCACCTACACCTATGATGAGACGACCCAGACGGGTGGGCATGGCAGCGGCATCGGCCGCCTGACGACCGAGAGCTTCAGCAGTGGCCAGAGCCTGGGTGCCGGCTCGTA
>DASUBU010000224.1:0-26016 GCA_035763125.1 Ktedonobacterales bacterium
CGGCCAGAAGGTCTTCACCTCGCGCTACCAGCACTCCGACCTGATGATCCTGCTGGCCCGCACGACGCCAAGCGATGAGGTGCGCCGCAGGACCGAGGGCATGAGCCTCTTTCTGATTGACACGCGCGCGGCTGGGGATGCCATCTCGGCCGTGCCCATCGAGACGATGATCAACCACGAGACCAACGCGCTCTTCATCTCCGATCTGGAGGTCCCTACCGACGCGCTGATCGGCGAGGAGGGTCGCGGCTTCGCCTACCTGCTGGATGGCCTGAACGCCGAGCGCATCCTGATCGCCAGCGAGTGCATCGGCGACGGCCGCTGGTTCGTCGAGCGCGCCAGCAGCTACGCCGGCTCGCGCGTCGTCTTCGGCCGTCCCATCGGCCAGAACCAGGGCGTGCAGTTCCCGATCGCCAAAGCCCACATGAGTATCGAGGCGGCTGATATGATGCGCCTCAAAGCTGCCGCGCTCTTCGACGCCGGCCAGCCCTGTGGACCCGAGGCCAACATGGCGAAGTACCTCGCCTCCGAAGCCTCGTGGGAGGCGGCGGACGTGGCAATGGCGACGCTCGGCGGCTACGGGCTGGCGAGCGAATACCATGTCGAGCGCAAGTGGCGCGAGACGCGCCTCTACCGCACCGCGCCCATCGCCAATAATCTCGTCCTGGCCTACGTCGCCGAGCACGTGCTTGGCCTACCGCGCTCGTACTGAAATTGTAAGCTCAAGCGAGGCTGCCGTGACCCTCCCGCTCTCCGGCATTACCGTCCTCTCGGTGGAACAGGCCGTCGCCGCGCCGTTCGCCACGCGCCAGCTCGCCGACCTTGGCGCCCGCGTGATCAAAATCGAGCGCCCAGGCATCGGCGACCTCGCCCGCCGCTACGACACCTCAGTGCGCGGACTCTCCAGCTACTTCGTCTGGCTCAACCGCTCCAAAGAGAGCCTGACACTCGATCTGAAGCACCCGGCAGCCGCCGAGATCATGCAGCGCCTGCTGGCGACGGCCGACATCTTCGCGCAGAATCTCGCTCCCGGCGCCGCCGCGCGCCTCGGCCTCGGCGCCGACGCCCTCACTGCGCGCTATCCGCGTCTGATCGTCTGCGACATCTCCGGCTACGGTCCAGCCGGCCCGTATCGTGACAAGACGGCCTACGACATGCTCATCCAGGCCGAGACGGGCGTCATCTCGATCACCGGCACACCTGAGCATCCCGCCAAGGCCGGCATCTCCGTCGCCGACATCGCCGCCGGCATGTACGCCTACAGCGGCATCCTCACCGCGCTCTACGCCCGCGAGCGCACGGGCCGGGGCGCCGCGCTGGACGTCTCGCTCTTCGACGCGCTGGGCGAGTGGGTTGCCCAGCCCGCCTACTATGCGGCCTACAGCGGCACGATCCCGCCGCGCTCCGGCGCGCACCATGCCACCATCGCCCCCTACGGTCCCTTCGCCACCGGCGACGGCGGACAGGTCAATCTCGCCGTGCAGACCGAGCGCGAATGGGAGCGCCTCTGCACTATCGTCCTGGAGCAACCCGAGCTGGTGGCCGATCCACGCTTCGCCACGATCGTCGCCCGCACGGCCAATCGCGCCGCGCTGCACGCAATCATCGAGGAGACGTTCGTCCCGCTCACCGCCGACGAGGTGATCGCCCGGCTGGAGCGCGCCGGCATCGCCAACGGCCGGCTGAATACTGTGCAGGGCTTCTGGGAGCACCCGCAGCTTGCGGCACGCGAGCGCTGGCGCGAGGTGGATTCGCCGGCTGGACCGATCCGCGCGCTGCGTCCGCCCGTCACGCTGCGCGGCGTCGAGCCGCGCATGGACCCCATCCCGGCTGTCGGCCAGCAGACCGACGCCATCCTGCACGAGATCGGCTACGGCGACGACGAGATCGCTCGCCTACGCGCCGAGGGAGCGCTCTGAACAAGAGGAGGCGAGAAACAGATGAGCACACTGGCTGAGCAGCATCCATCCTCCGCCGTCGCGGGAGCCGGCACGACCCGCGGGCTGGCCGCGTTCCTCGCCGCCCTGCGCTTCGAGGATCTCCCCGCCGAAGCTGTCGCGCGCGCTGAGGACCTCTTCCTCGACTGGCTCGCATCCTGCCTCGCCGGCTCCGCCGCGCGGCCGACTATCGTACTGGAGCGCTTCGCCGTGCGCATGGGACCGGCCAATGGGCCGAGCGAGATCTTCGCCTCGCGCCGGCGCAGCTCGCCGCTCTTTGCCGCGCTCGTCAACGCCGCCGCCTCGCACGTGGTCGAGCAGGACGACGTACACAACGGCTCCGTCTTCCATCCCGGCGCCGTCATCTGGCCCGCCGTGCTGGCCGCCGCGCACGAGACCGGCGCCAGCGGGCGCGCCGTGATCGCCGCAGGCGTCGCGGGCTACGAGGCCGGCATACGCATCGGCGAGTTCCTCGGCCGCTCGCACTACCGCGTCTTCCACACCACAGGCACCGCCGGCACGCTCGCCGCCGCGGCCGGCGTCGCCCACATCCTTGGCGCCGATGCCGAGACAATGCTACACGCGCTCGGCTCCGCCGGGACGCAGGCCGCCGGCCTCTGGGAGTTCCTGCGCGACGCCGCCGATTCCAAGCAGCTTCACACCGCCAAGGCAGCCGCCGACGGGTTGCTCGCCGCCTACATCACGCGCGACGGCTTTACGGGCGCGACGCGCATCCTGGAGGGCGCGCAGGGCATGGCCGCCGGCATGTCGTCAGATGCCGAACCCGCCAGACTGACGGACGGGCTGGGCGAGCGCTGGACCATCCTCGAAACATCGTTCAAGTACCACGCCTCGTGCCGCCACACGCACCCCGCCGCCGATGCCCTGCTGCAGCTCATGCGCGAGCACGACCTGACCGCCGACCAGATCGCCCGCGTCTACGCGCGCGTCCACCAGGCGGCGATAGACGTGCTCGGTCCCGCCGCCGATGCGCGCACCATCCACCAATCGAAGTTCTCGATGGGCTTCGTCCTCGCGCTGATCGCCCTGCGCGGCCATGCCGGCATCAGCGACTTTACCGACGACGCGCTGGCCGATCCCGCCCTCCGCGCCTTCGCCTCGCGCGTCGAGATGGCCCTCGATCCGGAGATAGACGCCGCCTACCCTGCGCGGTGGATCGGCCTCGTCACGGTCGAGACGACCGACGGGCGCACGCTCACCTCGCACATGGACGTGCCCAAGGGCGATCCCGGCAATAGTCTGAGCCGCGCCGAGCTGGAGGAAAAAGCGCGCCGCCTCGCTGCCTTCGGCCACGCCGCCTCTCCCGCCGAGCTCGACCGGCTCATTGACCGCGTCTGGTCGCTCGCCGATCAGCCGGACGTGCGCGACCTGCTCCCACCATCCGCACTGGTTGGGCAAGCCGAGTGACAGTGAGCTGCTTGACGCTCGCCAGCGATTGGACGCAACAGCTCGTCCGGTTGATGGCCCCGCACGTTGTTCAGGGACCATTGTGTGCGACCTTATTTGGAGGCACTTCCTGTGAGCAACCCATCCACATCCGTGCAAAACGCCATCGCCACGCACATCGCGCGGCGCATGTGGCACGCGATGGAGCCGTACCACGCGATGATCTACTTCGCGCCCGAGGCTCGCGAGGCCTACACCGCCGCCGGCCTGAAGGGCTACTGGATGGGCTACTTCGCCTCGCGCAGCGCCGCGCTCGGCCCCGTCTCGGCCAACGTGGTCGCCGCCGTCTTCTACAACTTCCACCCCCGCATGGTCGCTCGCGCAATCCCCGATGCCTGGCGCATCTCGTCGCCCGAAGCGGTGCTCGCCGCGCGCTATGGCGCCGCCGATGCCGCCCTGCGCCGTCTGCTGGGCGAGGCCGTCTCGTCACCGGAGGTCACGGAGGCGGCCGCGCTTGCCCGCACAGCCGTGGAGGGCTGCGACGTGGCGGGGCGCCCGCTCTTCGCCGCGCATCTCTCGCTGCCCTGGCCGGAAGCGCCGCACCTGGCGCTCTGGCACGCCGCGACGCTGCTGCGCGAGTATCGCGGCGACGGCCACGTGGCGGCGCTGCTGGCCGAGGGACTCGACGGCTGCGAGGCGCACGTCTCGCTGGTGGGGACCGGCGCTGTGCCGCGCGAGGCCATCCAGCCACACCGCGGCTGGACCGACGAGGAGTGGGATGCCGCAGCTGCCCGGCTGCGCGAGCGCGGCGGGCTGGACGACGCTGGCGGGATGCTGACGGAGCGAGGCGCCGCCGTCCGGCTGGCCGTGGAGCAGCGCACCAACCGGCTGGCCGAGCCGCCCTGGCGCCATCTAGGCGACGCCGGCTGCGAGCGGCTGCACGCGCTCGTCTGGCCGCTCAGCGACGCGCTCGTGCGTGCCGGTGGCCTGCCCGTACCCAACCCGATGGGTCTCTCGTGGCCGTGATTCCCGGCAAGCGGTGGAGCATGGCGCCGGAGGTGCACTCCTGCCATTCCAGCACAAAGAAAGGACCCCAGGCGATGGCCAGTAAACCGGGCGGAAGTAGCCCAGAAGTGGTCAATCTGTCGCAGAAGTTGAGCCTCTTCAACGAGCAGTGGAGCCCGAAGATTGTCGGCCAGCTCAACGACGCGTACATCAAGGTCGTCAAACTCAAGGGCGAGTTCGTCTGGCACCAGCACGAACACGACGACGAGCTGTTCCTAGTCGTGAAAGGTACGCTGCGCATTCTGCTGCGGGATGGCGAGCTGATGGTGCACGAGGGCGAATTCGCGGTGGTTCCCAAAGGCGTCGAGCATTGCCCGGTTGCCGAGGAAGAGGTGCACGCGGTGCTCATCGAGCCAACGACCGTGGTCAACACAGGCGAGGTGCGCAATGAGCGTACGGTCGAGGCGCCTGATTGGATCTAGAGCTCGCACCGAGAGCTTGGGAGTCGCACGATGAGCGAGAAAGAGGGCTGGCGCGGCCGCTTCTACGAAGATTTCGCGGTCGGCGACGTGTATCGCCATCCGCTCGGCCGCACCGTCACCACCACCGACAACATCTGGTTCACGCTACTGACCCAGAACACTGCGCCGATCCACTTCGACCATCACTACGCCGCGCAGACCGAGTTCGGCAAGCCGCTGGTAGACTCCACCTTCACGCTGGCGCTGGTGACCGGCCAGAGCGTGACCGACGTCTCGCAGAACGTCTTCGCCAACCTCGGCTGGGACGAGGTGCGGCTGCCGCATCCGGTCTTCGAGGGCGACACGATCTACAGCCAGAGCGAAGTCCTGGAGACGCGCGAATCGAAGTCGCGGCCGAACGTCGGCATCGTGAAGGTTCGCACCACCGGCTACAACCAGCGCGGCGAGGTCGTCATCACGTTTACGCGCACGGTGATGGTCTACAAGCGCGGCCATGCCCCCGAGATTCCTGATATTAGACCTGGAGACGCCGGGTGAGAGTCCGATGTGTTTCTACCTATGTCACTGAGGAGCAACGCGCAGCGCTCGGCCGGCGAGCCTACCGCGGTGCGGAGGCTTCTGGCTTGACAGTCGGATCAGAGTATCTCGTGCTGGGGCTTGCCTTTGAGTTCGACGCAGACCGCACGACGACGGGTCCTTATGTGCTCGTGCTTGATGACTATGGAATCCCGAAGTCCCATGATTTGAGCCTCTTCGAGGTCTGCGACTCGCGTGTATCGCACTACTGGCACGTCCGCTCCTCGCGATTTGATAGCAGGCAGATCGAGGAGCTAATGCCGCCGGAGTTGTTCGACATACTCGACGCGGCTGACGACAGTGCGCGATCTCTGGACGAACAGGACGCCGCGTTCTTTGCAGCATTGCGGTCTCCAGAGTTCGTGGCACTTTGCACTTTGCTGCGCCACGAGTTCAACGCAGATGACAACAGATTACAGTTGCCCGACACATAGCCGGCTCGGGTAGGATTTGTCACGCTGGCGCTTAGGCCAGGATTCATCTGACAGCCTTGGCGTGCCCGGCGCGCCTCTAAGGAATATGTAGCCAGCTACACACCCGCACTCAGTGAAATGCGATAGCATAAGGGCACTCCGCCGCCGTCGGCAAGGCCGTGACATCGCCGCCCAGGTCGTAGGAGCATCTTGGGGACGCCTGCCCGCCGCGTCAAGGCTATCGTCGCCACCGCTTTGTAGGGGCGTCCGGTGGACGCTCGCCCGCATCGTCTGCCCGCCATCGAGAGGAGCCGCCGCCATGCAGTTCACGCCAGAGCATGAGATGTTCCGCCAGAGCGTCCGGCGCTTCGTCCAGGAGGAGATCAACCCCCACGCCGATGAGTGGGAGGAGGCCGGCATCTTCCCCGCGCACGAGCTCTTCAAGAAGATGGGCGAGCTGGGCTTTCTCGGCCTGACCTATCCCGAAGAATATGGCGGGCAGGGCCTCGATTTCTCCTACACCGTCGTCTTCTGCGAAGAGCTGGGCAAAGCCGACGTCAGCGGCGTGCCGATGGGCATCACCGTCCACACCGACATGTGCACACCCGCGCTGGCCCAGTTCGGCACGCACGAGCTGAAGAAGCAATTCCTCGAGCCGGCGCTCCGCGGCGAGATGGTCGGCTGCATCGGCGTCACCGAACCGGATGCCGGCTCCGACGTGGCCGCCATCCGCACGCGCGCGGTCGGCGACGGCGACGACTGGGTGATCACCGGGCGCAAGCTCTTTATCACCAACGGCACGCAGGCCGATTGGGTCTGTCTGCTCGCGCGCACCAGCGACGAGGGCGGCTATCACGGCATGTCGCTGATCATGGTGCCCACGAGCACGTCAGGCTTCAGCGTCAGCCGCAAGCTGCGCAAGCTCGGCAACCACTCCAGCGACACCGCCGAGCTGATCCTCGACAATGTGCGCGTGCCCAAGGCCAACACCATCGGCCCGGAGGGCATGGGCTTCATCCTCCAGATGCAACAGTTCCAGCGCGAGCGCCTGGTCGGCGCGATCCAGTCCTACGCCGGCATGGAGCGCACCGTCCGCGCGACCATCGAATACACGAAGCAGCGCAGCACCTTCGGCCAGCCGCTGATCAACAACCAGGTGATCCACTTCCGCTTCGCCGAGCTGCTGACCGAGATCGAGGCGCTCAAGCAGCTCTGCTACGCCGCCGCCGACCGCTACATCGCCGGCGAAGATATCACGCTGCTGGCCTCGATGGCCAAGCTGAAGGCCGGGCGCCTCTCGCGCGAGGTCTCGGATAGCTGCCTGCAATACTACGGCGGCATGGGCTACATGGAAGAGACGCCCATTACGCGCGCCTTCCGCGATTCGCGCCTGCTCTCGATCGGTGGCGGCGCCGACGAGGTGATGCTGGGCATCATCTGCAAGCTGGAGGGCATCCTGCCCGGCAAACAGAAGAAGGCATAGCTCACTGTCCCATCCGTCGTTTCTCTCCCCAGTAGTGTAGTGGCGAGGCCTGCCTCGCCACTACGACCACGGATGGCGCTGCCAAGGCACGGCGAAAGCGAACCCTCGGCACCGTTGTCGCTGGATTCAAGTCCGCGGTTTCGCGCGATGCCCGCGCCAGTCGCATTCCGGCCCCAGCTTCCTTATGGCAACAAGGCTACTACGAGCACATCATTCGTAGCGAGGCAGCCCTCGATCGCATTCGCGAGTATATTGTGAACAATCCAGCGAAGTGGGCGTTCGACCACGACAATCCAGCTAACTGGAGCCCAAGCGACCAGACGTAGCGGCGAGGGCTGCTTCGCCCTGCTATTTTGTAGCACCATCATCGGGATGTAGTGGCGAGGCCTGCCTCGCCCTCACAGCGGGCATCCTGAGCGATTGTAGTGGCGAGGCCTGCCTCGCCCGTCGTGACCAGCGGGTTGTAGTTGTAGTGGCGAGGCCTGCCTCGCCTCGTCGGTCCAGGAGAGCTCCCCCATGCTGCGCATTGGCTCCGCCGAAGGCTTCTACGGCGACGACGTGACGCGTGCCCTGCCGATGATCGAGGGCGGGCACGTGGATGTCGTCTGCTTCGAGGCGCTCTCCGAGCTGACGCTCGCCATCCTGCGGCGCGACCAGATGCGCGACCCCCGCCGCGGCTACACGCGCGATGTCGAGCTGATCGCCACGCGCATCCTGACGGCCGCCTTCGCGCGCAAGATCCCGCTCATCACCAACGGCGGCGGCCTCAATCCGACAGGCGCCGCCGAGGCCGTGCGCGCCGCGGCCGAGCAGGCGGGACTGCGTGGCCTCAAGATCGCCACCGTCACCGGCGACGACCTGCTGGACCGCCTTCCCGCGCTGCTGGCGGCGGGCGAGCGCCTGGAGAACATCGAGACCGGCGAGCCGCTCTCGCTGGAAGGACCGCCCATCGTCACCGCCAACGCCTACCTCGGCGCCGCCCCCATCGCCGAGGCGCTCGCGCGGGGCGCCGATATCGTCATCACCGGCCGCGTCGCCGATCCGAGCCTCTACCTCGCCCCACTGCTGCATCGCTTCGGCTGGGCGCCCGACGACTGGGATCGCCTGGCCGCCGGCACGATCTGCGGCCACCTGCTCGAATGCACCGGCCAGATCGTCGGCGGCAACAGCCTCGCCCTGCTCGATGAGATAGATCCCGCCGCACTGGCGCACCCCGGCTATCCCATCGCGGAGGTGGAAGACGACGGCAGCTTCGTCGTCACCAAAGTTCCTGGCACACCTGGACGTGTCTCGCAGGAAACCGTCAAGGAGCAATTGCTCTACGAGATGCACGATCCCCACGCCTACGTCACCCCCGACGTGGTTGCCGACATCACCACGCTGCGGCTGGAGGACGCCGGCCCCGATCCCGACCGCGTGCGCGTCTCCGGCGTCGCAGGCCGGCCGCGCACCGAGACGCTGAAGGTCAACATCGCGCGGCTGGAGGGCTACTCGCGCGAGCTGATGTTCACGCTGGGCTGGCCGCGCGTCTGGCAGAAGGAGCGGCAACTGCGCGGGATGCTCGCCGCCGCCTGGGAGGGCCTGCCGATCACGCGCGTCGAGTACAGCCACCCCGGCCTGGATAGTCTCTTCGGTCCGCTCGTCCCGCCACCGGATGACCCGATCGAGCTGATGGTCCGTGTGATGTTCACGGCCGCCGACGCCGAGACGCTCAAAGCCGCCGTTCGCCGCGCAATGGCGCTCGGCCTCTCCGGCCCCGCTGGCATGTCGGTCTCGCCGGGGACCGTTGGCGCCGAGCCGCGCCCGCTGCTCGGCCTCTGGCCTGCCCTCATCCGGCGCGAGCTAGTCAAGCCGGCGGTCGCGCTGGTGGCGGTGTAGCGAGGTTGGTGATACCCTCACTGACCCACACGCTGTTCGAGCAGCGCGATCTGTTCTTCCAGGCAGTGGAGCACATAGCCCCGCTCGCGGTGCTGCTCGGCGATGCGCTCCCACAGGCTATCGAAGTGCTCGCGCAGCGCCCAGACGATGGTCCCTTCGGTGATGTGCAAGTCCACCCGCACCGTCTCGCCGCGCTCATCGTGGCTCACCGTGTTGATGAAGGCGTCATGGTCGCCATCCACGCAGCGGGCTGGCTCGATGCTCAGCAGCTCCTCTTCACGGCTATTGGGCAAGGCGAGGTGATAGTTCGGATACGTCCGCACTATCTCGGCCACGTGGCGCAAGTGTTCGAGTCGCTGCCCCAGTGACACATCGAACCCGGCCTGTGGATCATCGGGTCGAATGTAGTCGTCACCTGCCGCCATCCGCTCGATGACCGAGGCCGGGCAGATGTCACGAAACTCGAAGGTTTGCACGCGCCGGGTAAAGGATTGCCACCGCCGTTCGAGAGTGGCCCGATAGGCCGGCAGGTCGGCGCCGCGAACGAAGCCGCTCCGCACGACGTAGTCCAGGAAGCGCGAGTCAGCTCGCCACCACGCGGGTGGATTGGTAAGCGCGCTCAGACCCTTCCTGATGAGCCGCCGTCCTCCCAGCCGCGACTCCGCCTCGGTCAGCGCACGCGTCAGCTCCAGCTCCTGCAATTGCGGATTGAACTCCTGGAGGAGTGGCCGCGTGCGCGCGCGCAGCTGCTCGAAATGCTGTATGAGCAGCGCGACGTGCTCCTCATCCTTCACCACCCACCCGCCATCCACAACCTCATCGCTCTCTGTCGAAAACATCAGCAGCGCAGTGCTGGGTGGCACGATGATCATGTCGTAGGGCGGACGGAGCAAGCCGTAACGCTCGAAGAATCGAGGGTGATACCGCCCACTGCCTATCAGGTTGAGCATGGTCTCGACCAGGTTGAACGTGCGTGTGACATCGCGATCGAGCCGCCAGAGCTGCGTGACCTGCCAGCCGCGTGCAAGTGCACCGCGCAGCGCCTGCTGCCATGCCGCGTAGACCTCTGCCTCGCCCTCCACTCCAGCGAAGAGACTCCCGCCCTGCACAGGAAGCAAGATCTCCGCATGCCCCGTGGCCTGGGGAGCGGCCCTCAGTAGCTCGATAGCCTGGGCGATGACCGCGTCTCGCCCTCTCAATGCGCCGGTTCTATGCACTGCCGGCTGTGCTGTGCGCTTTGCGGGAGCAGGAGCAGACGGCAGCAGTAGGGGTGAGGGTGAGGCACTGCGTACGAGCAACTGGTCCACCATCGTGTGGGAGGCGCGCGCAGTTTTGGGCGGACGTGGCGCCAGGCGGCGCGGTGCGCTCAGCGTGGCGATCTGTGCCTGGCGCAGGCGCTCTCGTTCCGGGCCGGTCAGTCTGAGCGTCCTCGCGAGATTGTCTACATGCTGGGAATCGAGCTGCGGCACGCGATCATTCTGCCGCCAGCGATAGATGACCGATTTATCCACGTTGATGGCGCTGGCGAGCTCGCTGATAGACTGACCCTCAATCAGCTTGCGCAACACGTCGCCAAATGTGACAGCGCGCCCCACATCCCCATGTCGTGTTTCGATAACCCGCCTCCCCGGCCGCTTCTCACACCGACCCGCACTCAGAAGCTCTCTACCTGTGGCACCATTTTGCCAGTTTCGCCACCGATTTGACAAGTGTGTCCACGGCGTGCGTCCCATCGGCATTTCCAGGGTCTAGACTGGGCGTGGCGGCATCACGGCACGATATGGCGGTTGCAGGCTGCCCGACTGCCTGGAATCTGGGCGCTTGTTGGTCTGGTCTGTTGTGAGGTGGGAAAGGCGAGTGGGAGACATGAGCGAGCGCGACGTGTTTGGTGACCTCGATGACCCGCTGTGGCAGGCTGACGCTGATTATTCCGCAGCCATCGCCGCTATCCTGCGGGAGACCGCGCCGATCCTGGCCGCCCAGCAAACGCGTGGACGCGCATGGCAGACTGCGCTGCAGCGCCTGACGCGGTCTGTGCATCGTCCTATGGCGGCCCACCAGCGCCAGCGCGTGTGCTATCTGCTCGGCTGCGCAGCGGCAGCCGCGCTGGACCATCAGCGCGCGGTCATCCACTTTGAGAAGGCGCTTCAGCTCGCTCTTGGTCTGGATGATGTGAACGCAGCCGCGGCAAGCGCGCAGTCCCTCGCGGCCGCGCATTGGGCGCTGCAGCGCTTCGGCGCGGCGGTGAGCGCTCTGGAAGTCTGTGCCGTCATGCTCGGGGCGGTTGGATGCGCAGACTCTGTCGTCCCGCCCGCGCTCCTGGTGCGCACTGAAGACACCATGCTGGCGCTGGCGACACTGGAATACGTGCGCGGACATTTCGAGGCTGCCGAGCGTTGGCTCGATCAGGCCGACGCACTCGTTCCGCGGCTGGCCGATAAACGTGCGGCCAGCAGCTCCTCCGCCGCCACGCACGCGCTGCTTGCTCGTGCCCGCGGGAAGCCTGAGGTCGCCCTTCGTCATGCCCTTGTGGCCCTGGATCTCGCCGAGGTCGGCCACGATGCCACGCTGGGCTGGGTCCGTGGGTTGATCGTTGAGTGTGCACTGGATCTCGCCGAGCTGTTGGCTGGCGGCCCCGCGGGAGCCGCCGGCCGCGCATTGCTGGCATTGGCCAAAGGATACGTTGACGACACTCCGCGCCTGCCTAAGGCCGGGCGCCGGCATGGAGAAGCTCCGCCTCACCTGCTTGCCGATGGCGTTATCTACCTTGCAAGCGTACGCTACCTGCGCCTGGCGGATGCCGCCGATACTGCCGAACGACTCACGGCCTTCGAGCGGCTGATCGCTATCGCCGAGCGATACGATAACAAAGCGCTCCTTGGCCTCGCCTTCACCGCGCTCGGCGACGATCTCACGGCATGCGGCGCCCAGCGGCCCGCTCTTCGCTCATACGAGGCCGCGCACCGAGCAATTGATGGCCTCGATATGGCGGGACTTGGACTGCGTGCCCAGCGGGCGCTGCTGCGGCACCACGAAGCGCATCTGGCGGACTAGCTCGCGCCCGCGCCCGCACTCTTCGTTTCGGCATCCCCTCCCACTCACAGCTGGCTGAGCCACATTTCGACGTATGATGTGGTGGAGCGAGGCGACCGCCGCCCGCGCCTGATGCTGCGGGTTGTGCGTGGTCGCACGGCATGCGAGTCCACCGACTCGCCGGATACCTGGGGAGGCGATGCGCTATGTCCGACGAGGCCGTTCGTCGTGTCTTCGATCTTGCCTACGGGCGCGCCGGCGACAAGGGCGACATCGCCAACGTCAGCGTGATCGCCCGCTCACCTGAAGGCTACGCTGAGCTGAAAGCCAGGCTCACCGCCGCGCGTGTCAAGGATGTGCTGGGCCCGCTGGTCACAGGCCGCGTGGAGCGCTTCGAGCTGGATAACATCGCCGCGCTCAACTTCGTGCTGCACGGCGCGCTGGATGGCGGCGCCACGCGCTCGCTGCGGCTCGATCCGCTCGGCAAGTCGCTGGCCGGAGCGATCCTCTTCCTGCCGCTCAATACAGAGGCAGAATGAAGGATAATGAGCGCGGAAGGAAGGAAAAGAAGGGGGTGAGAGCGATGGCGCGTGAGACACGGGCGCCCGATCTGGTGGCCGAGGTCGCCTCGCCCGATCAATACAAGCCGGAGATGGCGGCCAAGGCTGGCATCTCTCTCGAAGCCGGAGTGCGGCTCGTATGGATCGTGTGGCCCTCTACGCAGACCGTGGAGGTCTGGCGTCCGGGCAGCGGCGCGCCCATCGCCGCGCTGACGGTGAATGACGCGCTCGACGGCCTCGACGTGCTTCTCGGCTTCACCTATCCGCTGGCCGCACTCTTCGCCTAGAGCAGAGGGATTTTGCGCATGAATCTGGATACCTATCGCCGTGACGTCCGCCGCACCGTGCGCCCCGAGCTGACCGAGCGCGAGCGCCTGGTGATTGGTGGGCTGGGGCTGGCGAGCGAGGCTGGGGAGGTCGCCAACGCACTCAACCACCAGCTCCACTTCGGCCACCCACCCGACCCTGACCGCCTGCGCGACGAGCTGGGCGACGTGCTCTGGTATGTCGTCTTCCTCTGTGATACTCTCGGCATCAGCCTCGAAGACGTGATGGCCGCCAATGTCGAGAAGCGCCGCACCAGGTATCCGAATGGATGGGACCCCGAACGGTCGAGAAACAGAATAGCGGAGCAAGGTGCATGACGTTCCAGGCCAACCGCGTGTGTGGGCCGCTCTGCGCCCCGTGTAACCGCCACCTGGGCTGGTACGACCTGAACAAGCGGTAGGTGGCAGCCTACCTCACCAGCGGCCCCGATGGCTTCACACCGGAGCGCAGCATCCACCGCGACGGATGAGCGGGCAGATAGGTACTCGTAAGGCATGCAGCGGCAGCCAGTGAAAGCGAGCAGAGGCGTGGATACCTTCGAGACAATCACCTGTGAGATCACCGGACCGGTGGCGACCGTGACGCTGAACCGCCCCGAGGCGCGCAACGCCATGAGCATCCAGATGGTCAAGGAGCTGCTGAGCTGCTTCACGGCGCTGGCGGGTGAAGAGGGCGCAGGCGTGCGGGCCATCGTGCTGCGCGCGGCGGGCAGTGTCTTCTGCGCTGGTGGCGACATGCGCGACCTTGCCGCCTCCCACACGCCGGAGGAGAATCGCGCCGGAAGCGTGCGTGTGGACGAGCTGCTGCGCGCGGTGAATGAGGCGCCGCAGGTGGTGATCGCGCGCGTGCAGGGTCCGGCGCTCGGCGGCGGCCTCGGCCTGGTCTGCGTGGCCGATATCGTGGTCGCCGGCACACACGCCGCCTTTGGCCTGCCAGAGGTGCGCGTGGGGTTGGCGCCCGCGCTCATCTCGCCCTACGTCGTCGCGCGCGTCGGTCTGCCGCGAGCGCGCTACATGATGCTTACCGGCCAGCAGCTCAGCGCGCAGGACGCCTACGAGATCGGCCTGGTGCACGAGCTGATCCCCGACGCCGACCTGCACGGCGTGCTGCACGAGGTGCTCCAGTGCGCGCCAGAGGCGTTGCGTGCCTGCAAGCAGCTGCTCTTCACCGTCACCCATGAGCCTGACACGCTGGACTATCGCATCAACCTGCTCGATCGGCTACGCACAGGCGACGAAGCGCGCGCCGGCATCGGCGTCTTCCTTGCCAAGCAGCCCGCCCCATGGGCGCCGAAGCCATGAGCCGAGCCGCACGCCACACCGCACCAGCCGCACCGGAAACACAGGCCGCCGCGACGCAGCCTCCCGCCGCGGGCGGCAGGCTCATCCGCAAGGTGCTGGTGGCTAATCGCGGCGAGATCGCCTGCCGCGTGATGCGCACCTGCCGCGCGATGGGCATCGCCACCGTCGCCGTCTTCTCGGATGCCGACGCGCGCGCGCGCCACGTCCGCGAGGCCGACGAGGCCGTGCGCATTGGCCCGCCCGCCCCCGCCGCCTCGTACCTCAACATTCCGGTGCTGATCGCCGCCGCGCAGCGCACCGGCGCCGACGCCGTTCACCCAGGCTACGGCTTCCTGGCCGAGCAGGCCGACTTTGCCCATGCCTGCCGCGACGCCGGTCTCACCTTCATTGGGCCGAGCGCCGAGGTGATCGCGCGGATGGGCAGCAAACGCGAGGCGAAGCGCGAGATGGCCGAGGCTGGTGTGCCAGTGATCCCCGGCTACGATGGCGCCGACCAGACTGACGCGGCCTTCCTGGTGGCGGCCGAGACGCTTGGCTTTCCGCTGCTGGTGAAGGCATCTGCGGGCGGTGGCGGCAAAGGCATGCGCGCGGTCTCTGCCCGCGAGGAGCTGCCCGCCGCGCTGGCAGCGGCCCGGCGCGAGGCGGCAGCGGCCTTTGGCGACGACACGCTGCTGCTGGAGAAGCTGCTGGGCGAGCCGCGTCACGTCGAGCTCCAGATCTTCGGCGACACCCACGGCGCGATGCTCCACCTCGGTGAGCGCGAGTGTTCGATCCAGCGGCGGCATCAGAAGGTAGTCGAGGAGACGCCCTCGCCCGCGCTCACCCCAGAGCTGCGCGCGCGGATGGGCGCGGCAGCCGTCACGGTGGGCCGGCGTCTGGGCTACACGGGTGCGGGAACCGTCGAGTTTCTGCTGGATCGCGACGGCAGCTTCTACTTCCTGGAGGTCAACACACGCTTGCAGGTCGAGCATCCCGTCACCGAGCTGGTGACCGGGCTGGACCTCGTGCGCTGGCAGATCCTTGTCGCCGAGGGCCGCCCGCTGCCGCTGGCGCAGGAAGCGGTGGCCTTCGGCGGGCACGCCATCGAGGCGCGCGTCTACGCCGAGGATCCGGCCAGCGGCTTCCTGCCGGCCACCGGGCAGATCGCGCTGTGGCGCGCACCGGAGGCCGCGGCGGGTGTGCGGGTGGATGCCGGCATCACCAGCGGTGATCTTGTCTCGCCGTACTACGATCCGCTGCTCGTCAAGATCAGCGCGCACGGCGCGACGCGCGCCGAGGCACTGCGCCGGCTGGAGCGCGCGCTCGCCACCACCACGCTGCTCGGCGTCCGCACCAATCTGGACTTCCTGCGCCGCACGGTGCTGCACCCCGACCACCTTGCTGGCGATTTCAGCACGGCGTTCATCGAGCGCCACGCGGCCGATCTGCTCGCTCCGCCAAGGGGTGTGCATCTCACCGAGTCTCCCGCCATCGCGGCGCTCGCCGTAGCGCTGCTACATCTGCCCGATACATCCAACGGCGCGCCGGCTGGCTGGCGAAACAATCCGCACCGGCCAGCGATCGAACGCTTCAAGTGCGAACACGAACGCGACGAGACGAGCGAGATCGTGGTGCGGCTGGCGGCGCGCGGGCGTAACCGCTACGCGGCGACACTCGTAGTTGACCATAACGAGTCTGCCGCCGAGGTGCTCGTCCACGAGCGCAGTGACCCCGACGTGGCGTTCGAGCTGGACGGCCATCTCGTCCGCGCCGCGGCTGTGGAGGCGTCGCGCGACGTCTGGTGGGTCAAGCTCGGCGATGCCACCCACGCGCTGCGGCACCTGGCCGCGCTACCCACGCCGCGCCTGCCCGCCACGCTCGACATGCACGCGCGCGGCGAGGGGCGAACGCACCTCCCAGCGGCGGCTGGCCAGAGCGAGCGTGGCGGCGCTATTCTCGCGCCGATG
Source organism: Ktedonobacterales bacterium (assembly GCA_035763125.1). Lineage (GTDB taxonomy): Bacteria > Chloroflexota > Ktedonobacteria > Ktedonobacterales > JADMIN01 > SMAG-U1939. Next base: position 16,349 of record DASUBU010000224.1, read on the forward strand.
CCGGGACAGGTGGTCGCGGTACTCGTCGCCGAGGGTCAGCCCGTGCGGGCCGGCGACCCCCTGGTGATCTTGGAGGCGATGAAGATGGAGCATACGCTGCGTGCGCCGCGCGATGGCTGCGTGGTGGGCGTCCGGATCGCGCCGGGCGAACAGGTGGACGCCTCCGCGATCTTGCTCGATCTGCGGCCCTCGGACGCGTCCGAGATGTAGGGGCGCGGTGTTCGCCTGTTCGCCTGATTCGGTGTCTGTTTCGTAGGGGCGTCCGGCGGACGCTCACCATCAGCGTAGATGTGCGACGTCCCGGTAGTGCATTCAAGGTTGCAGCAGACGAGCTAGCGGGAGGGGCCGGCAATGGCGACGGAAGTCAATCTCGCCCAGGTGTTTCGCAATCGCGCCGTACAGTATGGCGACAAGCCCCGCTGGCGCGCACTCGGCTCGGGCGCGCAGCCCCAGATGACGTGGCGCGAGAACCAGCGCCTGGTGAACGCCTTACTCGCCGGGCTCGATGCGCTTGGCGCGCGCCCCGGCGATATGATCGGCATCCTGAGCGGCACGCGCTGGGAGTGGATGGCCGCCGACTGGGCGATCATCGGCCTGGGTGCTACCTGCGTCACGCTCTACCCCTCCAATACTCCTGCTGTCTGCGAGTTCATCCTCAACGACTCCGGCGTCTGCTATCTCTTCGCCGAGGACGAGGGCCAGTACCAGAAGCTGCTCGGCATCCGCGCGCAGATCCCGAACGTGCGCAAGGTGATTCTCTTCCAGGATGCCGAGCGCCACGCCGGCGACGACTGGGTGCTCGGCTTCGACGCGCTCCAGCGCCTCAGCACTCTCTCGCCGGAGCAGGCCGACGCGCTGGCCGCCCAGCGGGCCGAGACGATCCGCCCGGAGGACCGCTTCACGCTGGTCTACACCTCCGGCACGACGGGAATGCCCAAGGGCGTCGTCCACACGCATGCCACCTTCATGGCGCAGCTGCTCGGTGTGGCCGAGTCGCTCAGCGCCATCCAGGCGGACCTCTCGCACGTGCTTTTCCTGCCGCTGGCGCACATCTTCGGTCGCCTGGAACACATCCACGGCTACAATCGCGGCACCATCACCGACGTCTGCACGTCCTTCGACCGGCTGGCCGAGGATATCCGCACCGCGCACCCCGACATGCTCTTCAGCGTCCCGCGCGTGTATGAGAAGGCCTACGCCGCGATTACCGGCCGCGTGGAGAAAGGCTCGAAGGCGCAGCGGCGCATCTTCGGCTGGGCTGGGCGTACCGGCGCCCAGGCCGCCCACCGCATGGAGCGCGGCCAGCGCATCCCGCTGGGCTTGCGCACGCGCTATCGCCTGGCCGACCGCCTCGTCTTCCACAAGGTGCGCGAGGCGCTAGGCGGCAACCTCAAGTTCTGCGTGACCGCCGCCGCGCCGCTTGACATGAAGATCCTGGAGTTCTTCAACGCGGCTGGCGTGCTGCTGCTGGAGGGCTGGGGCATGACGGAGACCGGCGGCGGCTTCACCGTCAATTCCACCGAGCACTACCGTATGGGCACGGTCGGGCGCGTCTTCCCCGGCAACGAGCTGAAGATTGCTGAAGATGGCGAGATTCTTGTGCGCGGGCCGTGCATCTTCGTCGGCTACCATAACAACCCCCAGGCCAACGCGGACACCTTCGAGCCTGACGGTTGGTTCCACACCGGCGACATTGGCGAGCTGGATGCCGATGGCTACCTGCGCATCGTGGACCGCAAGAAAGACCTCATCATCACCGCCGCCGGCAAGAATATCGGACCGCAGGGTGTGGAGAATGTGCTCAAGCAGATGCCGCTCATCTCGCAGGCCTGTGTGTACGGCGACCGCAGGCCCTATCTGGTCGCCGCGCTCACGCTCGATCCAGCGCAGGCCGCCGCCTGGGCCACCGCTAACGGCATTGCGTATGCCTCGATGGCCGAGCTGGCGGCGAATCCGCGGCTGCGCGCGTTGATGGACGAGCAGGTGGCCGCAGCGAACGCCAAGCTTGCCAGCTACGAGACGGTCAAGTACTACGCGATCCTACCCGAAGACTTCACCGTCGAGAACGAGCTGCTGACGCCGACGCTCAAGATTCGCCGCCGGCAGATCAACCGCCGCTACGGCGACCTCTTTGAGGGGCTATACCGGCCGACGAAGAGCGAGGCGAGCGTTTCAGGCATGTAGTCAAATCAGCGCAGCTCATGGCGCGGACTTCAAGCTGTCTAGCGTCAGCACCTGCAAATTCGGCAGCGAAGGCAGGCGGGTGTCGTTGGTCAGGAAGCGCTGCGCGCCGGACACAAGCGCGGTTGCCATCTGGATGGCGTCGGGCGTGCGGAGGTTGTGCGCCGCTCGCAGCCGTGCGGCTTCCTCGGCTATCGTTGCATCAACGGGAAGTGTGACAAGGCCGGGGCTCTGAAGGAGCACCCGCCGATAGTGATCAGCTACCGCCGTATCGCTGTTGCGAAGCGGAACCACGAGCACTTCGACCAACGTGACAAAGGATGTGACGACACGCAGTTCACCCAAGTCGAGAGCGTCAAAGAAAGGATCAACGATCTGGATGTAGGCCGGGTTTGTCTCGATGTAGTAGATGAGCGGTGCAGTGTCGATGCCAACCAACGTGCCACGCAAAGCATCTACCCACCCCATGAATCCCGCTCCCGATTCACATATTCCTGTGCGTCGATACCCTCCCACAATTCTTTACCCAGTCCGCGCAACTCCTTGATACTTGTGGGTCGTGGACTAGATAGACGCAAGCGTGCCAGCGCGATCAACTGCTCGGCCAGCCGCAACTGCTCGGCCGGTTCGAGCCGCCGAGCATCGTGCAGTATTTCGTCATAGGTTGGGGTCATCTTCGCTCACCTCGCTCTCGTGCCGTCGGCCGCGCCGGCCGGGCGCATCCGCAGTATCGCATCCGGTGAGCGGCGCCGCAATCGGCCGGCTGCGTGCTCTACCTCACGCTTTGTTGGCGAGCATGCGCTCCAGCGCCACCTTCGCCCAGCGCGCCGTCTCCTCGTCCACCGTCACCTGGTTGACGACGCGGCCCTCCACCAGCGCCTCCAGCACCCAGGCCAGGTAGGCGGGATGGATGCGGTACATCGTCGAGCAGGGGCAGACGATCGGGTCGAGGCAGAAGATCGTCTGCTCGGGATGCTCCCTGGCGAGCCGCTTGACCAGGTTGACCTCGGTGCCGACCGCCCAGACCGTGCCGGGCGCGGACTCCTCGATCACCTTGACGATGTACTCGGTCGAGCCGTTCAGATCGGCGGCCTCCACCACCTCGCGCCGGCACTCTGGATGCACCACCACCCGCACGCCGGGATACGTCTCGCGCGCCGTCGCGATCTGCTCCGGCGTGAAGCGCTGGTGCGTCGAGCACCACCCCTTCCACAGGATCACGCGAGCGTTCACCAGCGTCGCGTCGTCGCTGATGCCGCCGAAGTCCTCGCGCTGATTCCAGACGACGAGCTGATCTTCCGGCACGCCCATCTTGAGGGCGGTGTTGCGGCCCAGATGCTCGTCGGGGAAGAAGAGCACGCGGCGGCCGCGCTCGAAGGCCCAGCGCAGCACCTTCTCGGCATTGGATGACGTGCAGACGATGCCGCCGTTGCGCCCACAGAATGCCTTGAGGTCCGCCGCCGAGTTCATGTAGGTGACGGGCACGACGGGCTGCAGCTCGCCATCGGCCTCGTCGCGATAGAGATCGCTCAGCGCGTCCCAGCACTCCTCCACCTCGGCGATGCTGGCCATATCAGCCATCGAGCAGCCGGCCGCGGGATTGGGCAGGATCACGCGCTGGTGCGGGCCGCTGAGGATGTCGGCGCTCTCGGCCATGAAGTGGACGCCGCAGAAGAGGATGTAGTCCGCCTCGGGTCGCGCCGCCGCGAACTGCGCCAGCTTGAACGAGTCGCCACGCGCGTCGGCATACCGGATGATCTCGTCGCGCTGGTAGTGGTGGCCTAGGATCACCAGCCGCTCGCCCAGTGCCGCGCGGGCCGCGGCGATGCGCTGGTCTAGCTCCTCCTGCGACATCAACGCGTACTCACGCGGGATGGAGTCGGCCCGCTCGGCGCCGGCGTGCCGTGGGCGCTGGTACGGCTCGCCGGTCTCGCGAGCGCGCCATTCGGCCAGCACGGGCAGGATCCGCTGCTCCTGACTCTCGTCGCACTCGGCGACCACCGCCGGCTGGCTCTGTTGCTGTGTCATCGTGCTGCTGGCCATGGGAGAGGCTCCTGTCGTTTGTCTTGTCGGCGCCAGGCGTCGTGTGTATCGGGAGATGGAGGGCGTCCGCCAGACGCCCCTACGAAGCGAAATGGTGAGAAGCGAATTCGGATGGACGTGCGCAAGACGCCTCCAACGAGAACGGGACGGCGATCAGAACGTCGGCGCCGGCTCGAAGTCGAGCGCGACGTCGAGATGGGGCGCGGAGTGGGTCAGCGCGCCGAGCGAGATCAGGTCCACACCCGTCTCAGCTACCGCGCGCAGGCGGTCGGGGTCTGTGCCGATGCCGCCAGAGGCCTCGATCAGCGTGCCCGGCACATGCGTGTGGATCCAGGCGACGTTGGCGCGCAGCCGGTCGAGCGGCATGTTATCCAGCAGGATCACGTCGGCCCCGGACTCCACCGCATCGCTCACCTGCTGCTCGTCTTCGCACTCGACCTCGATCTTGAGCAGATGCGAGGCGTGGAGCCGCGCCCGCTCGATGGCCTGCCGCACGCCTCCGGCCGCCGCGATGTGGTTGTCCTTGATCAGGATGCCGTCGTCCAGCCCGCCGCGGTGGTTGTGCGCGCCGCCGGTGCGCACGGCGTACTTCTCCAGCGCGCGCAGGCCGGGCGTCGTCTTGCGCGTATCCACGATCTCGGCGCGCGTGCTGGCGACAGCCGCCACACAGCGGGAGGCGAGCGTTGCGATCCCGCAGAGATGGCCAAGGAAATTGAGCGCCGTGCGCTCGGCGGAGAGCAGCGCCCGCGTATCGCCCACGACGCGAACCAGCGTCGTCCCCGCCTCGACGGGCTTGCCCTCGGCCGCCAACACCTCGAACGTCGCGGTGGGGTCCAGCAGGCGGAAGGCAAGCTCGGCAACCGGCAGGCCGGCGACAACCCCTGCCTGCCGCGCGACGATACGCGCGGACGTTCGTGCCCCGGCGGGGATGGTCGCCTCAGTGGTCACGTCTCCGCGGCCGATATCTTCGGCCAGCGCGCGACGCACCAGCTCTGGGTCAAACGTCGGATTGTAGGCCGCGACGTGCGGCGTCCTGGGATCAGGCAACATGGATGGCCATTCCTTTCGGCTCGCGCGCCAGAGTGGGCGCCAACGGCGCATCTGGCAGCATCAGCGAGTGCTGGCCGTCCAGCGCCGGATCGCGCTCGGGATAGTCGCTGCGGAAGTGCGCGCCGCGGCTCTCATGGCGCGCCACAGCGGCGAGCGTCACGGCCTGTGCGGCGAAGAGCAGGCTCGCCGTCTCGGGGTCTACCACGCCGTTGCGTGCCAGCCCGTGCAGGGTGGCGAGCGCCGTCGCCAATCCATCGCCATCGCGCCGCAGCGAGACGCGCTCCCACATCTGGCGCCGCAGCTCCGCGCGGATCCCCTCCGCCACCGCGACCCCCGGCACAATCCCTGGCACGATCACGTCACGAAGCGACAGCGGACACCCTGGCAGCGCCGGCACATGCGGCCACTCTGCCGTCGCGAGATCGGGTGTGCGTGCGAGCTGTGCCGCTGTGCGGCGCCCGCAGACCAGCCCTTCCAGCAGCGAGTTGCTCGCCAGCCGGTTGGCGCCGTGGACGCCGGTGCAGCTAACCTCGCCGACCGCATAGAGGCCGGGCACGGTGCTGCGGCCGCGGGTATCGGCGACGACGCCACCCATGAAGTAGTGTGCGGCCGGGGCGACCGGGATGAGGTCACGGGCCAGGTCGAGTCCGTGTTCGCGGCAGACGGCGGCAATGGTTGGGAAGCGCTCCCGCATCTCGTCGGCCGGCAGATGGCGCAGGTCGAGGTAGGCGGCCGGCGCGCCGCTGGCCAGCATCTCACTCAGAATAGCTCGCGCCACCACATCGCGCGGCGCCAGCTCGGTCTCCGGCGCGTAGCGCGGCATGAAGCGCTCGCCAGCGGCGTTGCGCAGATACGCGCCCTCGCCGCGCACCGCCTCCGAGACCAGAAACGGCTCGCTCTTGTCGTCCGCATCGGGCGGCACCAGCACGGTTGGGTGGAACTGCGCGAACTCCAGATCGGCCAGCGCGGCGCCTGCCCGCCAGGCGAGCAGCAGCCCATCGGCGGTCGCTCCTGGCGGATTCGAGGTGCGCGCCCACAGGCGGCCCGCGCCGCCGTTGGCCAGCACCACCCCGCGCGCAGCCTCCACACGCACGCGGCGCCCAGCCTGCCACAGGACGACACCCCGGCAGATGCCCTCTTGCACGATCAGTTCGAGCGCCAGCGCATGCTCCAGCACGCGCGCACCCGGCCGCGCTCGCAGGGCCGCCACCAGCGCGCGCTCGATCTCCGCGCCGGTCGCGTCGCCATGCGCGCGCAGCACACGCCGCCGGCTGTGCGCCGCCTCGCGGGCCAGGTCGTAGCGCGTCGCCAGGTCATCGAACGCCCGCGCGCCATCCTCTCCCCCTCTCTGCGCACGGAGAAGGGGTTCCCCCACTGGGGGCTGGGCCGGGGGTGAGGATCTCTCCGTTTCCTCTGCGGTGACATCTGGGCCAGGGGTGAGGACGCCCTGCCGCTCGTCGAAGTGCGCGCCCTCCGCGATCAGCCAGGCGACCGCCTCGCGCGTCTCCGTCATCAGCACGCGCGTCGCCGCCTCGTCCACCAGCCCCGCGCCGGCCGCGATGGTATCGCGCAGGTGCAGCTCGGGATCGTCGTCCAGCCCAATCGCCGCCGCCAGCCCGCCCTGGGCGTAGCGCGTGTTGCTCTCGCCGAGCGCGCCCTTCGTCACGACGACGATGCGTAGCTCCGGTGGCAGGCTGAGCGCCACGGTCAGGCCAGCGATGCCCCCGCCGATAATCGCCACGTCGCAGGCGATCTCGCCGCCACCTGCCATCTGCTCGAATGCCTCTGCTGGTCGTGGCAGTGGCTGCTGATTTCCGGTATGCGGAGTCTGCGTCATGGCCTCTCCCCCTGCGTGGTGTGCCCTCTGGAAGCCTCCAGAAATGGCCCTCAATCGTCGCTTGCGCAGACTAGCAGCGTCCCGGAGCGACCATGCTGCTCGTGTATGGTGTACACGATACACTAAGTCTTGTCGCGCAGATTATACCACCCGCCGAGAAGGGGTACAAGGCACCCGCTCGCCGCCCGCCGCTCTGACGCTCACTTCGCCACGACGTACGCCACGAAGCCGGTCTGCGTGTCCTCGATCAGCGCGTCAGCCGGCAGCGCGCGCAGCCGCCCTACCGCCGCCAGATCACCCACCGCACCGGCGACGTTGCCCGCCAGCCCGAAAAGCAGATACGCGCCTACATTCGGCGCGAGCCAGGTGACGACCGCGCCAGCCACCGTCAGCACGATCAGCGGCGCCAGCGCGACAGCCGTGTAGCCGCCGCGCGTGAAGAGCTGTCCCGGCGCGGTGCAGTACGCTGCCAGCGGCAGCTTCAGCCCGAACGTGGGCCGCCCGCCAAGCAGCAGGATCACTAGCCCGTGCACGCCCTCATGCAGCGGCAGGATGGCGGCGTAGGCCAGCAGATTGCCGGCGATCAGGGCGACGAGGCCGAGCGCGGTCCCCGCGCCGGGCAGCGGCGGCACGGCTTGGACGGCGCGGGCCGCCAGCAGCAGCGCCAGAAATGCAGCCCCCGCGACGAGCAGCAGCGCTAGGCTGGCCCGCGCGAGCCCCATCAGCCCCTCGGGCGCTAGCAACTCAGTCCGCGCCACCTCGCGCAGCCGTCCGGCACGGATCGCCGCGCGCAGACGCGCCCGCCGGTCCTTCGACATCAACAGGGCGTCGAGCCGCCACTCCTGGGGCATTATAGCTGGCTCCAACAGAATTGGGTGTGAGGACAGACTGCTATTATTGTGGATGGGGGAAGATGCTCTTCCCATTTTCCAAAGGGACCACTATGTGGGGACAGTAACACCACAAATGACATACTATCAACATGGATATCAAACGCACCGTGACGATCCTGCTGCCTGATGATAGCGACCTTCGTGCGGCGGTGGCCGCCTTTCAGCAAGTGCAGCAGGCTTTCTCGGAGCCGTATTCCATGGGGGCAAGCCACTGAACGCGCTCGCGTTGCGTCACGCGATGTACCGCCTCATGCTCGGCCCATCGAGCAATCAGTCGGCCCCAAAGCTCGGACTCCGATCCGGAGTTGTGGGTAAGTCGCTCCCTTTAGGGAACGGTCAGTGACTGGTACGTATCCGTCCGCAGCAGCGGAACGAAGCCAAGCGCGCGGTAGAGGTTCTCCGCGGGATTGCCGACCTCGACGAACAGACAGATAGTATCGTTGGTGGACGACATCACACTCTCTACCGTTCGCGCCAGCAACGCGGTCGCCACGCCCTGCCGCCGGGCCTGGGGCAGCGTGCAGACGCCCATGATCGTCGGCACGTCTTCGTAGAGGCTGACGTAGCAGCCGCCGGCCAGCGTGCCATCCAGATAGGCCTGGAAGTAGCGGCACCAGCCGTGCTCCTGCTCGCGCCAGCGCTCGCTGGCACGCTGCCCCACCAGCGCATCCGAGGGGCGGGGGTCGTCGTAGAAGCACTGGCGGCTCATGTGCTCGTAGCGCCACATGTCGTGCCAGGTGGCGATGGGCAAGATGCTCACCCGCGGATTGGCCGGCGCCGTCAGACGGCCCTGGTGTGCCATCAGCAGCAGGCACTCGATTGGCGTGAAGTCCGCCGCGGCCAGTGCCTCCACCAGCTCCGCCTCGCCCGGCCGCTCCGGTGTCACCAGCCACTGCACCTGCATGCGCCGGTCGCGCGCGAAGCGCAGCACGCGCTCAACCACCTGGCTGGCTGCTCCAGGCCGCGCGAAGGCGTATCCCACACGGATACGTCCGCCCTCGATCCGGAAGCGCGCGCCGCCCCAGGGCGCCAGCGAAGGCCCGGCATCCATGTACCGGTTCATGCGCTGCGCGAGGACGCGTTCGGCGATATCCTTGGTGTTCATCGCAGTCACTAGTCGCCACTCCACTGGCCGCTGCGCCGATCATCCGCGCGGGGCTTGGCCGCCTCGCCGCTGGCGCCGCCGCGGACTGTTGTGCAGTGTAGACCAGCCCGTACGGCCTCGGCAAGTCTGCACAGGCAACCGCCGAGGTACTGGGCGTCGCTCCTAGCCGCAACGGGTGGCTCAATCACTCGCGCTCGCCGCCCGCCTCGCCCGATGCTACACTGGCCTCAGTACGCCCCGTGTCAGGCGGCGTTGCCCATGTCGGCTCGGATCACGGAGGGTCAGTATGCCAGATGTCAGCCTAACAGACCTCACATTCGCGCCGCTTACGCCGGAGCGGTGGCCCGACCTCGAGGCGCTCTTCGGCCCGCGCGGCGCCTGCGCCGGCTGCTGGTGCATGTGGTGGCGCCTGCCACGCAGCCAGTGGGGCGCGCAGAAGGGCGAGGGCCACCGCGCCGCCTTCGAGGCGCTGGTCGCTGGCGGCGCGCGGCCGGGCATTCTGGCCTACGTGGAGGGCCGCCCGGTGGGTTGGTGCGCCGTCGAGCCGCGCGAGGCATAT
>DASUBU010000225.1:0-28998 GCA_035763125.1 Ktedonobacterales bacterium
CGCGGCCGGGTTGCCCACCGAGAGCACGACCAGACGATCAACCCGCTGTGGCAGCAGGGACGCGAAGAGCCACGCGACGGCCGCGCCCCAGTCGTGGCCGACGATATGGGCGCGCTCCACGCCGAGCGCATCCATGATCCCCGCGACATCCGCGACGATGTTGGAGAGCTGGTAGTCCTCGACGCGCTTAGGCCACTCGCTTTTGCCGCGCCCGCGTAGATCGGGCGCGATGGCCCGGAAGCCAGCGCCGACCAGCGCGGAAATCTGGTGGCGCCAGACGTACGACGTATCGGGGAAGCCGTGGAGGAGCACCACCGGGGCGCCCGCGCCTTCATCTACGACGAAGAAGCGCAGTCCGTTCGCTGTAATCTCGGGCATGACGTCACCTCCAAGCGAATGCCGTCTCTGACAAGGGCGACTCGTCATCGTTTCTACGTAGTACATGCTCGCGTTCGATGTATCTTCTGTAGTCTTTGCTGCTGGCGTAGCAGGCGATGCTCGCTCCCCGCTATCGCCTGCATGGCTCGATTATCTCTTACCGTCATAAAGTACTCGAACAGTCGGAGCCATTGCTCGAAGGGGATAGAAGTCGGGGTACGATCAAGATCGAGGCCAAGCTCTGTTCTTACATATCTGAGCTGGTGCGGAGTGAAAAGGCTAGTGAGCGTGGTGCCAATCGTGGGTTGCCAGGCGGTGAACACGTACACGACAAAATCGCGGAAACACTGCTCGTCTCTGCGGCTGACCAGCGGCGGACCGCGCTTGCGCATACGCAGCATCACCACGTCAACGCGTGGCGCGGGCATGAAGTCCGTACGCCGGAAGCGATGCACGATCTCCGTCTCGAACCACGGGCTGAGCAGGGTCGCGCGCAGTGATGTGCGTGGTGTGCCCAGCAGCATGTCCGCCGCTTCGCGTTGCATGACCAGATAGGCGTCGTCCGGTGGGCAGGCCGCGGATGTCAGCTTGGTCACGATGTCCGCGGTGATGTTGAAGGGGATGTTGGCGACCACTTTGTACGGCGCGCGCGGCAGGTGGTAGTCCAGAAAGTCGCCCCGATGGATCGTCACGTTCGGCTGCGCGGCGAACCTCCGCGCGAGCTGCTCCGCGAGGCACGGATCTTTCTCGATGGCGACCACTCGCCCGCAGCGCCGCGCAAGCTGCTCGGTGAGAATGCCCTTGCCGGGGCCGATCTCGTACACCACATCGTCGGGTTCGAGGTGGCACTTGTCGAGCAGTCGCGTGACGAGCGCGGGATCGTGCAGGAAGTTCTGTGAATGGCGAATGCTCGGGCGGGACGATGATGTTGACATCGTGCGATCCTTTCAAGACGTTGGGCAGGCTCCGCGCGCACGAAAAAGCCGCCCCAGCCCAATGGCTGATGCGACTCGTTGCGAAGCCCGATCTTGAAAGGACGCGATAACACGCTACAGCAGCTCGCACGCGACATGGCACGCGCGCTCAAGCAGTAGATCCCCGATGGGGCTCCGCTTAGATCTGCCGCAGCCGAATGCAGCCCATGACCACAACCCTTTCCAGTGCATGTCTCTACGACGTGATATGCCTATGATAGCTTGCCCGCGAGCTCTTGTCCAGAACTCAGAACGTGGAGCATGCGAGATGGGCAAACGAACAACCGGTGCCCCACACGAGGCGCCGGTTGTCGACAGGGATGAGAAGTAGCCTCGTTCGCGCGGCCTACACCAGCAGCGCCATCGGCTGCTCCAGCAGCTTCTTCAGCTCTTGCAGCCAGCGCGCGGCGGTCGCGCCGTCCAGTGCGCGGTGGTCCACCGAGAGCGTCACTTTCATGATGTCGCGCACGGCCACCTGGCCCTCGCGCACCACCGGCGTCGGCGTCGCCGCCCCGATCGCCAGGATCGCGGCCTCCGGCGGGTTGATGATCGCCGTGAACTCGTCGACGCCGTACATGCCCAGGTTGCTGATCGAGAAAGTCCCGCCCTGGAACTCCTCCGGCTTCAGCTTGCCACTGCGCGCCGCCTCCGCCAGCCGCCGCGACTCGCGCACGATATCGAGCACGCCGCGCTTGTCGGCGTCGCGGATCACCGGCACGATCAGCCCCTGCTCCAGCGCGACGGCCATGCCGACGTTGATGTGCGACTTGTACAGTAGCTCATCGCCGTTGAACGAGACGTTGACCTCCGGCATCGCGGCCAGCGCCAGCGCCACGCCCTTGATGATCAGGTCGTTGAGGCTGATCTTCAGCGGCTGCGGCAGCGTTGCGGCGTAGCTGTTGATCTGCTCGCGCAGCTCGCCTAGCTCCGTCGCGTCGATCGCCATCGTGACGTAGAAGTGGGGCGCGGTCTGCGCGCTCTGCTGCAAGCGCTTGGCGATGGTCTTGCGCATCATCGAGAGCGGCACCGCGCGCACTTCCTCGCCCGGTTGAGCCGCAGGCACGGCTGCGGCTGCGGTTGCAGTGGGCACCACCGGCTGCGGCTGCGCAACCTGCGCGGCACGGGCGGCTTCCTGCTGGGCGAGCGCTGCCTCGACATCCTCGCGAATGACACGGCCGCTGGGGCCGGTGCCCTGGATTGTGTTGATGTCCAGCCCGTGCTCGACGGCGATGCGCCGGGCGATGGGGCTGATGAAGACGCGCTCGCCGCCTGGTACCGCGGCCGGCTGCGTAGCCGGCGCTTGAGCCTGGGGCGCGCGGCCGTTGGCGGCGCCCGTCGGGGCAGGCGGAGCGCCCGCCATCGCCGGTTGCGGGGCAGCCTGTGTCGCGGTGCTGGTGAGCGGCTGCCCGGTGGGCGGCAGGACCGTCTCGGGCGCGGCGCCTGCCTGAGCCTGCTCGTGGGTCAGCTCCGTTGGGTTGCCCGCGCCCGGTGCAGCTTCTTGTGCCGCCTCAGCGCGCGCCTGCCCGCCGGCCTCTGCTGGCAGCGGCTCGTCGGCGGTGCCGGTCAGCGCGATCGGCTCGCCCACCGGCACGGTCGTCCCATTTGGCACGAGGATCTTGCGCACGACGCCGGCATTGAACGCCTCGACGGGGATCGTCACCTTCTCCGTCTCGATCTCGGCCAGCGCGTCGCCCTTGGCGACCGTATCGCCTTCCTTCACCAGCCAGTTGAGGATCTTGCCCTCTTCCATGGTGTCGCCGAGCTTCGGCATCACGACGGTATGCATACTCGCCACTCCCTACCGCTACCGCACGCTGGCCGGCGCGGGCACAATCGCCTTGACGGCGGCGATCACCTCGGCGCGACCCGGCAGCGCCGCACGCTCCAGTGGCTTCGAGTAGGGCATCGGCACGTCCTTGCCGGCGACGTGGCCGACCGGCGCGTCGAGCCAGTCGAAGCCGTGCTCGTAGATCACCGCCGCTATCCCCTGGCCGGTGCCGTAATACTTCCAGCCCTCCTCGGCCACCACCGCCCGATTGGTCTTGCGGATCGAGTCGAGCACCAGATCCAGGTCCAGCGGGCGCACCGAGCGCAGGTCAATCACCTCGGCGTCAATGCCTTCCTTCGCCAGGTCTTCGGCCGCCTGCATGGTGATGTGGACCATGCGCGAGAAGGTCACCAGCGTCACGTCGCGACCCTCACGGCGCACGATGCCGCGGTCCAGCGGCACGGTGTACTCCTCGTTCGGCTCGGGCACCTCGCCTTTGACGTTGTAGAGCAGCTCGTGCTCGAGGAAGAGCACCGGGTCGTCCTGGCGCAGCGCCGCCTTCAGCATGCCCTTCGCGTCGTAGGGCGTGGCTGGCAGCACGACCCGCAGGCCGGGAACGTGCGCGAACATCGTCTCGAGCATCTGTGAATGCTGCGCGCCGCGCTGCGCGCCGCCGCCACCCGGCATGCGGATCACCACCGGCAGCTTCGGCTGGCCGCCGAACATATAGTGGAACTTCGCCAGGCTGTTGACGATCTGGTCGCTCGCCAGCAGGCTGAAGTTCTCGGTCATCAGCTCGGCGATCGGTCGCAACCCGCCCAGCGCGGAGCCGATGGCCGTGCCGATGATGACCTCTTCGGCCAGCGGCGTATCTTTCACACGCTTGTCGCCGAACTCTTCGATCAGGCCCTTGGTGACGCCATAGGTGCCGCCATAGCCGGCGATATCCTCGCCCAGGATGAAGATGCGCTGGTCGCGGCGCATCTCTTCGGCGATCGCCTCGCGGATCGCCTCGCGGTACGTGATCGTCCGCATGCTCTCTACTCTCATTCCTTCGGTGTGCTGGGCTTGGTGCGCCACGCGATCGCGCCTGCGCCGGAGACCATGACGTCCGTATACAGCTCATCGGGCTCGGGGAAGGGGCTTTCCTCGGCGAAACGCGCGATCTCCTCGACCTCGCGGTCCACGCGCTCGTTCGTGGCGCGGATCTCGTCGTCGGTGAGGAGGCCCTCGCCCTTCAGTCGCTCCTCGAAGAGCGCGATTGGGTCACGGGTCGTCTTCCAGAGTTTTTCTTCCTCGCGCGTGCGATAGTACGCGGGGTCGGCCATCGAATGGCCGCGGAAGCGGTAGGTCAGCGACTCGATCAGCGTCGGGCCCTCTCCGCGCACCGCCCGCTCACGCGCCTCGCGCACCGCGTCGCGCACCTCCAGCAGGTTCATGCCGTCCACCCGCCGGTAGGGCACGCCATAGGCCGCCGCGCGCGGCTCCAGCGTCGGCACCGACCAGGCCTTGGTGACGGCCATGCCCATCGAATACTGGTTGTTCTCGCAGAGGAAGACCACCGGCAGCTTCCATAGCGCCGCCAGATTCATGCTCTCGTGGAACGCGCCCTCGTCCACCGCGCCATCGCCGAAGAGCGCGAGCGCGATGCGCTGCTCGCCCTGGTACTGGATGGCGAAGCCCACGCCGGCCGTCATCACGAGCTGTGCGCCAACGATCGCCTGGCCGCCAAGCAAGTGGTGCTCGTTGCTCCACATGTGCATCGAGCCGCCCTTGCCTTTGCTGCAGCCGGTCGCCTTGCCGAAGAGCTCGGCCATCACAGCTTTCGGCTCGATGCCTTTGAGGATCGCGTAGCCGTGCTCGCGATAGGCGCTCAGCACATAGTCCTCCGGCTGCAGGGCGGAGAACGCACCGACGCCGTTGGCCTCCTGCCCGATGTAGAGGTGCAGGAAGCCGCCGATCTTGCCAAGCGTGTATTCTTCGGCCGCCTTCTCTTCGAAGCGGCGTAGCAGCACCATCTTGTAGTGCATCTCGCGCAGCTGCTCGCGATTCAGTCCCGCAAGTGTGGCCCCGCGAGCCTCACGGATTGCCATGAATGCTGTCTCCTTCCCGCCAGCTCGACGGCTGGCGTCTGCCCTGACGCGGTGCGATGCCCGATCTACCTTCGCGTGGCCACCGGCCAGGCCAGGGCCGCGCCTTTGACGCCCCTGGTCCGGCGCGCTATCATACATGCGCATGCCCGGGCGCCGGGACGACGGCCCGAGTTTAGTCCCCTGCAAGAGGATTGCCCCCGCATGACCTACGTGATCACTCAGCCCTGCGTCGGCGTGAAAGACGCCTCGTGTGTGGACGTCTGCCCGGTGGACTGCATCCACGCGCGCGAGGAAGATGAGATGTACTACATTGATCCCGACGAGTGCATTGACTGCGGCGCCTGCGAGCCCGCCTGCCCGGTGACGGCCATCTTCGAGGAGGGCGCGGTGCCGCCTGAGTGGAAGCACTACATCCTGATCAACGCCGAGTACTTCCGCCGCTGAGCCGGCCAGTGCGCCCCGCAACAAAGTGGCCCGACCTGGCTGGAAGTCGGGCCTCGTCGCTCGGCTTGTGGGACGGCTGGAGCCAACCGCTGCGGCTGCTGCGCATGGCGCGGCTGGCGAGTAGCATGGCCGGGAAAGCGCGCTAGCGCAGCATCGGGCCGGCGCGGTTGGCTGTTCAGGTGCGTCTGGCAGACGCGGAGTGCGTGGATAAGGGCGGGCGGCAGCGAGGAAGGAGCGACACTGCCCGCGTCAGGTGCAGGGCGGACGTGCGGCGGCTACGAGGTCGGGATCGTGGCGCCGATGATCGAGACGAGCGCGAAGAGCACGGCGAAGACGATAGTGATACGGAAGAGCAGCCGGTCAATGCCGCGCCGCGTCTTGAAGACCGCGCCGGTGCCGCCGAAGACGCTGCCCAGGCCCGCGCCGCGGGCCTGCATCAGGATCGCGGCCGTTAGCGCGACCGCCACGATGATCTGAACGATCTGGAAGTACGCGCGATACGGTGTCAGAAAGCCCACGTCATCTGCCCCTTTGTCCCTGTCGCCTTGCCTCGCGGTTCTCGTTGTCGCCGCGGTCCGCACGGTGCGCATGCTCCCGCGCATCTGCCATTCTAAACCATGATAGCACCCGTCTCCCAAGCCCGCAATAGGGTAGGCATTTAGAATCGTTTATAAATGGGACTCTTCCAGGGGTCGCAAGGCTCGCGGCTCGTGTCGCGCGGCAGCCGGGACGTGCTAAACGGGCAGTGGCAGCTCATAGTAGCCGTAGGTCGTCACGTCGCGGAAGCCCAGGCGGCGGTAGAGCGCCAGGGCGGGGCCATTCTCCGACTCCACCTCCAGTGCTATGCGCGGCCAGCCTTCCGTGTGTAGCCGCCGCACCACCTCACCCAGCACTGCTGCGCCGATGCCCTTGCCCCGCGCGCTCGGCACCACGCCGAAGGCGTAGATATACGCTCGCGGCTCGATGAAGATCACCTTCAGGCTGCTGACCGGCTCGCCGCTGCGCGTGGCGAGATAGAACCGGTAATGCGGATTGCGCATGTCCTGCGCGACACCCCAGCGCACCCCCTCGACGTTGTCGCCAAAGACCGCCGCCTGTGTCTGCGCGACGACCTCCAGCGCCTCCACGCCGACGGCCCGTACCTCCACTCCCGGCGGTGCCGGTGTGCCGGTTTCGCCTCCCTGCTGGGAGGTGGCGGCCGGAGGGAGAGGTCCTACCAGCTCCATCCGCAGCTCTTTGAAGTCGAGCCGCGCGCGCGGCTCCGCGGCGGAAAGGAACGACCGCCCCGCTGCCGAGCCGTCTTCGCAGATCAGCAGCACGCGCGAGGCGCTGCGCCGCGCGCAAGCCGCGCGAGCGGATTCGAGCAACGCGCGCCCTAGCCCCCGGCGCCGATGCTCCGGCGCCACCATGCCGCAGAGCTCGATCTCTGAGTAGCCATCCAGGGTACAGCAGCCGACGATCTGGCCGGCGTGGCGCACGATGATGATGTCGGCATCGTCAGCGGTTCCTGGCCGGCGCCCGGCCTCGACATAGACCTTGAGATCCAGCTCGTCTTCACTGTTGCAGCGGTCCCTCAGCGCGGCGAGTTGCATAGCGTCGGCGGCCGAGACATCACCCAGCGGCTCGATCGCGTAGCCCCGCGGCACCCGCTTGGGCAACGGCATGCGCTCCTCCTCCCGCGGCTCGCCGGCCGCGCTCGGCGTACGCCTGAGTATACGTTAATAATACCGCAAAGCCGCTCTGGGAGGCGCAGCCGTTCGTGTCCCGACGCATGCTTCGCGAGTGTCGGCGTGGAGTGACATCGGCATGCCAGCCATTGACCGCGCGCGGCCGATCCTGCTACGCTAGACAAGCACCTCGCTACTCCCGGTGTGGAAGCGCGCCGAGTGCGAGGTGGACACGGGGTAGCGGCGCGCTATCCCGGGTTGGCGCGTGTCCGCGAGTATGAGCGAAGAACCAGCCTCCCCCCCTGCTCTGCGGGAGTGCTGGGGCTTTGTGTTGCACGTGAATCAATCAGAAAGCGCAATCATTCGCCATGCCGCGCTGCTGCGCGTCGCTGAGCTCGGCATGCGCAGCGTGAGTGCGTGAGAACGTGGAGGTACCGGCATGGCGCGACACTCGGCGCACCTTCCAGAGCAGTCCCTTGCGGGGGGTACTGAGGATACCGCCGCAGGGGAAACGCCTGCCGGCGCCGCCGCTGGGCGGGCCGGCAAAGGCTTGCCGCGCGTCGCCAGCGCGCTGCGTCACCGCAATTACCGGCTGTACTGGGGCGGCCAGATCGTCTCGCTGACCGGCGGCAGCATGCAGGCCATCGGGCAGGCCTGGCTGGTGCTGGAGCTGACACAGAGCGCATTTCAGCTTGGCGTGGTGGGCGCGCTGCAATTCCTGCCGGTGCTGCTCTTCTCCGTCTTCGGCGGTGTTGTGGCTGATCGCTGGCCCAAACGCCGTATCGTGTTCGTCACGCAGTCGGCGGCGATGCTCCAGGCGTTCGCGCTGTGGGCGCTGATTGCCACCAATAGCATTCACCTGTGGCAGATCTATATGCTGGCGCTGCTGCTGGGCCTCACGACCAGCCTGGATCAGCCGACACGCTCGGCGTTCGTCGTCGAGCTGGTCGGGCGCGAGGACCTGCCCAACGCGGTCGCCTTGAACTCGTCGTTCACGAATCTGACCCGCATCGTGGGTCCCGCGCTTGGCGGATTCCTCATCGCCACCCGTGGCGTCGGCGATCTGTTTCTGCTGAACGGGCTCAGCTTTCTCGCCATGATCATGGCGCTGGCGCTCATGCGCAGCGCTGAGCTGCAAGCCCAGGCACAGCGTGACACTGACACAGGCGGGCGGCAAACCACCTGGCAAAACCTGCGCGAGGGTCTGGCGTACGTGCGCGACACGCCCGCGATCTCATTGTTGATCGTCGTGGTGGGTCTGGTCCTGCTCTTCGGCGCCAACCACAACGTCGTGCTGCCCCTCATTGCCACTGACGTGCTGCATGCTGGCGCGCAGGGCTTCGGCGTGCTGTCAGCCGCGTTGGGCGTGGGCTCGCTCTGCGCGGCGCTCTGGCTGGCCTGGAGCCACACCCGGCCGACGATTCGCCGTGTGCTGCTGGGCTCACTCGCCTTCTCTGTGTTGGGGGCGGCGTTCGCGCTCTCACACTCATATGCGCTCTCCGTGGCGCTGCTCGCGCTGGAGGGCGCGGCGGAGACCATCATGGGCGCGCTGGCGATCACCATGCTGCAGACCGTCGCGCCGGACCCCCTGCGCGGGCGTGTCACGAGCGTGTACATTCTCTCCTTCACCGGCAGCATCCCGCTGGGCTACGTGCTGGCCGGCTGGCTCTCCGCGCTGGTCGGCGTCTCGTCCGGCCTGCTCATCTGCATGCTGCTCTGCCTGATCGTCACAGGGGTGGGCTGGCGGTGGCGCACGCCAGCGGAGCAGGCGCTGGCCGTGGCAGCACACGGCTAATCGTTGCGCGCTACATCACGTGTGGCCGGCTAGGGAGTAGAATCTCCGGCGGCGGAGATCCGTCCGCGCTTGAGCGGCCGGCTGGGATGGCGGGTGCCGCGCAGGCGCGGCAGCGCGAAGCGCCAGAACAGATAGGCCGCCAGCAGCACGGCCAGCACGACCCAGCCGCCGCGCTCCAGGATCGTCTGCAGCCGCTCGCGCTCCGCCCCGACCAGGTAGCCGAGCAGGCAGTAGCCGGTGTTCCACAGCAGCGCCGCCACTAGCTCGAACGCCAGGAAGCGGCGATAGCGCATGTGCGTGGCCCCGGCGGTGAGCGCGACGAACGAGCGGACGTGGCCGATGGTGTGCGAGATCAGGATCGCCTTGCCGCCGTGCTTGGAAAGCAGCATCCGCGCCTGGCGCATGCGCCCGGCCAACCGGAACCGGCGCCCAAGCCGGCTGCTCATCACGCGCGGCGCGGCAGGGCCCAGCACAAAGCGGCCGAGCAGATAGTCGGCGTGATAGCCGGCGACCGTGCCCATCCAGGCGAAGAAGATCACCAGCGGCAGGGCGAGCGTACCCTGGCGGGCATAGAAGGCGCCCAGCAGCGCGAGGGTTCCGCCGGGCAGCACGAGCCCCAGCAGTGCCGTGTTCTCGCCGAGCGTGCCGAGGAAGACCAGCAGATAGCCCCACTGGTCGTAGAGCGGGGCAAGTGCGTTGATTAAGTCGTTGATGATGCTCGCCAGCACAAGCCCCGCCTCCATCATCGCGATCAATCAGGCATATGGGGTGCATGCGCCCCTGATGCTTCGCATGGCGCGCGCCACGCAGCCGGACGAGCGGCGTACGTCCCCTTGGGAGGAGCGCATGCCGCGCTGCGATGGCGGCCCAGCTGGGAACATATCCCGCCGGTGTGAGATGATACTGTGCGAAGGCTGTGTCGGCACTGAGAGCGACAGTTCGGCGTGATGGTCCGGGTGGCAGCGGGCTGTGCCAGACCGAAGACCATGGCGTATCCTTGATGGGATGGCTCTCAGATTGGACTCAGCGTCGGCTCAGGGTACCTTCACCTGGCCGTCACATGCTTCTAGCGCGGGAGTGGTTCCCGGGAAGTCTGGCTGGGCGCGTGGCGGCGTTCTGGCCGCGAGAGCGAGCGCATTCCATGAAAGCCCATATCCTGGTGGTGGATGATGACCCGCGCATCACGGAGATGCTGCGGCGCATCCTGGCCTACGACGGCTACAGTGTGGCGGTCGCGGCGACCGGCGGCGAGGCGCTGGCGCGCGTGCTCGAACGGCCGCCAGATCTGGTCGTGCTCGATATCATGCTGCCGGATATGGACGGCCTGGAGGTCACACGCCGGCTGCGAGCGGCGGGCGACAACGTGCCGATTCTGCTCGTCACCGCGCGCGATGCCGTCTCGGATCGCGTCACTGGCCTCAAGACGGGCGCCGACGACTATATCGTGAAGCCCTTCGCGCCGGAGGAGCTGCTGGCGCGTGTCGAGGTGGCGTTGCGCCGCGCTGCCCCGGAGCGCAACGAGGTGCTGCGCTACGCCGATCTGGAGCTGGATACCGGCACGCGCATGGCGCGGCGGGGTACGCGCGAGTTCGAGCTCTCGCCCACCGAGTACGAGCTGCTGGTGCTCTTCATGCGCCGCCCGCGCCAGGTGCTCACGCGCGATATCATCATGGAGCGTGTCTGGGGCCTCGACTTCGAGGGCTCCTCGAACGTGATGGAGGTCTACATCGGCTACCTGCGCAACAAGCTCGAGACCGAGGGCGAGTCGCGCCTGATCCACACCATTCGCGGCGTCGGCTACGTGATGAAGGAGTTGTAGGTGTGGCGCGGCCGACGGAGGCCCGGCGGGAACCCGCGGACGACATGAACGGCATAGGCGTGCGGACCAGAGGGACCGGTGAGACTGGTCCGATTGACGGCTCGGCTGGCATGCCGCCGGCGCGAGCTGAGGCTGACGGGACGACGCACGCCCAGCGGCGGTCGTTGCGCCTGCGCCTGGCGCTGTGGTACGGCGCGCTGGTGGCGCTGGCGCTGATGCTCTTTGCCGGGCTGATCTTGCTGCTGGCCAGCGATGCGCTCTATGGCAGCGTGGATACCGCCGTGACCGCGGAGTCGCACGGGGTGCTGGCGCAGGTCCAGCGCGAGCTGACGCCCGATCCGCCGTCCTGGCCCGCGCAGCTCACGCTGCTTGGCCTGGACGCCTTCCGCGATCCGGGCGTCACGGTTGAGGTGCGCGACGCGCCGGGCCAGATTCGATATCGCTCAGGTGGTGCGCCGACGCTTTCTATCCCCACCAGCGCCATGAGTGAGGTGCGCGCGGGGCAGTCCGTGTGGTACACGACACGCGTGGAGAGAGAGCGCATCCGCGTGCTGGTGACGCCCGTCCGCGCGACGGCCGGTGGGCCGGTGATCGGCACGCTGCTGGTCGGCAAGTCGCTGGCGGACGTGGACACCACCATCGTCCTGCTGCGCACGCTGCTCGCCGCGCTGGGGCTGGTGATCCTGGCCGGTGCGCTGGCCGGCGGCTGGGGCATCGCCTCGCGTGTGCTGCGGCCGCTCTCCGAGATCGGCGCCACTGCGCGTGCCATCGCCGCCACCACTGCCCGCGGCACCCGTCTGGGCAATCTCAGCCGCCGCGTTCGGCGTCCGCCTGGGCACGACGAGATGGCGCAGGTGGTGGACACCTTTAACGAGATGCTCGATGCGCTGGAAAGCGCCACCCAGGTCCAGCGCCGCTTCGTCGCCGATGCATCACATGAGCTGCGCGCGCCGCTGACCATCATGCAGGGCAATCTGGCCTTCCTTCTGCGGCACGCCGATGAGCTGCCGCCCGACGAGCGCCGCACGATGCTCTCCGACGCCCACAACGAGACGCTGCGCCTCGCCCGCCTGGTAGATGATCTGCTGCTGCTGGCGCGCGCCGATGCCAGCGCGGACACCACATCGTCTCCCGGCGCCGACATGCCCGCGGGGGCTGGTACGCCTGCCCGGCCCGACGCCACTGCCGACGCCGATGGGCAGCGCCACCGCGTCGCGCCACCCGTCGAGCTGGACCGCGCGATCCTGCAGCTCGTGCGCCAGCTGCGCGGGCGGCTGGCCGCCGAAGGCTCGCGGCTGCGCCTGGAGGTTGGCCGTGTCGAGCCGGTGCGGGTGCGTGGTGACGAGGAGACGCTGCGGCGGCTCGCCTTGATCTTGCTCGACAACGCTATCAAGTACACGCCTCCTGGCACCCAGGAGCAGCCTGGCCGGATTGTCGTCTCGCTCGAACGTGCCAAGGGCGAAGCCATCCTGCGCGTGCGCGACACCGGCATCGGGCTGGAGCCGGATGATCTCGCGCACATCTTCGAGCGATTCTACCGCGCCGACCGCGCTCGCGACCGCCAGGGCACCGGCCTGGGCCTCGCCATCGCCCAGACCCTCACCGACCGACTGGGCGGCCGCATCTGGGCCGAGAGCAGCCCTGGGCACGGCAGCACGTTTAGCGTCGCCTTGCCACTAGCCGGAGACCTCTAGACGGGCGGTATTTCTCAGGCGCGATTCAGCGTTTGCACAGGATGGCCTCATTTCAATACGGCATGCTTTCTGCGACGATAAACCTGGCGACTGCCAAGAGTGTGCGGGTTGCCCTCCGGTCAGACGCAACGGCCAGAATCAACAGCGAGGTGTTTCTGCCATGTTGGAGCATCTGGGACGTGAGTTCCTGCGGGCCGTGCGCCGGGCTTTCGGGCGTGTGCTGCTGGGCGGCTTCATCGGTCTGCTGGTGGGAGGCTTGGCCGCCGAGGCGGCGGGCTTCGCGCTGGATGGTGGCTGGCCGCCGCGCCAGTTCGTCAACATCGCGGCGATCGCCTTCGCCGTCGTCCTGGGCTATGCGGTGGCCGTCACGCGCGCCTTGATTGAGGGTGTGCGCGGGCTGGTAGCCGCCGCCAGCCAGGTAGACGATGTCGCCAAAGCCGCTGTGGATACCGGCATCAACGTGGTGGATGCGGCGGTGGACGCGGTGGATGGCCCCACTCGCCACGGTATCCGTTAGCCCAGCTGGCCAGCGAGGCATCCACTGCTGGGCTAGCGTAACGTCTCAGGCCCTCGCTGGTGGCGAGACTCATCGTACTCGCCGTGCTCACATCCGACCGGCGGAGTCGTTCATCTTCGCGGGAGCGACCATGAAATACACGTTTCTCAGCAAGTGGACGGTACTCATCCTGACCGTCCTGACCTTCGGCCTGGGCTACTACGGCTATCGTCTGATCGGCGAGCAGCAGGCCGGCAGCGGGCTGCTGGCGCTGGCGATCGGTGCGCTGATCTACGCCGTCGCGTGGATCGTCGCGTTCTTCGACTCGATTCAAGAACGGCGTCTGGGCTGGGTGATCGGGTTGGTGGTGCTGCTGCCGGTCGGCGTCGGCCCGGTGCTCTATAGCCTGATCGGCCCGCGCAATACCCGCTAGCTCGCACCACCGTCTTCTCGCCTCAACAGAGGCGGGAACAATGGCGTTCCTGGTTTGTGGCGACCACCTCCTTCCCGCTGCCCTGCGGAAGGGGGTGTTTCGTCTGCTACTGCTACGGTACGATGAGGGCCTGACAAATGCGAGGAGGTTGCGCATGAGCATATCCGATGACGGTTCGATGGGCGACGCGCGCTCGGCCGCGGAGATTGTGCGCGCGTTTCTGCCCACATCGCCCTATGTTGGCCACCTCGGCCTGCGGTTGACCGACATGCAGCCGGATGCTGCTACCCTCACGCTGCCATTCACGCCGGCGATTGTCACCATCGGGGCGGTGGTCCACGGCGGGGCCATCGCCTCGCTGATTGACACGGCGGCGATGGTCGCGGCCTGGTCGAGTGCGGAGCTGCCAGACAAGCTCCGCGGCTCGACCGCTGGGCTAACGGTCAGCTATCTAGCGCCAGCCGAAGGCGAGGATCTGCACGCGACGGCGCGTGTGCTGCGGCGCGGCAGGAGCCTCGTCTATCTCGATGTTGACGTGCGCACCACGTCTGGAACCCTCGTCGCCAAGGGACTGGTCACGTACAAGCTTGGCTGACCGAGCGGCGGACGGCCAGACACTATATCAGCGACGATCTCTCCACACGCTCTACGCCAGAGGTGAGGCGCGCTCGTGGAGTGGCGCGGTGGACGGCGGAGGCGGCTGGCGCCGCTGGGTGCGCGTGGCCCGCCAGCGCAGATAGATGTCAGCCGCCAGCACGATCCCCAGGCCCAGCGCGTATGCGATGATCTGCGCGCCAGGAATCTGTTCCAGGATCGGGCCGAGCCGGATGTCATGCAGGACCATTCCAGCCGCCGTCCAGCCCAGCACCAGCGCCGCCAGGTCCAGCAGCCACGGCAGCCGGCGAATCAGCGCCGCCACCAGGGCGCTGCCAGCCAATACAATCGCGATGCTCAGCAGCAGCCCGACGACGAGCAGCGTCAACTGGCCGGATGCCAGTGCGCCAATCGCCAGCACATTGTCGAGGCTCATCGTCACGTCGGCGATGACGATGGTCGTTAGCGCCGACACGAAGCTTTTGTTCTCAGCCGCGGGCACCGAGGGAGAGGCTGCGGCGGATGCTCCCTCCGGCGCGTGTACCTCGCGCCCCATCAGCAGCCTGACGGCAATGAAGAGCAGCACCAGCCCGCCGAGCGCCTGAAGCAGCGGCAGTTGGAGCAGCAGGGTTGCCACGATGGCGAAGAGTATGCGCAGCACGATCGCGCCAGCCCCGCCCAGCAGGATCGCTAGCCGCCGCTGATGCGCGGGCAACCCGGCCGCCGCGGCGCCGATCACGAGCGCGTTATCGCCGCTGAGTGTCAGGTCCACCAGGATGATGCCGCCTATGGCGCCGAGTATCTCAAGCATCCGCGTCTCCCATGCTCATCACTTGCCACACAGCGCGCGGGACCGGCTGCGGCATGCGTGTGCGTCAGCATAACCTGCGCCGCTGTGGCGGGCCTGAGGCGATCCTGAGTCGCGGCTGAGGGCTGGCAGGTTGCTCGTCTTCACAGAATGGGCGAGGAATCTCAGATGGGGCTCAGGCACGGGCGCGGTGTATGCGATATACTGCTGATGGGCGGCTGCACCGACCGCGTGCCGGCCATTGACCGCCCTGGACCGAGCGGATACAATACTGCACAGAGTGAAGTGTGCGGCCCGCCGCGCCGTGCGGCAGGTTGGGGAGCGCGCGCGGTATGCTGGCCGCGCGGCGGCAGCGGAGACACGAAGAGGAGCCGATTTCCGATGATTGATAAGACAGAGACCCAGTTGGTAGCGATGACGCCAGCAGCGGCGGAGAAGGTGCGCGAGCTGCTCGTGCAGGAAGGCGACGAGACGCTTGGCCTGCGCATCTTCGTGGCGGGCGGTGGCTGCTCTGGTATGCAGTATGGCATGACGCTCGACGAGCTCCAGGAGGGCGACGTCGTGATGGAGCTGGAGGGCATCAAGCTCTTCGTGGACGAGATGAGCGCGGGCTACATCGCTGGCAGCGAGGTTGACTACGTTGACAGCCTGATGGGCGCTGGCTTCACGGTCAACAACCCCAACGCCGTCTCGACCTGCGGCTGCGGCCACAGCTTCAAGACCGCCGATGGCGCCGGCCAGGCGCGCTCCTGCGGCTGCGGCCACTAGCCGCGGCGGGACCGCCGGAGGCCCCAGATGGCCCTCGATGATGGCCGAGATGGCCTGCTGCCGCTCGGCGATGTCCGCGGCGGCGATGCGGCCGCCTATCGCGACGGCTACGCGCGGGTGATGCGCGAGATCGGCTGGGCGCGCGCCCACGGTTTCGTGCCGACCGAGCGCGAGCTTGTCCTTGCCCTCAACCACGCCGGCCGTGTCTACGCGACGGTCCGCGGTGGCAAGTTCGTCGGCGGGCAACATCCAGAGTGGGTGCACGGCCGTATGGATGCCCTGCGCGCGCTGCTGCGCAACGGCATTGGCGCGCTGCCCGGCGCCGGTAGCGCGGATCGCGACACGAACTAGCCGCGCGCACCGGACGGCCGCGGATACCACGCGCACGAATCGGGGTAGGCAAGCTCAGCCTGCCCCGATTGTCGCACCCCTATCGTTATCCTTATCCTTACCCCTGTGCCGGTCCTTGCAGGGCCACACCCCACACTGTCACCGTTGCGGCTTGCTGGTCCGTCAGCAGCAGCAAGCTGCCGTCGCCGCTCCAGGTGAGCCACTGTGGCATGCTGGGATAGTCACCCACGTTCTCGCCGTTGGTAGCTGCCGCGCAGGCGTGTTCCCCCGCAACGAGTGGAATCGGCGCCGTGCCGGCCGGCATGCCGGTATCCGTCCGGCGCAGCTGAAGCGATTGGCTGCCGGCACTCGTCCCGTGTCCTGTGCCGCAGACGCTGCTCGCCAGAAGCGTGCCCTGCGGATTCCACGCCACCAGCGCCCAATCGCTCGTGCCGGTCTCACCCTGCACGGCGCGCAGAGCGGCGTCGCGCGCGGGCACCTGGGGGAGCGTGGCCGGCGCGGGCAGCAGCGGTCCGCCTGGAGCTATGTCGCTGCCAGCTGGTGCGATCGCCGCTGGCAGTGGCAGCGCGAGCCCGGAGACCATCAGCGTCGCCGTGGTGCCGTGTGGCGACCAGGCGGGGAAGATGGTCAGCAGGGCATCCTGATTGGGTTGCAGCGCGGGGACGGAGCGATTGGCCTGCGGGCCGAGCAGCACGCCAGCCTGCCAGACGGTGTAGGTCGAGTCGCCGTCAGGATTGCCCGCCGGGTAACGCGCGCCCGCGGTGAGGGGTAGTGATGTGGTCGCCCCGCTCAGTGGCAGCAGCGGCTCCGGCAGCCCGTGTGGTCCCCAGGCGTAGGCCAGCGCGTGGCCAGAGGTGAATGGCGGCGAGACGCTGCTGGTATCCAGATTCCAGACCGGCAGGCCGGCGTAGCTGCTGGTGGAGGCGGCAAAGAAGCCCGCGTCGCCAGGGATGATGGTCGCGTGGCTGGCTGTGTCGCGCGGGTGGACGATCAGCAGGCCGGAGGCGAGCAGATCGTCGGGCAGCAGGCCATGGGCGGAGTCGAAGGCGGCGTAAGCCAGCGCGAAGCGGCTGCCGTCGGGCGACCAGCCCAGCGCGTAGTAGCGCACCGCGCGTGTCGTTTGATTTGAGGCGTGCGCGCCGTCGTCCACGCCAATCAGCGCATCGAGCCGGTAGACATGCACCGGATACCCGGTGGTGCGGTCGTAGAGCGCGAGCAGATGCGGCACGAGTCCTGTGGCAGAGTCGGTGTCGGCGCACGGTTGCCGTGCTCCGACCACGGCGATCTGGGAGCCGTCGGGCGAGACGAAGGCCTGGGTAGGGCAGTAGATGCCGGTGATCTTGGTATTGATCGTCAGCGGTGTGCCCAGGAGGCTCGGTTGAGCCGCTGGCGCGGGGCGGTCGGCATGCGTGATGGCCGCCACCGTCGCGATCACAGCCGCAATCAGCGCGGTGGTCACCAGCAGAGCGCTAAACCGCGCCAGCAGGCGCCGAGGCCTTTCCTCGGTTTCCATCGCGCTTCGCTCCTCCCGGCGCTTCGTCGCCACGTACGGCCCCCGCCACCCGGTCTTTAGAAGTACGCCAATTTCGGAGCATCGCTCACAGTCTGCCATAGTATGCACAGCCTACAGCGAGCGGCCCAGCGGCGCAAGGGGCAATGCACATCGGATGCCGCCGGTTAGCCGCCGTGTGCTACACTACCTATGCTTACAGCAGTTCCGCCGCGGTTCTGCGGCCCGCGAGACGAGTCCGCTCTTGGCAGACACGCCGCTCTCCGGTCCCAGGTTACACTCAGGCGCCAGTTGGGAAAGATGGGGGGAGAGAGTCGCATGCCGGTCCGCTCAGAAGACGTGACGCTGACCTGCCCGTGCGGCGAGCGCTTCACGGCCACGGTCTACCATGCCGTCAACGTCACGCTGGAGCCGCGCCTGCTCTACCGCCTGCTCGCCGGTCAGCTCAACGTCGCCACGTGTCCCAATTGCGGGCGCCAGGCCGAGACAGTGCAGCCGTTCGTCTATCACGACATGCGCCGCGGCCTCTTTGCCTACGTTCACCCGCGCTCCGACGTGCCCCAGGAGGACCGCGAGGAGCTGCTCAAACACCTGCGCCGCGTCTACGTGCGTGCCGTCGAGGAGTCCGACCGCCTCACCCGCAAGAAGGCCCCGTCGCGTGAGATGCCGCGTCCGCGTGTGCGCCGGCGCGAGCCGGCCGACGATCTGGAGGCGGCGCTAGAGCCGCACGCCCCGCCGATGCAGGTGATCTTCGGCATCAGCGAGCTGGCGGCGCTCGTCGAATCGCTGCTGGAGCCGGAGGAGCGGCTGGCGAAGGTCGCCCTGACGGCGCGCGGGGTCGGCGATGGCGAGCGCGAGCGGCTGCGGCGGATCGCCGAGCGGATGGCGGAGCAGATGGACTGCGACACCAGCGTCGAGGACGCCGGCGGCGAGTACATGATCTGGATCTACGGCCCGCGTGCTCGCGTCAGCACGATCGCCCAGGCCCTCAATCAAGGTGTCTGACCCGCGCCCGACGCACCCCATTCTCGTAGGGGCGTCCGGTGAACGCTCTCCGGCCGTCCAGACACCCACATAGTCTCTTGGCGTTCTCCCAATGAAGTGAGGCGACATCTCCCATGGACTTTGCGACCCGCGCGATCCACGCCGGCCAGCCGGCTGACCCCACCACCGGCGCCACGATCACCCCGATCTATCAGACCTCGACCTATACCCAGGCTGGCCTCGGCGACCACCTGGGCTACGAGTACTCACGCACCGGCAACCCCACCCGCGCCGCCTTGGAGACGGCGCTTGCCTCGCTGGAAAGCGCGCGCTTCGGCCTGGCCTTCGGCAGCGGGATGGCGGCCACCAGTGCGGTGCTCAGCACGCTGCGCCCCGGCGACCACGTGATCGCCGGCGATGACCTCTACGGCGGCACCTACCGCATCTTCGAGAAGGTGCTGCGGCCGATAGGTGTCGCATTCGAGTACGTCCCGGCGCGCGAGATCGGCGCCTATGCCGCCGCCATCCGCCCCCAAACGCGCATGATCTGGGCGGAGACGCCGACCAATCCGCTGCTCTCGCTGGTAGATATCGCCGCACTGGCCGAGCTGACACGCGCACGCGGCATCACGCTGGTGGTGGATAACACCTTCGCCTCGCCCTATCTGCAGCGTCCGCTGGAGCTAGGCGCCGACGTCGTGGTCCACAGCACGACGAAGTATCTCAACGGGCATAGCGATGTGGTTGGCGGCGCGGTGCTGACCTCGAACGAGGATCTGTACGCGGCTTACAAGTTCTATCAGAATGCCGCCGGTGGCGTACCTTCGCCCTTCGACTCGTGGCTGGTGCTGCGCGGCATCAAGACGCTCGCCGTGCGTATGCGCCAGCACTGCGCCAACGCGGCGGCGGTCGCGCGCTTCTTGGACGGGCATCCGCTGGTCGAGCGCGTCTACTATCCGGGGCTGGCATCGCATCCCGACCACGCGCTGGCCAAGCGCCAGATGAGCGACTTCGGCGGCATGGTCTCGTTCGCCTTCAGGGGCACGCGCGAGGATGTGGACATCTTCGTCCGCCATCTCAAAGTCTTCGCGCTGGCCGAGAGCCTGGGCGGTGTGGAATCGCTCTGCTGCCATCCCGCCAGCATGACCCACGGCTCGATCCCGGCTGAGGAGCGCGAGCGGCGCGGCGTCACCGAGACGCTGCTGCGCCTCTCGGTGGGCATCGAGGGCGCTGACGACCTAATTGCCGATCTGGACCAGGCGCTGGCGGCCGTCGCCGAGCATCATGCCGCCGCCGCTACAGCCACCGCGGGCGAGGGCACGCAAGGTGCCAACGGTCGCGGCAAGCGTGGGGCAAAGAGCCATGCTGCACCTTCGGCCGTACGCGGGTGAGGCGGATCTGCCAGCCATTTGGGATCTCTTGCTGCGCTGCCAGGCCGCAGGGCATGTGGACATGGACGTCTACTCCACCAAACTGCGCATCTATCTGCATGATCCCACCTTCGACACCACGCGCCTGACGGTTCTGGTCGAAGACGAAGCAGGCGCGCTGGTGGCCTTTGCCACTCTCTGGCGCGGGACGTTTCTCATGTTGCTCGTTCACCCCAACCGGCGCGGCCAGCTTGAACGGCAGCTCTTCGCCTGGGCTGAACAAGCCGCGACGGCTATTGCGAGCAGCCGCTTCTGGGCGCCGTGCCGCGACGACGACCCCCTCGGCTGCGCGCTCCACGAGCGCGGCGGCTTCGTGCTCGAAGACGAGGAGCTGCGCCTGGGCCGCGCGCTGGATGAGCCGATGGCCGAGCCGGAGGTGCCGGCAGGATTCACCATACGGCCGTTGGCCGGCGCGCGCGAAGTGCAGGCCTGGAATGACCTCTACCGGAAGGCCTTCGGGCCGTCGCATGCCACGCTGCTCAGCCGGCACGAGGCGGTCATGGGCGACACCGATTACGATCCGGCGCTGGACCTGGTCGCGGTGGACGCCGAGGGCCATCTAGCGGCGATGTGCTACTGCGCCATTCCCTCGGTCGAGGTTGCGTCGGCGGCCCGCAAGGAAGGTCGCACCGAGCCGATCGCGGTGAGCGCGCGGTATCGCGGTCGAGGACTCGGCCGGGCGATCGTGCTGCGCGCCCTCCATCTGCTGCGCGAGCGTGGCATGGAGCGCGCCGTGCTTACCACCGAGGTCGGCAACCATATCGCGCATCACCTGTACGCCTCCCTCGGCTATCGCCTGCTCTATACCGCACGCTGGTACGCGCGCCATCTCTGAGGAGCAAGGGATGGGGGACGAAGTGTGCAATCGGCGTGCTTCGTGCTCGGCCCGCACCGCGCTGCTCACACCAGTCCAGGTGAATCCGCATGGGGAGCGGCGAACGTGCTTCGCTCGTCGGAGAGGAGGCGAGACGACATGACCACCAGCACGACACTGAAACGGTCGCCGCTCGCCTTCTTCGCTCTGGCGTTTGCGCTGGCGGTGCCGTTTTGGGTGCTAGGGGCGCTGGCGAAACCCTTGCCCCCGCCGATCAATCTATCTCTGAGCTCGTTGCAGGTCGTCAGCCCGCTCATCGCGGCGCTCATCCTCATCTATCGCGAGGAGCACGGCGAGGGCGTCAAACGGCTCTTGCGGCGTATTGTCGCTCCTATGAGTGTCAGGCCGAGGATCTGGTATCTGCCCGTCATCTTCTTGCTGCCGCTGATCTATGCGCTGTCGTACGTCGTCATGTTGCGTATGGGGCGGTCGCTCCCCGCGCCAGACATTCCCTGGCTGCTGATCCCGGTCCTGCTCGGAGTGTTCTTTCTTCTGGCGGCCTGCGAAGAGGTAGGCTGGACGGGATACGCCACCGATCCTCTGCAAGAGCGGTGGGGCGCATTCAGCACCGCGATACTGCTGGGTCTGGTCTGGGCAGTCTGGCATGTCGTCCCGGCGCTGCAAGCCCGCCATGCGTGGGCATTCATCGTGGCGCAGCACTTCGTCTATTCCGTTGGATTGCGCGTGCTCATCGTGTGGCTCTATAACAGCACCGGAAAGAGCCTGTTTGCGGCAATCCTCTTTCACGCCATGGATAACGTCAGCTACGCGCTCTTTCCGACCAATGGCTCCGCGTATGACCCAGCCGTGACCGGAGCGATTACGGCGCTGATCGCCGCGCTCGTCGCGTTCTTGTGGGGCCCAAAGACGTTAGCGCGCTATCGGTGGTCCGGGAGGACTGCTGTGCCGTCGGAAACGAGAGGACGCTAGCTTCCGTGTTGCGCCGTGTGCTCGGCGGGTACCTCCAGCCTTGTCGGCTTGGACGATGTGATATCACCATGGGGCAGGCGGCCCCATCCCGCTTGGTGCCGCGGAGGTCGGCGGCACTATCGTGACAGGCGGGGTCTCTTCTTGGACGATGTTTGACCCACCCGGCGCGGTTTGGTAATATGAGGCCGAGCGCCGGCGCGCACGGGACAAGCGGCGAGCGCGGACGATAGTCCCCCCGGGAGGCAGCGCGAGCAGTATGCAACATCTTGTCCAGTGGTTCTTCACCAATCCGCAGGATGCCACCGGGAATCCGGACCATCCCGAGGTCTTCCACTTCTATCTGCAGTGGGGCATCTTCTGCGCGGCGATCCTGGTCGTCTGGTTCTACTATTGGGTCGAAGGGCGAAAGCGCTTCTTCAGCTCGCACGCCATCCACCGCAATATCCTCGACCGCATGACAAATCAGCTCGTCGTGCTGGCGTTGGTCGGACCCATCATCATGTTCTTCCGCTACGCCGCCGACGCCTCGCTGCTGGCCGACCGCTTCTGGCGCTATCTCTGGCTGGGCTGGCTGGCGGCTCTGGTGATCTACTGGGCGGTCTACTTCGTCCGCACCTATCCCGATCAGATCAAGCAGTACCGCGCCTACCGCACCAACCAGCGCTACGTCAACCAGCCGAAGAGCAAGCGCCCCAAGAGCGTTGCCGGGGCGCGCTAGCGCGGCAGTCAGGGCCGATCATTCCGCCATGCTGGCGGTGTAGAAGCGGCGCGCGGCGAGCAGCAGGCGATCGCTCAGCGCGGGATCGTCCACGGCGCGCGCGAGCGCGACTGCGCCGACCATGCCGGCCGTGAGGACGAGCGCGGTATCGCGGCGTGCCTCCTCCGTCTCGCCGGAGATATAGGTGGCTAGGCCAGTGGCGAACTCTTCCAGTCCGTCGGTGAAGGCGCGGCGCACCTCGGCCGGCTCGCGGGCCATCTCGCCGGCCAGGGCGGGCATTGCGCAGCTCTCGGCCAGGTTATCGCGGTGCTGGCGGCTGACGTAGCGGCGGATAATCTCGCGCAGCGGCGCTTCGGGGCTGGCCTCGGCGGCCGCGGCGAGGAACTCGCGCCGGGACTCGGCCAATCCCTCCCGCGCGACCTCCGCGAGCAGGGCGGCCTTGCTGGCGAAGTGGGCGTAGAAGCCGCCGTGGGTGAGGTCGGCGGCCTGCATCATCTGGGCGATGCCCACGCCCTCGACGCCGCGCTCGCGGATGGCACGCGCGGCGACGGCGAGGATGCGCGCGTGGGTGCGCGCCTTGTGCGCGCTGCGGGCCGTGCGGGCCGCGGGGGTTGTGCGCGGCTGATGGCGCGTGCCAGGGGACGTCGAGCGCTGCATAGGGGGCTACCTTTCTACAGGCGGTGCGGCGGCCGGGATAGCTGTGAAGGGCAGGGCAAGCTCGTACTGCCCTCCGCCCCAGGTGCCCTGCATGTCGGGGAAGGCGCGCCTGAGCATGCGCAGCGCGCGTCGGTTCTCGCCGAGCACGGTAGCGGTGAAGCTAGCGATGCCGTGCGTCTGGGCTACGCAGCGCAATTGCGCGACCACCTCGCGGCCTAGCCCACGCGACTGCCAGGCATCGGTCAGCAGGATGCCGATCTCGGCACGCGGCTCCCGGGCATCGCGGTCGAAGCGCGCAACGCCGATGACGTTCGTGCCTACCTCAGCCACCATCGCATACGAGGCGGCATCGCGGGAGACACCCAGCGACGCCACGCGCGCGGCCCAGGCGTCGTTGGCCGGTACACCCGTGCAGAAATAGAAGTAGCGCGTTTGGTCGCTGAGGGTGAAGAACATTGCGCGCAGACGTGCGTCATCGCTGCCCGTTGCGGTGCGCAGGCCGACAACGGCGCCATCGCGCAACCGGACGCTACCGCTGCTGATGGTGAGGGGGGCGCCGGCATCTGGCGGCGCCACGGGCGGCCCGCCGGCGACAGACGTAAAGCAAGGCCAGGGCGCGAGGCTAACCACTGGCATCTCTCCTCTCTCATTCATATGTCAGTCATCATATATATGATGAATCTAATGTATTGTGCCGCCATCGGTCAAGAGCGGCAAGCAGACCTGAGAGCCTGACACGGCAACCTTGCCGGACCACCGCGTGCCATGTTTCACGTGCCGCACGTTCTGGTCATGTGAGAGCGTTGGCCGGCGGCAGGAGGCTGATCGTGGGCGCGCAGTGGCCGGCACTGTCATCGTGGGTGCCCGCCCCGTCTGCCATCTGCCATCTCGACGGCTATACGTGCGAGCATGGCGCGCCAGAGTGCTATGCGGTCCAAGTGGGCGGGTAGTATCGAGTCTGAGGCGGCGTGTACAAACACATGTTTGGCAGCCAAAACGCGGCTGGGTGAGGTACAATAGAGCGGATGTGCGACCGCAAAGGACTGCGGCCGGCGACAGGGAGCACGCATGATTTGTCCGGTCTGCCAGAGCGAGAATCCAGCCGATGCGAAGTTCTGCAATCAGTGCGGGACTCCGTTCGCTCGCTCATGCCCGAATTGCGGCGCCACTAACCCCACCACCGCGCGCTTCTGCAGCAATTGCGGCACGCGGCTCGATGCCGTGGCCGCCGCCATATCCGCTCTCGCACCACCCTCCCCCACCGCGGCTGACGGTCCGCCTGCAGGGGCATCCGGTGGACGCGCAGAGGCGGCTGAACGCCCGGCTGACGGCGGCACGGCCGGCCCCGCCTCACCCACCGATGTGCCTGCCAATGGCGCCGCCGCGACACCGCGCGCCGGCCGTGCCGCCGGCAGCAGTGGCGGCCAGCGTGCCAGGGGCGGCAGTCGCAATGGCACGACTCGCGCTCGCACGGCGGCATCGCAGGCCAGCCAGTTGGAGCGCCCGCGGCCCAGCGGCGCTGTGGGCGTGCTGGAGCATCCAACGCACGCGCCGCTGCCGCCGCCCAGCGTTCACCAACACAGCGTCCACGAAGAAAATGAAGAGCAGCGCCGCGTCGTGACGGTGCTCTTTGCCGACCTGACCAGCTCGACCGCCATCGCCGACGCCATGGACGCCGAGGACCTGCGCGAGATGTTGGGCGGTTTCTTCGCCACGATGGCGCGGCAGATCCATCGCCACGGGGGCACCGTCGAGAAGTACATCGGCGACGCGGTGATGGCTGTCTTTGGGCTGCCCACCGCCCACGAGGACGATCCCCTGCGAGCGGTGCGCGCCGCGCTGGATATGCAGGCCAGCCTGCGCCGCCTCAACGAGCGCCGCCGCGATGGCGACGACGTGCTGCCTGAGCTGCAGATGCGCATCGGCATCAACACCGGTGAGGTGGTTGCCGCCAGCGGCGCGGTCGAGGGGCGCGACTTCTTGATCACCGGCGATCCGGTCAATGTCGCCGCACGGCTCCAGCAGGTTGCCGCGCCCGGGGCGATTGTCATCGGTGCGCGCACCTTCCGTGGCACCGCGGGGGCAGTCGAATACCGAGCGCTGCCGCCGGTCAGCGTCAAGGGCAAGTCGCACCCGCTGCGTGTGTGGGAGGCTGTCTCTCTGGTCGAGCCTGGGATAGCGCCCGCCCAGCGCCCACGCGGCTTGCAGGGCTTGCAGGCGCCGCTGGTGGGCCGCGAGGTCGAGCTGACGCTGCTGCGCTCGCTGTACGCGCGCGTCTCCGGCGAGCGCCGGCCACATCTCGTCACCCTGATGGGCGTGCCGGGCGTCGGCAAGACACGCCTGGCGCGCGAGTTCCTGGCCCTTGTCGCGCCGGGGCAGGAAGATGCCGATGCCATGCCCAGCCCCAACTCGCCCTCTCAAGGCACGGCCGAGACACAGCCACGAGATGAGATCCACCGCATCTCCGCCTCCGTGTCCTCTGTTCCCTCTGCGGCAAAACCCAGGCTAGGGGGTGATGACCCGCTCGTCCTCGAAGGGCGCTGCCCGCAGTACGGCGAGGCGATCACGTACTGGCCGCTCGCCGAGATGCTGCGCGCGTACTGTGACTTCACGGCGCTCACCAGGCCCGCTGAGGCACGCGCACGCCTGCTGAGCTGCGTGCGCAATACGCTGGTCGCCGCTGGCCGCGGCGAGGATCCGGAGGTGGTCGCCACCGCGCTGGGCCACACGATCGGCATCGAGACACACGAGCACCGCCAGGCGCTGTTGCCCGCCGACAATCAGCAGCTCCAGGAGGCGCTGCACCGCGCCTGGCGTGCGTTCTTCGAGGCGCTTGCCGAGCGCCAGCCGCTGATCTTGCTGGTGGATGACATTCACTGGGCCGACGAGGCGCTGCTCGACCTGCTCGAATACGTCGCCGGGCGCAGCACCAATGTCCCTTTGCTGCTGTTGTGCGCTGCGCGGCCGGAGCTGCTGGAGCGGCGGCAGGCATGGGGTGGCGGCAAGCGCAATTACGCCATCATCAACCTGGAGCCGCTCTCCGAGCAGGACGCCGATCTGCTGGCCCGCGCGCTGCTGCCGGGCGACGGCGTGCCCGAGAGCCTGCGCCGCAGCATCCAGCGCAAGGCCGAGGGCAATCCCTTCTTCTTCGAAGAGATCGTCCGCATGCTGGTGGACCGCGGCATCTTGATCCGCAGCGAGGACGACGAAGCCGCGCCGCTGCGCCTGGCGCCGGACCGCGAGGTGGGTCTCGACCTGGCGGACATCGAGATTCCCGATACTGTGCAGGGGGTGCTGGCCGCACGCCTGGACCTGCTGGACGAGACCGAGCGCGATATCCTCCAGCATGCCGCGGTGATTGGACGCTACTTCTGGCCGGGCGCACTCAGCGCCTTGCATCCACATCTGGGCGGCGCACTCGGTCCTGCGCTGGCCTCATTGCAGGCCAAAGACCTGATCCACGAGGTCGAGCGGCCTGAAGTGGCCGCCGTCCCGCCCGGCGAGTCGCTCTATACGTTCAACCACGCCCTCACGCGCGAGGTCGCCTACTCCACCATTCCGCGCCACCGCCGCGCCCACGAGCACCAGCACGTGGCGGAGTGGCTGGAGGAGCTGGCACAGGGGCGCGAGGCCGAGTTCGCTGACATGATCGCCCAGCACTACCGGCAGTACTATGTCCAGGCGAACCTCAACCGCAGCCGCAACAGTCCGCGGCGGCAGGCCGTGCGCG
The DNA here is from genome assembly GCA_035763125.1 of Ktedonobacterales bacterium. Classification (GTDB taxonomy): domain Bacteria; phylum Chloroflexota; class Ktedonobacteria; order Ktedonobacterales; family JADMIN01; genus SMAG-U1939. The sequence continues at coordinate 26,916 of DASUBU010000225.1, forward strand.
ACAAGGTTGTTGGCTACCTCATGCTGGCTGGTGACCAATCACTGGCGCGCCACGCGGCCGGCAAAGCCGATCGCTACTACACCGATGCACTGGTGATGCTGGAAGAAGACGCCCACAGTGAGGACGTTCCCCGCCGGGTCGCGCTGCAGGTCAAGCGCGGCGAGGCGCGCTGGACACAGGCCCGCGGCGACGACGCCTGGGATGACTACCGCGAGGCGCTGCGGCTGTGGTCGTCGTACAGCGCCTTCCTGGTGGAGGGCACCGGAGAAGGCGGCGAGCTGAAGAGCTCTGTTTCAGCGCCGGTGGGGGCGGATGGCGAAGCCGTGGTGGTGGCTGATCTGCCGGCTACCGAGCGTTTGGCTCCAGCGGTGCCGGTGGACTGGCGAGAGTGGGGCTTGCGGCTCTACTGCGCGCTGGTCGTGCTGCCGACGCGCAACTCCGCCTTCTTCCAGAAGGCGCCGGACCACGAAGAGCTGCTGCCATATCTGCAAGAGGGGCTGCGGCTGGCCGAAGAGCTGGGGCAGCGCGAGACACTGGAAGGCGCGGCGCTGCTGACGGCCAAGGCGTTCTTCTGGTGGTCGTGGGGCGAGCGGCGCGGCGAGCGCGAGCTGCTGGATGCGCTCAAGAGCGCGCGCGAGGCGGTGCGCATCACCGAGGCGCTCGATGCGCCGCACGAGGCTTCCGAGGCGCTCGACGCGCTGGGCAATCTCCAGGCGATCACCGCCGATCTGCGCGGCTATCAGGAGAGCCAGACACGCCGGCTGCACTGGGCGCGCCGCATTGACGACCTGACCGAGCTGGTGGATATCCACGGCGAAGTCTGCTCCGCCCATACGCTGACCGCTGACCTGGCAGAGGCGGTCGCGCACGGCCGGCGCGCGCTGGAGCTGGCCGACGCCACTGATACCGACGTGCTGCGCGCGCGTGCGCTGCGTACGCTTGTGGTCGCCTACACCGAATGGGATCACTGGCTAGAGGCCGCCGAGGCTGGGCGCAAGCTGGAAGCGGTGCTCCGCCGATCTGGGGCGCCGATCAGCTCCCAGTATCGCTGGGCGGGTCTCGCCGCCGCCATCGCCTACGCCCGGATGGGCGACCGCGACGAGGCCGACCGCCTCGCGCGGCTGGTGACGCTGACCGCCGATCGCGACGAGGTGCAGTTTGTCGCGCTGTACAGGGCACGGTTCGCGTTGGCCCGTGGCGCCACCCGCGAGGCCCGCCAGGTTCTGCTGGCGGCCGTTGACCTGCCCTCGGGCCGCCAGATGCTGCCGATGCTGCTGGCCGAGCTGGCCGAGCTTGGCGCGCGTGGCGGCGACCACGAGCTCTACAACCGCTACATCAGCCAGGCGCTTGAGCTTGGGTGGCGCTCCGGCGCGCGCAAGGCCCATGCGCAGGCCATCCGGGCGCGAGGCATCGTGGCGCTGGCTGACGGCTGTTGGGAAGATGCCCAATGCGAGTTCGAGAGCGCGCTCCAGCGCTTCCAGGAGCTCGGCACCCCCTGGGAAGAGGCACGCACGCGCTACGCGCTCTCGGGACTTTTCGCGCGGCGAGGCGAGCCAGGCGATGCCGAGCGGGGGCACGAGGAGCTGACGGCGGCGCTGGCGATCTTCGAGCGCTTGCATGCCGTGCGCGATATTGCCCGGGTACGGGCGGCGCTGGCGGGGGGCGGCGTGCGCCTGCCCTGACGACCACGGCGGTGTTTCGGCGACGGTGAACGCGGCCAGCGTGCAACGCATCGGCCGCCACGGCAGCGGATGCTGATATGCTCCGCCGCCAACACGAGCGAGTGCCGCAACGTATCTGTTGGGTGATGGGAACCTACACGCGCAGGCGGAGGAGGCAGGGCCGTGAGACGAGCGGCGGGCGGTCCATCATCGCGCTTTTGCCATCTCTGCGGCAGTGAGCTGATCGGCCAGTTCTTCGTCTATGACGGCGATCTGGTCTGCTGCGCCGCCTGCCAGCGCGCGCGCCCGCGTTGCGCCCGCTGCTCGCGCCCGCTCGACGATGCCGCCATCGCGCGCGGGCGCGCTACCCCCGGCTCGCCCGCGCTGTGCGCGCGCTGCCAGCGCGAGGCGAAGCGCTGCGG
>DASUBU010000226.1:0-13012 GCA_035763125.1 Ktedonobacterales bacterium
TCCAGCGCCCGCGTGATCGTGTGGTCCGTCAGCAGGTAGACCTCGACGGAAAGCGTGTGGGTGGCATACTCGATAGCGTGCAGGATCGGCGCCTCGCCCGCCTCCGGCTCGACGAACACTTGCACGTCCGCCGCGGCGCAACCAGGCGAGACGCAGACGACTGGCGTGCCACCTGGCGTCGGTGGCGCCGGATGGCTCGGCCTACTGGGATTGACCGGCCCAGCGCCTTCACAGCCGGTCAGCGCCAGCACGACCGTCAGTGCCAGCGCAGCCATAGCCGCCGCGCGCCGTATCCTTCCCCCAAGCATGCGTCATGCCCTCCCCGACGCAGTATACTCGCTTTCGCTTCACCCGCAAGAGGTGCTTTACCTTGCTGGCCACAGGGTGTACGCTTGCATCACCCAACACCGCTGTTACTTGCGTGCGGCGCCTTGACCAGTGGCGAAATGCGAGGGTAGAGGTAGGGGTTTGGGTCATGGGGAATGACACAGCGCTGCGCTACTATCCAAGCGTGCTGAGGATGGCACTTCTGCTCGTTGCCTGGATAGCCTTCCTCGCGGCCGGCTTCTGGATGGTTTCGCTCTCAGCCAACGGCGACACAACATACGCTGTGATCGGTTATGCCAGTATCGGAGTCTGCGGCCTCGGCGGTCTGGCAACCTTGTGGCTGCTCATGCGCAGGTTGATTGTGCGCCGGCCATGGCTTGTCGTTGACGCTTGCGGCATTAGCTGCTATCTGGGCCGCAAGCTGCGGACGACCCCCTGGGATCAGATCAGCGATATTGCGATTTACCGGCAGCGGCTGTCTCGTGACAACACCCAATACTACTTGGTGGTCAATGCGCGTGATGAAAGCGCGGTCTACAAGGGCCGTGCCGGCAGACTGACTGCAGCCAAGTTTCCAAGCGTGCGCCATGCAGCCGGATACATCCTGCTCGGCTACTTCTTCGTCTTCTGCACGCGCGCCAAGCGACGGATCATCCTCCAGCGCATCCGCACCGAGTTCGCCCCTGAGTTGGCCCACTACCACATCTTCGTTGATGAGCACGAACGTGACCTGTAACCCTTGAGCTTTGCGCGGCGTGTGATAGGTAGCGAGCGCGAAAGCACTGCGACGCTACAGCACACCCGACAGACTTCGGGTTGTCGTCACTGCGACGAGGGGGCGTGGGCGATATGGAGCATTGGGGTGATCAGACACGGGCGGAGTCGGCAGATGCAGCAGAACAAGGCGGTGAGGCGTTGCGTCGCCAGGAGGCTCTGCGTCAACTAGCGCACGTCCGATCTGAGACCGCGGCTGCCTCGCCTCTTCCTCCAGTGGCCGAGTCCAGCCCCGCGACACCGCGCATACGCTCGAGCGTCCGCACTATCTCGGTGTGGCTGCTCGCGCTCGTCGTGGTGCTGGTGAGTGTGGGCGCCTTCGCGGTGCTGGTGAGTGTGGGCGCCTTCGCGGTGCTGCGCAATCGCGCGTTGCCGCCGACCGGCTATGGCGCTTCAACCCAGACCGTGCGTATCGAGCTGCCGCCCAACGACCTGGAGTGCCCGCACGACGCGAGCTGGTCGCCGCACAGTCCGCTGGTCGCCATCGTCGGCTATGTTGGCAGGTGCCCGTCGCGTGCGGACAACCAGTACGAGGGGGATACGCTCTACACTCTTGCCTATGCCGGGCCAGGTGACCATGTGCCAGGCCTTGTTGACATCTACGATACGAACACAGGGAGGCTGGTCGCCCAGATCCACCCCGACGACGCAATCCGCTCTACAATCAAGCTGTCACAATCCATTCTTGATAAGCTACCGGCGAACATCGGTCCCGAGAACCTGCTCGGATTCAACTACACCCACATCCTGTGGTCGCCCGACGGCCAGCGACTCGCCGTCACCTTCGACGTCTATGTGCCGACCGCGCTCGCGACGCAGCCTGAAGCAGTTGATCCTGGCTCGACCTATCAAGGCCTACTGCTCGCCGATGCACTCGGCCATCCGCTGCGCGTGCTCATGCAGCCGATAGACCGTACGCATCCGACCGCGACCGAGTGGGATCTGAGCACGGGGCAGGCGGTCAAGTCGCCGCTGACGGCATCGGCGGCATCGCCCTTTGCTACCGTGCCGGCCGCGCTCGGTTATCATTGGAATGCCGATGGGACGCTGGTGCCCGACCCGCCGCTTTCGGCGGCGGGCAGCCCCGCCACACCAGGCGCGCCCGGAGCAATCGGTGAGCCGGATGGCGGGCAGAGCTTCAGCATCTGGCAGCCCGGCGAGCTGTCCGCCACAGTTCTACCGCCGCCTGGCTTATCCAACACTCCGCCGCTTGCCGGTGCCTACACCTGGTCCGCGGATATTGCCGCCTGGTCGCCAGATGGCCGCTATCTGATCGAGCGCATTGACCTGCGATGCCTGCTGAGCGCCGCGGGTATCCAGCCGCCCGCGCCCCATGCGCTCCAGACGTACGGCTGGGAGGCAGCCCCACAGCTTGCAGCGCGCGACGCTGGCATGGCGCAGGCCGCGCAGCTCGCCAGCACCAGCTCGTTCGTCCCGGATCTCTTTGTGCAGGGTGTGCTCGTCGCCTGGCGGCCGGATGGCCGCGTCGTCGCGGTGGACGCGCAGACCGCTCAGCACGGCGTGTACCTCTATGACGCAGCCAGTGGCAAGCAGCTCGCCTATCTCAAACCTGGCCCAGGCCGGCGCATCGGCGGCGGATACGTCGAGGGCGAGCCGAATCTGCTCCGCTGGTCGCCCGACGGCCGCCGGCTGCTGCTGCTGGACATGACGCTCGGCACGATCACCATCTGGGGTCAGGCTGAGCTCCTGTAAACGAACTGCTCGCCCCACGGCTCCTACCTCCCAATGAGGAGCGGAACCATAGGGCGAGCGATGTCACGCGCCTCGCCGTCTTCACCTCCTAGCCCTCTCCGCCATGCGAAGGAGGGCAGGGAGCGGGGGCGATCAGATCACAGTGGGTGCAGTGCGATGAAGAGCGGCGCCAGCACCAGCGTGATGGTCGCCAGCAGCTTGATCACCACGTGCAGCGAGGGGCCGGCCGTATCCTTGAAGGGGTCGCCGACCGTGTCGCCGACCACGCCTGCGGCATGGGCCGCCGAGCCCTTGCCGAGCACCTTGCCGTTCTCGTCTTTGAGGTAGCCCGCCTCGATGTACTTCTTGGCGTTGTCCCAGGCGCCGCCGCCATTATTCATCACCAGCGCCATCATGATGCCGCCGATTGTGCCAACCATCAGCAAGGCAGCCGCGGCATAGGGACCGAGGATCACGCCGACCAGGATCGGCGTCGCCACCACCAGGATGCCCGGCGCGATCATCTGGCGCAGCGCCGCACCCGTGCTGATCGCCACACAGCGCGCGTAGTCGGGCTTGGCGGTGCCCTCCATGATCTTGGGGTTCGCCTTGAACTGCCGGCGAACCTCTTCAATCATGCCCTGCGCGGCGTTGCCGACCGCCCGGATGGCGAGCGAGCTGAAGAGGAAGATCAGCATCGCGCCAATCATCGCGGCGATGAAGATCGGCGGGTTGGCGAGGTTGACGACGTAGGTCGTCGCTGCACTGGTCTTGCCAACTGTGTGCTCGGCAAGGACATCCAGGTAGGCGCTGAAGAGCAAGAAAGCCGCCAGGGCCGCCGAACCGATGCCGTAGCCCTTGGTGAGCGCCTTGGTCGTGTTACCCACGCCGTCCAGTGCGTCGGTGATCGTGCGGACCGACTCCGGCGCGCCACTCATCTCGACGATGCCGCCGGCATTGTCGGTGATCGGGCCGAACGTATCCATCGCCAGGATGTAGGCCGCGCTCATCAGCATGCCCATCGTGGCGACGGCCGTGCCGTAGATGCCGCCGATGCTGACCAGGCCGTGGCTGCCGAGACCGGAGAGCGTGCCCAGCCAGTACGAGATGCCCAGCGCGACACAGATCGCCAGCACGGGCAGCGCGGTATTCTCGAAGCCGACCGCCAGGCCCGAGATGATTGTCGTCGCCGGGCCGGTCTTGGAGGCTTCGGCGATCTCGCGCACCGGGCGGTATGTGCCGGAGGTGTAGTACTGCGTGATGTAGACGAACGCGATGCTGTTGGCGATGCCGATCAAGCCGGCGAGGCCGAACGCCCACCAGTGATCGTTGGTCGGCGCGAGCAGGAAATAGGCGGCGACGAAGATGCCGACCGCGGCCAGCGCCGCCGTCACGAAGTAGCCTTTGTTGAGCTGGCCCATGGCGATCTCGCCCGGATCCTTGCCGCCGGCCTGCCCTGGCTCGCGCACGCCGGTCTTGCGAACGACCAGCAGGCCGATCAGCGAGGCGATGACGCCCAGGCCCACCACCACCAGCGGGAAGATCACCCAGCCGAGGCTGCCGGCCACCGTCACGCCGATGGCCGTCGCGACCGCCGCACCCAGGATCATCGCGCCGATGTTCTCCGCAGCCGTGGACTCGAAGATATCGGCGCCGCGGCCAGCGCAGTCGCCGACGTTGTCGCCCACCAGGTCGGCGATCACGGCCGGGTTGCGGGGGTCGTCCTCAGGGATGCCCGCCTCGACCTTGCCCACCAGGTCCGCGCCAACGTCAGCGGCCTTGGTGTAGATGCCGCCGCCGAGCTGCGCAAAGAGCGCGACGAAGCTGGCGCCGAAGCCGAAGCCGACGATTGTAACGGGGGTCGCGACGCTCATTTGGGCGCTGCTGGCGCCGCCGAAGAGCAGATAGACGACCGTTACGCCGAGCAGCGAGAGGGCGATGACGAGGAAGCCCGACACCGCGCCGCCGCGCAGCGAGACCATCAGCGCGTCGCCCAGGCCGCGGCGCGCGGCGCTGGCCACGCGAATGTTGGAGCGCACGGCAACCTGCATGCCAATGTAGCCGGCGACGCCCGAGCTGAAGGCGCCGATAGCGAAGGCGATGGCGGTCTTGAGCGCGATGGTGAAGGCGGTGTCACCCGTGGCGGCGTCGCCCCCGCTCAGGAAGGCGAGCAGCGCTCCGATGACGATGGCGGCGACGACGGCCAGCGCGGCAATGGTCTTGTACTGCCGGGCGAGATAGGCCTGCGCGCCGGTAAAGATGGCGTCGGAGACCTCGCGCATCTCCGCGGTGCCAGTATCTTGGCGCAGCACCCAGCGCACGAGATAGACGGCGAAGAGAATCGCCGCAAGGCTGGCCCCGATGGGAACCGCCAGCCACCAGAGAATACTCACGGGTATAATTGCCCTCCTACACCTGAGCGACGCTTCATTGCGCTGCGCTGCGTAGAGGCAGGGCCGCGAACACGCCGTAGGCCGGCCGGTGTCGCTCCCTCACGCCAGAGGCTATTGATACGAGGAGATCGGCGGGAGGGGGACGGAGGCGCCGGCCGGCGCACGCACGGATTGCGCTTACCAGGGGATCCCGAGCAACGCGGAAAGCCGCCCACGTGCCTTGCAGGTTGTCGCAGACGCTCGTTTCCATGCCTGTGGGCATGATGCAACGAGTGTAACATAGCCCCCGCGACATTGGCAAGCAGGGAAGAAGTGCGCTCGCGGCATGCTTCGCTGCGGGCGCCCAGGGGGCCATGCTCGCGACGTCAGTTATAGTGCTTCACCGCCGGCCAGGCGTCCTGGATGTGGTGGAAGGTCGGCTGCGTGCAGACGTAGATCGGCAGGTTGTCCTCGTCGGGCGTGCAGTAGTGGCAGACGGCGGTGGTGGCCAGCACGACACTGCCGAAGCTGGCATGCATCTGGGCAACATCGCCGTTCACGACGATCAGCACACGGCCAGTACAGGAGCCGGGTCCCCACAGCCAGTAGCTGTTGTGCCCGCTGATGACAGGGGGCAGACCGTAGCGGGTGCCGAGGTACTGCAGCGCGCCAGCCTCGCCGTAGTTCTCGGTGATCACGCAGGCCTGGCCGCGCTGGTCGGCGGGCAGTGCGCGATAGACGCCGGCCACGGCGGCGGTCAGTGTATCCCAGCCGTAGCGGTCGCCGAGCCACTGCGGCAGGATGCCCGTCTGGTGGCGCTCCATCTGCGCGCCCGCATCCCCGCCGAGGAAGCCGTACACCTGGCCGAAGGCTGGCGGCGGCAAGATCGGCATCGCCGCGGGCGCCAGCAGGATGCCCGTCAGCAGCATCACAGCCACATATGACGGCAGCACCCAGTGCCGGCGCCCGGCCGCGCGGACGCGCTCGTAGGCCCGCTCGAAGACGCCAGCGCCCGCGGCGTACAGGAAGGGGTAGGCGGGGGCCAGGAAGTACGTCTTGAAATGGGTCACGCCGAAGACAAAGAACAGCACCACGTAGGCTATGCCAAGCACCCGGTATGGCCGTGCGGCGGGCGCCCGCAGAAGCCAGTAGAGGCCGGTGATCCACAGCGGCACGGTGAGGGGATTGGTGGTGTAGAGCTGCTCCCCCAGGAAGCCGAGCAGCGACTGGTCCACCAGCCGGTCGCCGTAGTTGCTCCAGAAGGCCAGCGTCGGCCAGCCGTTGGCGGCGTTCCAGAGCGCGTAGGGCAGGAGGAAGGCGAGCGCGGTCAACCCGCCAAGCCAGATCCAGCGCGTGCGGAACTGCGCGCGGCCGCCCCGCGTGAGCAGCAGTCCGGCGACGAACGCGACGCCGAAGTAGAGCAGCGAGAGCTTATTGGTGAGGCCCAGCCCCACGACGAGGCCGAAGAGCAGCCACAGCCGCGGCTGCTCGCGCCGGATGAGCCGGATGAAGACGTAGGCGGCAAGCGCCCAGGCCAGCTCGTCGAAGACGTCGTAGGAGAAGATCGAGCCGGTGGCCAGATAGGTGATGTTGCACAGCGCGCCGAGCGCCGCGAGGACCTGCGCCAGCCGCTTGCCACCCAGCTCGCGGGCGATCATGCCGGTCGTGAAGATGAGCGCGGCGGAGGCGGCGCCCGAGACCACATGCAGCGCGATCAGGTTGTCGTTGGTGGTGACGCGCAAGAGCGCCGCGACCAGCGCGATGAACGGCGGGAAGTCCACATAGCCGGCGGCGAGGTGACGCCCGGCCGCCATGTAATACAGCTCGTCGCGGAAATAGCCGTAGTTGCCGGCGACCAGCAGGTGCGCCAGAAAGGCGGTGAACGCAATGTAGAGCAGCAGCGCCGTCGTGCTGGTCAGGCGCTCGCGGGTCAGCGAAGCACGCAGAATGACAGCGCGGCCGGCGAGCGTTTGGGAGCCGGCGGTTGTTTGCATGGCAGTGGGCATCCTTTCGATGGCAACGCGGCGTGGTTTGGCAGGTGTCTCTTGCCTCGAACGGATTCCGAGTGTTGAGCCCGCGCCCGGAAGTGCACTACGCTGCGTGGTAACACATTGTCACGGCGCGAAGTCTTGGCCATGGGGCGCCGCCTTTCCGCACCTGAAAGTAGCGTACACCCGCCAAACACGACGCGCCCCGGATATCCAGCGAGACATCCGGGGCGCGAAGGTAAGTGGGCGAGCGGACCTATGCGTCTGGCGCGCTGCTCGACGCCTGATCGAGGTGCTCGGTGACGAGCGCTGGCTCCTCGGCGACAGGGTAGAGCTCAGGGGCCGGCGGCACTGGCTCACCGGCACCTTCACCCTTGGCGGCGCGCTCTTGCTCGTCGGTCTGGGCCGCGGCCGGCTCGACAGCCGGCAGCAGCGCGATCTTGATGACCTCGTCCATGGACTCGACCAGCGTCACGTTCAGCTCGGCGCGAATCTTGGGCGGAATCTCAGTCAGGTCTTTGGCGTTCTCGAACGGCACGATGAGATTGCGGATACCCACCCGGTGCGCGGCGAGCGCCTTGTCCTTGAGGCCGCCGATAGGCAGCACGCGGCCGCGCAGCGTGATCTCTCCGGTCATCGCCAGATCGCTGCGGACCGGGCAGCGCGTGAGCGCCGAGACGACGGCGGTGGCCATCGTGATGCCGCCGGAGGGGCCGTCTTTGGGCACAGCCCCCTCGGGCAGGTGGATGTGGATGTCGAGCGTCTCGCTGAAGTTCTCGGGGATGCCTAGCGTCTGTGAGCGCGAGCGAATGTAGGAGATCGCTGCACGGGCCGATTCCTGCATCACCTCGCCAAGCTGGCCGGTGACCATCACGCCGCCCTTGCCCGGCATCGTCACGACCTCCACTGGCAGCAGCGTGCCGCCGTGCTCGGTCCAGGCGAGGCCGGTCGCGACGCCGACCTGCCCGCGATCCTGCGCCTTATCGGGCATGTAGCGCGGCACGCCAAGGAACTGCTCGACGTTCTTCTCGGTGATGCGAATCCTGGCGTCGGGTTTCTGGACGATGCGCAGAGCGGCCTTGCGGCAGATCGTGGCGAGCTGGCGCTCGAGGCCGCGCACGCCCGCCTCACGCGTGTAGCGCGAGATGACGTAGCGCATCGTGCTCTCGGGGATCTGCACCTGCCCTTTGCCCAGCCCATGCTCTTCGAGCACCTTGGGCAGCACGTAGCCGCGCCCGATGGCGATCTTCTCTTCCTCGGTGTAGCCCGGCAACTGCACGATATCCATGCGGTCGGCAAGCGGCCGCGGGATGGCGAAGCGATTATTGCCGGTGCAGAGGAAGAAGACCTCGCTGAGGTCGTAGGGCATTTCGAGGTAGTGATCGGCGAACGTGTTGTTCTGATCGGGGTCGAGCACTTCCAGCAGGGCGGCGGCCGGATCGCCACGATAGTCGCTGGCGAGCTTGTCCACCTCGTCGAGCAGGAAGACGGGATTGACCGTCCCGGCGTTCTTCATTGCCTGGATGATGCGGCCGGGCAGCGCGCCGACGTAGGTGCGGCGGTGGCCGCGGATCTCGGCCTCGTCATGCACGCCGCCCAGCGAGATGCGCACGAATTGGCGGCCCAGCGCGCGGGCAATTGATTTGCCGAGCGTCGTCTTGCCGACCCCCGGCGGGCCGACCAGGCAGAGGATGGGACCCTTATGTGCGGCGCCCTTGTGGGCAGCCGCGCCGCCATCATCTCCGGCGGCGGCTTGCTCGCGCTGTGCGTGCAGCATGCGGAGCTGGCGCACGGCAAGGAACTCGACGATGCGCTCCTTGACCTTCTCCAGGCCGTAGTGATCCTCATCGAGCACCTTCTGGGCATACTTCATGTCCAGGCGATCCTCGGTGCGCTCGCTCCATGGCAGCGCCAGCACCCAGTCAATGTAGTTGCGCAAGACGACCAGCTCGGCGGAGTGAGTAGGCATGCGCTCCAGGCGGTCGAGCTCCTTGTTGGCCTTGGTGGCAACCTCGTCCGGCAGACCCTTCTGGGCGAGCTTCTCGCGCAGCTCGGCGACCTCGCTCGCCTGGTCGTGCCCCAACTCCTCCTGGATCGCGCGAAGCTGCTCTTTGAGGTAGTACTCGCGCTGATTCTTATCTACCTGTTGGCGGACACGCTGGCGGATCTTGCCTTCGAGCTCGAGGATCTCGATCTCATTGCCCAGCGTCACACAGGCCTTCTCGAGGCGGGCCAGTGGGTCAAGCGTTTCGAGGAGCTCTTGGTGCTGGGCGTAGTCGGTGTAGAGGTGCGTGGCGAGCGTGTCGGCCAGCTCGCCGGGCGTATCGAGCCGCGCGATGGCGGCGATGTCGTCGGCGCTGAAGCGGCGACTAAGCTGGGCGAAGCGATCGAAGAGATTCTGCGCATGGCGGACCAGCGCCTGCGCCTGCGCTCCCTCGGGCGTGGGCGTCTCCAATGCCTCGGCTGCCACGCGGAGATATGGCTCCGTGGCGACCCAGCGGTCCAGGCGCACGCGGCCCACACCAGCGACGACCACCTGCAGGGTGTTATCGGGCTGCACCTCGTGCTGCTTGAGCTCGACCAGCGTGCCGACCGCGAAGACGTCATCGGGGCCCGGCGACTCCTGCTCGCCCTGGCGCTGCGCCGAGACGATGAAGCGCTTGTCGCGGTCGGTGACCTCACGGATGGCAAGGACCGACTTCTCGCGCCCGATGGTCAGCGTAACCTGCATGCCAGGGAAGATGACGGTATTCTTGAGCGGAACGAGCGGGTACTCTGGCAAGGCGGGGACTGCCAGCGCAAGCTGCTCGCCAGCGGCATCCTCTTGGACCTGCTGAGCCTTCTGAGCTTGCTGGACCTTTGGGGATTGCCGAGCGTGCGCGCTCTTCGCCGATTTGGAAGACTTCTCCATAAGAAAACGACCTCGATCCAGCCAGTGCGTTAGGATGCCTGGGATATCCGTTGATGACTATGTTGAGGAGCGCTGGAGAGGCGGACTAACGCATCTCACTTGCCGTCATGCTGCCGCCGCTGCCAAGACATTCGCGCCACACCGCGCGCCGTACCGGGTCCCCTCCAGCCAAGAGAGGCGGAGGGCACGGTGAGCCAACGCCTGCCGAGCGCGACGACGGTGTCACAGATCGGCCGCTATCGCCGCCGAAGCGATCCGGCGTGCTCACGCCGACTCGTCCTCCAGCTCGACCGCGCGCGGCTCACCGCGCGTGATGAATTGCGCGGACTTGTGATCGCGAATGGTATCCGCGTCAATGATGACCTTCTTGACGTCGGTGCGCGAAGGCAGCTCGAACATGACGTCGAGTAGGACCTCTTCGATCACTGTACGCAGGCCGCGCGCGCCGGTTTTCTGTTTCAGCGCGCAATCGGCGGTGGCCTCAAGAGCTTCGGGAGTAAAGACGAGCTCGGCGCGATCGAGATGGAAGAGCTTCTGATATTGCTTGACAATCGCGTTCTTCGGCTCGGTGAGGATGCGAATCAGCGCGGAGTGGTCGAGATTCTCCAACGAGACGGTGACGGGCAGGCGGCCGACGAATTCAGGGATCAGGCCGTACTTCAGCAGGTCGTCGGGCGTCACATGCGCCAGCGCCTCACTCGTCATCTCCGGCGTCTGCTCGACCGCCTTGAAGCCGAGCAGCTTGTGGCTGCCCAGCCGCTGCTCGATGATCTTATCCAGCCCCTCGAAGGCCCCGCCGCAGATGAAGAGGATATTCTGCGTGTTGATCTGGATGAAGTCTTGATGGGGATGCTTGCGGCCGCCCTGCGGGGGCACGTTGGCGACGGTGCCCTCGATGATCTTGAGTAGCGCCTGCTGCACGCCCTCGCCCGAGACATCGCGGGTGATCGAGGGGTTGTCGGCCTTGCGGGCGATCTTGTCTATCTCGTCAATGTAGACGATGCCGCGCTCGGCGCGCGCCACGTCGAAGTCGGCCATCTGGATCAGGCGCAGCAGGATGTTCTCGACATCTTCGCCGACGTAGCCGGCCTCGGTAAGCGCGGTCGCGTCGGCGATGCAGAAGGGAACGTCGAGGATCTTGGCGAGCGTCTGAGCGAGATAGGTCTTGCCGCAGCCAGTCGGACCGATCAGCAGGATATTGCTCTTGGCTAGCTCGACGTCGTCAATCTGCATGCCGGAGTTGATGCGCTTGTAGTGGTTATAGACGGCGACGGCCAGCGTGCGCTTGGCGCGATCCTGGCCGATGACGTACTGGTTAAGCTGGTCGTTGATCTTGCGCGGGGTCGGAATCTTGCCGGTCGAGACGCGCGGGCGCGTGGTGGATTGCTCCTCTTCGATGATCTCGCGGCACAGGTCAACGCACTCATCGCAGATGTAGACGCCGCCCGGCCCGGCGATCAGCCGCTGGACCTGGTCCTGGCTCTTGCCGCAGAAGGAGCAGCGATACGTCATGCGTGTCCCCTTCGTCGTTGCCACCTTGATACCATCCCCTCGTTGCCAGGCGATTCCGCCATCGAAATCGCGACCAGCGTCGCTCCGTGTAGGTGTCACACGGGACACCGGCCGCTTCAGCGCTCGCGCGCCGAGAGGGCAGCCCATCGGCCCCGCTTAGGTCATCGTCGTTTCGGTTTGCGCCATGAGCGCTAGCATTGAACTCGCCCGGTGGCTCCGCAGGTGGCATGCCCGCCGCCGCGATTGCCCACCAGGATCATCCAAATGGACTACGTTCACACTCCGCGTATTGCTGGTCCGATCGCCGCATCCGGGTCTCGTGGTTGCCCACCCCCCGCGGAGAGAGGCGCGCATTGACCGCCAGGTGAGGTTGACGGAATCGGTAGTACGTAGACTTCCATACGCAGGGCCGCAATGTCAAATACAACGCGCAAGTCCTAACTGGGTATCGGCCTCGCGCCTGCTCGCTGTGGCGGTGCACGGCGGGCGGGCACGAACCGCCCCTAGACATCGGTTTCGGTAGGTGCCGGAGCGCTGGCCGCTGCATTGGTCTCCGCGGCGGGATGCTCGTCGGGGCCGGCAGCCTCCACGGATGACGTGGCGGCCTTCGCCTTGCGCTGCCTAGAGGGCGTCGCGGGCGCTTCGACGGCGCTCGCCTCGGCCTGTGTCGCGGCGGCTGGCGCTGCTTCCGTCCCGGCTGCGGCCGCGGTCTCAGCCGTTGTCTCGGCGGCTGCCGTGGCCGCAGGCGGGCTCTCCGCTTCGGCAAGTTCCGCACCCGCCGCGGCAGCGGCAGCGGCGCCGGCTTCGGTCGCGTTGTTCGCCTCGACCAGATCGATCAGCATATCGGTGGCCTTCTCGCGGGCCAGCCGGCGGGCGATTGACTGGCGCTGGCCGGGCGAGAGATCGCGCAGGTGGCGGCGCTTCCCGCCGAGCACGGCGAGGAAGTTGAGCCACTGCTCGATCTCGTTGTCGCCGACGGGGATGTGCTCGGCCTCGGCGACGGCGTTGAGGACCATCTCGCGCTTGGCGCGGCCGCGGGCCTCCGGCTCGACCTCCTGGCGATACTGCTCAGGCGTCTTGCCGGTCATCTCGAAATACTGCTCGATGCTCAGGCGGCTCTGCTGGAGCATGCGGCTGAGCTCATCGAGCAGCTGGTCGGTCTCTTCCTCGACGAGGATCGGGTGGACCTCGGCCTCGGCCTGGTCCACGACGGCATTGAGGACGTTCTCGCGGAAGGCGCGGCGGGACTCGGTCTCATGCTGCTGCTGAAGCTGCTCGCGGATCGAGGCGCGCATGCCGTCGAGCGTCTCGTACTCGCCGGAGGCCTTGGCCAGCTCGTCATCCAGCTCGGGCAGCTCGCGGTACTTGACGGCCTTGACCGTCACGGCGTACTGCGCTTCCTTGCCGGCCAGCTCGGTGTTGGCGTAGCCTTCGGG
>DASUBU010000227.1:0-20386 GCA_035763125.1 Ktedonobacterales bacterium
ACGACATCCGGCGCTAAGGGGAAGTCTTTGGCCGCGTCCGATTGCAGCAGAAACGGGCGGTAGCCCTCCACGTCCACTTCCTCCAGCTCGCCGCTCAGCCCCTGCATTACTGCCAGCGCTCGGCTCGGTGGCATGCCGAACCACTGCGCGAAGTCGCGGTGCGTGGCGGGCCCGTAGGCGGAGAGATAGCGCCGGAAGACCTCGCGGAGCGCCTCCTCCCCATCCATCTCCACCCAACCGCCGAGCCACTGGTCCGGGCGCACGAACGTTACCTTGTTGCCCTCGTTCGGACCGAAGCAGAGCAGCCCCGCGGTGAACGCTGCCCCGATTGCCATCTGCCAGCGCGGCCATTGCCCCCCGAACGCCGGGCTGACCGCCTCGCTGGCCCACGATCCGACCCGCTGCGCCACCTCCCTGCCGAGATCCTCCCGTGTCAGGCGCTGGCCGTCGAGCGCCTCGCCGATCGCCGCCGCGATGGCATCCCTCTGTGCCACCTCCAGTCCCATCTGCGCCAGCCACTGCGCCTCATTGGGCTGTGGATTCGCGCGGAAGGCGGCCAGCCACAGCGGGAACTCGTCGGCCGGGAAGAGATGCACCGTCCCGCGCAAGCCGTGCATCTTGACCAGACTGCGCCGCTGCCAGAGCGCCTCACGCACGTCCTGTCGTGTCCCGCTGGCCAGCCGCACGCCAATCGAGAGCTCGGCGGCGGACATCACCTGGGCATGGATGCCGCAGACGGCGCGCACGACCTCGACGAGATCTTCCTCGGGCTTCGGCGCCAGCAAGCCATGGCGGGTCAGCCGCCATCCCCAGACCTCCCGCCAGGTGAGCGATCTCATGGCACTCTCCGTCTCCAGGGGTGGGCCGGCATCTCCCATGTGTCGAAGGTGCGCCAATCCCCAGACGATCCATCGGTAACAGGAGAGCTCACGCTCGAACGTATCGCCCATGCTACGGCAGGAAGGAGCTACGGCGTACATTCCACGCAACGCAACGAAAAGCGGACGTGCGCGGCTGCGCACATCCGCCCGAAGGGTGCCGGCGGTGGGACTCGAACCCACAAGCCCGTGAGGGCAGCGGTTTTTGAGACCGCCGCGTATTCCATTCCGCCACGCCGGCGTGTGAGGTATCTGCTGTACCCGTTCAGTATAGGCGCGGGCACAGCCGAACGTCAACCAGCGCGCGTGCGGCGTGGGCGCGGCGGATGTGATGGCTTCCACCGGACGGCCTTGCAAAGCTCGTCAGCAACTGGGGCCGAGGAAGCCTCCCCTAGACCAGATGTTCCGCTTGCGCGGCGGTGTGCCGCATAAGATGAGAAGAGCGGGATTTCCGGACACACCCGGCGCGTCACCGCCCATCTGCTGGCAATATCTACGACGAGTGAGCGTCTATGTTGACCCTACCCCGACCGGCCCCTATACTGGACGTGGCGATGCCGCGCCGCCTGCCTCCGCCCCTCGCGGCTCTGGGGTGGCCGATGCGCGCTGTGCGCTACGCCTCGCCCAAGGAGCGCCGTGTGGGAGATGAAGAACAGGACGCACGCTACGCCGAACGCCGCGCCGCGCTGGAGCGAGAGTTCGCCGCATTGCCCGTTCCCGGCACCGATGCCTATTGGGCCGCGCTGACTGCACTCACAGTGCCGATGGAGGTGCTGGCCCGCTGCCTGCGCGAGCGCCTGAAAGCTGGGGATAACCAGGTCGCCGACCGTATCTACCGGCAGCTGGTGCAGCGAATTGAGACAGTCAATCAGTATTGGTTGAGGCAAACCCTGCGGAGAGTCAGTCGTGAGCAAGCGGCCGAGTTGGCGCAGGACCTGATGCAAGAGCTTGCCATTGCTCTTTGGCAGGAGCTAAAGGGCGAGCATACCTTCATCGAGGTGAGCTTCGGGAGCGTCCTGCACCGTCTCCAGCAGCATGTCGCCACGACGTATATGCAGCGTGAGGGTCACTGGCAACGGAAGGGCGTCGCGACGCCGGAGCGTGTGCCGCGGCGCCTCATCGAGAGCCTCACCCCGCCGGAGGAGGATGACGGCGGCGAATCAGGGCTTGCTCCTCGCCAGTTGCCGGCCGATCCGAAGGCCGAGACCGCATTCACGGCGCTGGAGGCCGCCGAGTCGGTGCAAGAGCTGCTCGATATCCTGCCGCCGCACCTGCGCGAGGTGGCGTACTTGCTGACCTATGGGGATGAGTTGACGCAAGAGGAGCTAGCCGCCCACTTCGGCATCACGGACCGCGCAATCCGCCTGCGCATCGAGAAGGCACGAGCGATACTGCGCGCGCATTTCAACCAGCGGGGAGGCCCCCATGACTAATCCTCGCGATCAGCGCCAGGACCAGCTCGATCGCATCACCGCGCGCTACGAAGCAGAGTTCCGCGCCGGCGCCAATCCGCGCCTGGAAGACTACGTGCGCCGCTATCCCCAGTTCGCCGACGAGCTGATCGAGTTCGCGCTCTACTTCGCCGCGGTCACCGCCCAACTGCCCGAAGACGACTTCGCGCCCGCCGACCAGCTCTCAGCCGGGTCGCAAGCCGCGCTGGCCGCCGTGCGCGCCGAGCTCGGCCTACCCGCCGAAGTCCAGCCATCCACGCAGACAGCATCTCCTGATTCCCCCGCGATTGACAGCCTGTTCGCGCGCGGCGTGTCGCTCGGCCTCCCGCCGCCACAGCTCGCCGCGGCCACCGAGCTGAGTACCGATCTGCTCGCCAAGCTCGAAGACCGCGCCATCGCCGTCGCCACCATCCCACGCGAGTTGTTCGAGACGCTGGCGCGCGCGCTGCAAACCGGCGCCGATGCCGTGCGCGCCTTCCTCGCCAGCCCGCGTGGACAGGCACGCGCCGGCGCGCAGCTCTATCTGGCCGAGCGCCCGCCGGAGTATCCGCAGGAATCGTTCGCCGCCGCCGTGCGTGCGAGCACGCTCTCGCCCGAGCGGCAGCGCCACTGGACCGACGCCGCACAGCGCGAGGGGCTGCCCGACTAGGCCAGCCCGACGTCAGGAACACGAGGTCGAAGATCGTGGAACGCGCCGAGATGATCGCGCGGGCTGCCGCCGCGCTGCGCGCCGGAGCCGCCGGCCAGAACGCTGCCAGCAACACGGCACAGGGACTGGCGTTGGTCGAGATGCTGCTCGCCCAGCACTGTCTTGAGGTTCAGCGTGCGCCGATAGATGGCTCGATGCTTGGCGGCGCCTCGGCGCGGCTCCAGATATTCGACTGGGGACATCCGGAGTATGGCGGCATCGTCTGGCTGCGCGAGGGACTTTCCAGCGAGCGGCAGGCCTTCGCGCTGGCGCACGAGCTGGGGCACTTCGCGCTGCACCGTGGCGAGGGCGCCGCGCTGCGTCTGCACGCCACCTGCGCGGAATCTGAGCTGGACGAGCGCGCGGATGTGGCAGCGCTGGGCCAGCGGAACGGCCGCGTGGAGGAGTACACCTCGCGCAGTCGCCGCGAGCAGGAGGCCAACGCCTTCTCAGCGGAGCTGCTCGCCCCACGCGCCGCGGTTCGCGCGCTCTTCATCGCGCGCCACGGCCTCGCCCCCGGGGCGCTCGCCGCCCATTTCGGCATCTCGGAGGCGCTCGCCCAGCAGCGGCTGATTGACGCGGTATTAACCGACCGCATCGCCTCCGCCGAGAGCGCCACGCCCGCTGGGACAGCCGCCGCGTCGCCGCCAGATCCGCGTGCGCTGATCGAGGCGCTGGATGCTTCGCAGCGCGCCGCCGCTCGCTCGGCGGACCCCGCCCTGGTGGTGGCTGGCCCCGGCACCGGCAAGACGGCCACGCTGGTCGGGCGTGTGGCGCATCTCGTGGTTGAGCGCGGCATTAAGCCAGAGGACATCCTGGCGCTGACGTTCTCGAATCGCGCGGCGGGCGAGATGCGCGAGCGGTTGGCGGCCTCGGGCCTGCCCGGCGAGCGCATGCCGGTGATGACGATCCACGCCTTCGCCGTGACGCTTCTGCGCGAGTATGCGCTCTATGTGCCGCATGCCCCCGGCGAGGCGCCGCTGGCTCCCGACTTCCGCATCCTCGACCAGACAGATGCGTTCTTGCTGATGGAGGAGCTGCTCGGCGAGCTGCCGCTGCACTACTACCGCTCGCTCGGCAACCCGACGCGCCACCTCTCGACGCTGCTCGGCGATTTCTCCCGCGCGCGCGACAATCTGCTCTCGCCGGCGGAGTACATGGCACGGGTGGCGGCCATGCCGCTCGCCCCCGGCCTCACCGAGCCAGAGCCGACAGCGAAGAAAGCCAGGACGCGCGGCAAGCCGAAGCCGCCGGAGGGGACATACAGCACTGAGCAGATCGCGAAGGCGCGCGAGCGGGCTGCCGCCTATGGCGTGTGGGATCGCGCCCTACGGCGGCGCGGGCTGCTCGACTTCGGCGGGCTGATCCAGCGCGCGGTGGAGCTGCTGCGCGCGAGCTCGGCTGCGTTGCGCGAGGTCCGAGGCCGTTACCCGCAGGTGCTGGTGGACGAGTTCCAGGACACTAACCTCGCCGCGGCTGAGCTGCTGTTCCTGGTGGCGGGTGAGTCGGGCGCCGGGCTGTGGGTCGTCGGCGACCGCAATCAGGCAATCTACCGCTGGCGCGGCGCCTCGCCGGCCAATCTGCCGCGCCTGGCCGCGCTCTACCCTGATCTGCGCCTGCACACACTGGGCATCTGCTACCGCTCGGTGCCGGCGATCGTTGGCCTGGGATCGGCCGCTGCCGCGCGAATGGCGGCACTGGCGCCCGCGACCGAGATGCTGCCCGCCGGCACCGATCTGCCGGCTGTACTCCACGAGGCGCTAACGCGCCCGGCGCCGCTCAGCGCGATTCGCCTGGCTGAGAGCGCGCCTCCGATGGCTCCCGTCGCGCGCGGCGAGGCATACCCCACCGGCGCACACGAACGGGCGGGGCTGGCGATGGCAATCGCACAGGCGCACACGGCGGGCATGACCTACCGCGACCAGGCCGTGCTGTGCCGGACACACAAGCAGGTGGCGGCGATGGCGGCGGCGCTCAGCGCGGCCGGGTTGCCGGTGAGCGAGCGCGGAGACTTCTTCGAGCGTGCGGAGGTGAAGGACGCGCTGGCCCTGCTCGCGCTGGCCGCCGGTCCGGACGGTCGCGGGCTGCTGCGTGCCGGCGCGCTGCTGGCGGCGCTGAGTGGCGCGACGGCGAGCGCGGATGAGCTACGGGCGCTGGCGATGGAGGCCACCGCACGCCGTGGGACATTCCCGGCCGGCCTTGCCAGCCTCGCCGCGGCCCCGCCGGAGGGCGTGCCATGCTCGCCGGGGACCACCGCCGCGCTGCACGCGCTCGCTGAGGTCGCCACAGGCCTGCGCTACACGCCACTGGTCGGCGATGGACTCGCGCGCTTCCTGCTGCGTCTGGGCGGGTATGCCTGCCGTCTGGCGCGCATCGCCGATGGGCTGGCGGCGCCCGATCCAGAGAGCTCGCTCGCCGGAACAGCGGGACCAGTCGCCTCGCGCGAGGCACTCGCCGCGCTCGGCGCGCTGGTTGGGCTGGCCGCGCGCTTCGGCCGCCGCTGGCACGGCGAGCCGGACTTCCGCGCTCGGCTGACGCGCGCCGTCCGCCACCTGCCGCGCAGGCTACCAGATGCGCCCTCTCTGCCCGACGCCGCAGAGTTGCCCGCCGCAGCGGATGTTGCCATGCCAGACGAAGGCGCGCCCGCTGTTCCTAACGAAGGCGCGCCCGCTGTTCCTACGCGTGCGGCGGATGCCGTGGAGGCTGCGGAGGCGTTCGAGGCTGGCACCGAGGCCGAGGAAGCGCCGGAAGTCATGTGCTTTCTGCACTATCTGCGCGCCCTGCGGGATGCAGGGGGCGGAGTGGCGCTGCCGGCAGGCGAGGAAGACGCTGTGCCGGTGATGACGCTGCACGCAAGCAAGGGCCTAGAATTCCCGGTGGTCTATCTGCCCGGCCTCGCGAAGGGCCAGTTCCCAGTCTCACATCAGGCGACTGACCCATCGCCGCCGGGCTTCCGCGGCGAGGATGATCTGGCCCTCCGTGAGGCTGAGGAGCGCTGCCTCTTCTACGTCGGCCTGACACGCGCCCGCGACCGGGTGGTGCTGACGCGCGCGCTGCGCTACGGCAAGAGCGCCGCTCGCCCATCATCGCTGCTCGCGCTAGTCGAGGACGCCCCGCCCTTCGTCTCGGCGCCCGCGCTGCATGGCGATGCCGATCTGGCCGCGCTCACCCCTGCCCTGGACCAGGATGCGGCGGATGACGACGACGAGGAGGGCGATGGCGAGGGGCCGCCAGACGAGCCGCTGGCCGAGGTCACACGCCGCGCCGCGCCGGTCTACACGCTGCACGAGCTGGAGCAGTACCGCGAGTGCCCGCGCCAGTACAAGTACGCGCGCGTCTACAGGCTGCTCGACCCCGCCGAGAGTGCCGTCTATCGCTTCCACCGCTTCATCCGTCGGGGACTGCGCGATCTGCGCGATCTGCGCGATCTGCGCGATGGACCGGAGTCAGCCGGCTGGGAGGAGGTCGAAGCGCGGCTGCGCGACGGCTGGCATGAGGTTGGCCCCGCCGGTCATCCGTACGAAACGTATTACTGGCAGCACGCGCGCGAGATCCTCTCCGACGAGTGGCGGCGTCTGGTCGCCGGCAGCGCGTCGGCCGCGCCCGCCCAGTTGGCCGTAGACCTGATCGTCAGGCTGCGCTCAGGCTACGGGGTGAAGGTGGTTGCCGACCGCGTGTTCCCGGCCAGCGGCGACACGCCGGAGGTGTTGGTGCGGTTGCACACCGGGCGCCCGCGCGATGACGATCTCAAAGACCTGGCCCTGCCGCTCTACTGGCTGGCCTACCAGCAGCGCCAGCCCACCCAGCCGGTGCGGATCGCCATCGCGTACGTAGGTCGCGCGCTGGCGGATACGCTGCCCGCAGGCGAAAGGAGCGCGCAAGACGGCGAGCCGCCGCCAGAGCACGTGGTAGACGCCACCGGCGACGCGCGCGACACCGCCGAAGAGTATCGCCGACCTGCTCGTCAGCGCCGCAACCGGCTGGACAAGCTCGACGAAGCTGCTGCGGGCATCTCTGCCGGACGCTTCGACCCGCGCCCCAGCCAGGAGCGCTGCGCGGCCTGCGCCTTCGCCGCGATCTGCCCCGCCGATCCCGCCGCCGACGTCACCACGCGGCTCACCGCTCCCGCGCTGAGCCGCGCGAGCCGCGCCAGGTAATGCGCAGCCTGCTGTGGAGCAGTGCGGTGGTAAGGCAGACCCCTGGCCTGATGGAGCCCAGGAGGAACCTCGTGCCGGACGCTCCAGTCAACGGCCCAGGCACGTTGGTATCATCGAGCTGCTATGCCGTCGTCCGATTCCGTCATAGCATGTCGCACAATCTGGCCCTTCCCAACCGTCACCCCGTGCGCTTGTGAGCGCCACGACGCGGGTGTGAAGCGGCGATGCGGGATTAGAAGCCCAAACGCGAACGGCGATGGCTACAGCAGTGAGGAGGGCTGACATGGGCGAGGCGACCGTGCGCGCCACCTTGCGGAGCCACTGGCAGTTCACCGCTTCGGACCAAGAGATCACGCACGAGATCTACCACTACGACGCCCTGTTGGAGTTCCCGTAGCCCCAGGAGCGCACTGAGGGGAAAGCCAACTTCCTTGGACACGGTTTTGTCGGCGACCGCAGTGGCCGTCAGGCTGCGGGCTAGCAGCCAGAGGAAGTGCCAGCGGCTGCGCTCGCCTGGGTCGAGGGCCTGACGATGGCGCTTCCAGTACCCCCCAAGACGTGGGATTCGATCCGGACGCCCCATGCCCATGCCCATGCCCATGCCCATGCCCATGCCCTGGTGCTCCAACGCTCCGCTGCGACACCATATATCTATTGCCTAGGCGCCGCGCACCGCGTGCTGATACCGGGCGAGCTGATTCGCGTCATCAAGCGAAACGTGATGATAGACCTGCCGCCAGCCACCCCGTTCGGCGATGAAGCGAAAGATGCAGATGGAGCGGCCCTCGGCGAGCTCGGCGATCGCCTCGTGCTCACGCTCGCTGTCGTGTGTGTACGTGCCGCGCTCGTGCCCGGTGAAGACGACCAGATCAGGGGTCACATAGGCCACGAGGTCGTCGAGCACGGTCTGTACCCGCACTGGTCCAGAGACCATGCGCTCAGACAGCGCGGCGATGCTTACACTGCCGCGCACGAGGCCTCCGACTGGGCTGTAGAGCTGGACGAAGGGATCGTCGGCCCAGATTCGCTGATAGAGGTCCCGCGACCTCGTGTTGAAGGCGTGATAGAACGTCTCAAGCGCCGCACGCGCTCCCTCGATGCCGCGCGCAGCGCTCTCGGCCAGCATGTTCCGCTCGCCGCGCACGATCACACCGCCCAGCGCGGTCGCTACCGCGCGATCATCCGCATTGGCGTTTGTCTGCATCATCGGATCGTCTCCTTCATGCCGTTCGCCCGCGCCATATCAGCGGCGGGACCCGACTTTCCGTGCAATCACATCCTCACCTGCGAGGACGGCGTCACTTCACCCTGTCGTAGAGTGATCACCAGCGTCTGGGCAACAATGACGAGGTGCGTGCCGTGCTTGTGGGCCGCGTATCCAGCGCGCCTCCGAATCTCTAGCTATCCGATGCAGTGCGGCGGACTGGCCTTACGGCTCCTGGTCGGCGAGGAGAGCCGCCGCGATCCTGCGGACACGTTCAGGGTCGGCGATGGAGTCGATCTCGACGATCTTGCCTGCCGCAATGGTGAACCCTACCACTACGAATGGCTGCCCACCCACCGTGATGACCACTCCGGCGGCTCCATTCACCATTGCAGGATGCAACTTGACTCCTGGACGTGCGAGACTCGATGCCAGGCCTTTGAGTGTCTGCCTGGCAACGGATACCGCACCGTGGATCACCATGGAGGCTACAGGAACGTCAGCGCCCGCGTCGATTCGCAGCACGACCTCGGCATCGAGTATGTTGACGAGAGCGCCGAAATTGCCCTCACGCGCCGCCAGAAAGAAGGCGTCAACCACGTCCCGCTGACGAGCGAGATCGGCGTCTGGAACCGGTATAGCGGCGCCCCGCACGCGGCGCCGCGCTCTGCTGGCAAGCTGTCGCGCCGCCGCTGAGGTGCGACCAACCATAGGGGCGATCTCCTCAAATGGCACCTCGAAGATGTCGTGGAGAACGAATGCTAGTCGCTCGTCCGGTGACAGCGCATCAAGTACCACAAGGAGTGCAAGGCCAACCGAGTCGGCCAGCAGCGCCTCCTCCTCCGGTTGAAGCTCCCCATCCATGCTAATGACGGGGTCGGGCAAGTGGACCCCGAAGGAATCCTCGCGGCGAGTGTTGCGCGAGCGCAACATGTTCAGGCACACGCGGGCGACGATCGTCGTCAACCAGCCGCCCAAATTCTCAACCTCGTCCGCCCCTGACTTGCTGAGGCGCAGCCAGGTGTCCTGCACAGCGTCATCGGCTTCGGTGAGCGAACCCAACATCCGATAGGCCACTGCCCGCAGATGGGCGCGGTGTTCCTCGAAGCGCTCGGCCAGCCACTCGTTCTCATTCATCTGGTCACATCCTTCTGTTGCACAGCGTCACTGTGTCATGTGAGTGACCCGCAGAACGCGCTTGATGTGACAGGGAAATTCGATGGCAGGTCAGATGGGCAACCCGCAAAGAGCACGCCCGGCGTATGCGAGGCGCTTCCGCCGCCCGGGGGGACGAAAGCGTACTGTTCCGCCACGGCGGGCAATCACTGAAGCGGGGCCGCCAGGCCGCCGGGCCGAGACCGCGCTCAGGCGGCGTAGCGCAGCACCAAGGCGCCGATTACTGGCGTCACGTACATCAGGGGAAACAGGATGTGCGAGTACCAGTGTGCATGGACCACAGTGATGACAGCTCCGGCGAAATAGAGTACCAGGCCGATCCCAGCCATGACCCCAATGACCGGCACGAACAGGCCCACCAGCAGGCCCACCGCCCCGGCGGCCTTGGCCGTACCGAGCCAGGGCCACCACTGACGGGGGACACCGTAATCGGCCAGGGGCTGCACGACCCACTTGGCATTGGAGAAGACCGACCATGCTGAGAAGCCTACCATGAAGGCGGCCAGAACGGTGACGACGACGTAGGCGATGGACATCAGAGATCCTCCTCATCTGACGACCGCCGGTGCAAGGTCACACCGGCTAGGTGGTTTGAGTTCTCTCTGCCATGACACGCCGTGACACAGGAATGTGACCGGTGAATGGCCGGGCCTTAGGTCAGCGACTCCAACCGCTCCAGCCCGCTTGAGGCAACGCATCTCCTCCCACATGGATTCCCCTGACCTGAAACGCCAGGGGGCTCGCCTGGCCGACCTGCCCTCACGAGGTGGCCGCGCGCAGCAGCACATCCCAGAAGCGCTGATTGGCGAGGCGGACGACATTGCCGTCGAAGGTCACCGTATTGCAGCCGGCGTCGGCTACTGCGCTCACCAGCCCCATACTGTGCCATGAGAAGCTGAAGCCATAGAGTGTGCCCGGCGTGGTGGTGCATTTCCAGCCGTCCGGCGGCTTAGGCAAGGCAAAGAGCGCAGTGTAGAGTGGCTGTATGATTGCCAGATCTGTGATCGTGGTAGCGCTCGCGGTGGCGGTCGGGTCGCTGGCGGCAGGGGAAACCTTCACATCGAGCTGGTCCGGCCGCGCGGTGACTGCCGAGGCGCTTGCCAGTGTGCGGTCCAGCAGCGCCCAGAACGCGCTGTCGGCCTGGTGGGTCGCCTGGCTCGCCAGCGCGGGCAGCCACAGCGTCACGCAGCCGTTGCGGTCAGCGGTCCCCTGGATGCGCTGATCGCCTGCGAAGAAGGTCAGCTCGTCGCGCATGCCGCTGGGCACACACTGTGACGATGCCGGCCGCTCTGGCAGGGCACCAATCGCATCGTAGAGCGTCTGGACACGTGCGGAGGAGTCGAGGGTGAAGAGCACCGGCGAATGGTCCGGCAGCGCGAGGCGCAGCGCCTCCAG
This sequence comes from Ktedonobacterales bacterium, assembly GCA_035763125.1. Taxonomy (GTDB): domain Bacteria; phylum Chloroflexota; class Ktedonobacteria; order Ktedonobacterales; family JADMIN01; genus SMAG-U1939. The sequence goes on from DASUBU010000227.1 coordinate 10,950, forward strand.
CCGCATCGTCCGCAGCGGCGGCGCGTGCTCGGCGATCGTCTGTCCCAGTAGTGTCCACAAGGCCGCATCCGCCTGGCGGGTATCGGCTGCGCCGATCGTCACGGTCTGACATCCACCACGGTCGGCGGTTGCGGTGCCAACGGGCTGGCCGCCCTCGAAAAACGCCAACTTGTAGCTTGGGCCAGCAATCGCCGGGCACGCCTGCTGCTGGGGCAGCGCTGGCAGCGCGACGATGGCTGCGTAGAGCTTGGCGGCCGCCGCGGCATCGTCCACGCTGGCGGTAGCCTGCACGGTTCCCTGGGGACCGAAACCGGTCGTCGTGATCACCACGCGATCGGGATGCGCATTTGGGGGTACGGCGCTGCCACCCTGCGCCCCACAGCCCGCCAGCAGCAGCACGGCCATCAGCACCGCTGGCACTGATATTCTCCCAACGGACGTCCTCATCTGCGCACCCCCTGGTGGACGGCGAACGCGATCGTATTGTGCACCATGCCACCTGTCAAGAGACGCCCGGGAGCCGCCTGGTGTTCCCGCCGCGTTATTGCCCCGCCGCGTGCCATCAGCGTGCTACGATATGCGTGCGGACGCCGACAATACACCCCGCGTGTCTTCAATCCTGCCGCAAGAAGGGAGCTTCGTCCCCATGCCCGATGTCAGCCGAGACGATGGCTCCGGCGAGCAGGACGTGCGTCGCGCGCCCCTACGGGTGCTGTTCCTCTGCACGCATAACTCGTCGCGCTCGCAGATGGCCGAGGGGCTGCTGCGGGCGCACGGCGGCCCGCGCTTCGCGGTGTTCAGCGCGGGGACGCATCCTACTGCCGTCCATCCGCTGGCGGTGCGAGCGATGGCCGAGTTGGGACTAGACATCAGCCCGCAGGCCGGCCACCGCGCGAAGGGGATCGCGGAGTTCGCGGAGCGGCCGCCGATGGATCTCGTCGTCACGGTCTGCGACGAGGCCGCCGAGGAGTGCCCATTCTTCCCTGGTGCACGACGCCAGGAGCACTGGAGCTTCCCCGATCCCTCGCGGGCCGTGGGGACGGAGGAGGAGCGGCTGGCGGTGTTTCGACGTGTGCGCGACGCCATCGCCGCCCGCATCGAGGCGTTCATCGCGCGAGCGAGGTGACAGTGCGCCCGAGCGGACGAGGATCGGCGGATGCGAAGCACGGGAGGACCACCTATGGCGCTGGAGGGTGAGGCCGCGCTGGCCTGGGAGCTGGCCGAACGCCTCCTGCGTGCGCTCGGCGCGGACGGCATGCTGAGCGGCGCGGACGGCGACGCATACGCGGTGCAGGGTGTGGCGCCGCTGGCCGTCGCACGTCCAGACGAGATTGACGGCGTCTGCGCGGCGGTCGCGGCGGCGGCTGAGCTAGACGTGCCAGTGCTGCCGTGGGGCGGCGGAACACGCCAGGCGATCGGCTATCCGCCGCGGCAGCGCGGCCTCGTATTGAGTCTGGAGCGCCTGACGCGGGTGATCGAGTACGACCCAGCCGACCTGACCGTCACCGTGCAGGCGGGAATCACGCATGCGGCGCTGGCGGCGCGCCTGGCGCGCGAGGGGCAGACGCTGCCGCTGGATGTGGCGCTGCCGGGACGCGCGACAGTGGGCGGCACGCTGGCAGTGGGCGGCCTGAGTGGCGGACTGCGGCGCGCATTCTATGGCGGTGCGCGCGATACCACGCTGGGGCTGCGCGTGGTGGACGCCAGCGGCGGGCTCATCCGTACCGGCGGGCGTGTGGTGAAGAACGTCACCGGCTATGACATGACTAAGCTCTTCATCGGCGCGCTCGGCACGCTCGGCGTGATTGTCGAGGCCAGCTTCAAGCTCGCTCCGCTGCCCGAGACCGAGGCGACTGTGCTCGGCATCTTCCCTCAGGCGGCGCGCGCCTTCGAAGCGGTCCCCGCGCTGGAGGCGCTCGCGCTGCGGCCCTCGGCGCTGGCCGCGGTGCAGGTGGACGCGCTGCCGGAGCTGGCTCATCTCGGCGCCACACATGGCGACTTCGTGCTGTTCGCCGTGCGGTTGCCAGGTCCGGCGACGGCGGTGGAGCGCGCCGTGCGCGAGGCGCGCGCTGTGCTGCAACAAGCGGGCGCCCGCACAATTCTGGAAGTCGAGCACGCGGCGCATGAGGCATTCTGGGCACCGCTGGAGCGCCTCGCGGCGGCGGGCACATCCTCGCCATCTGGACGCTCAGAGGCGCTGCTGCGGCTGCCGGCGCTGCCCTCGGAGCTGCCAGAGGCGCTCGAAATGGCGCGGGCACTGGCGCAAGATCGCGTACTGGCGCTGGCCTGGCTAGCCGATGCCGCCACAGGCACGCTCTGGCTGCGCCTGCACACCGCTGCTGCCGCCTCTTCCCCCTCATCGCCTCCGTTCGTAGGGTCGTACGGTGGGCGCCCAGCCTCGCCCGGAGATGAGGACCGCTTCTCTCGCGAGCTTGCTGATCTGCTCGGCGAGCTGCAGCGTGCCTATCCCCATACCATCGTCCTCGATTGCCCGCCTACCATGAAAGCAGACCTGCCAATCTGGGGTACGCCGCCACCAGCCGTGTCCCGGCGCGTGATGCGCGACCTGCGCCAGCGGCTCGACCCTGCCAGCCGCCTCAACCCTGGCCGCTATCTGCCCGATCTCGAGGCAGGCGATACTGACGATACGCCAGCGCCTGCCGCATCTTCGTAGGGGCGTCGTGCGGACGCCCCCCGGCCCCGGCGGCGTTGTCTAGTCTCTCCCCAGCCAGCGGTATGATCTCTATCATACGGCCAGCCAACCGTGATAAAATCCCGTCGCCGTGATCTGCCGGCTTGGGTTGAGCTATCTCCATTGGTGACACGCTCGCTGACGCGGGAAGTAGCGCGGCGCTGACCCACCATGCTGACCATTCACCCCAGCTCTTGCCCATTGGATGTCTGCCTATGGAGGTTGCATGCTGCGGAACCGGACGCTCGTGGCCGTGTCGCTGGCGGTCTGTTTCGCCTACACGGGGATCGGCCTGGTAGGTCCCGTACGCATCCTCTATGCGCAGTCGCGCGGCGCATCGCTGGCGATCATCAGCGCGATGGCCTCCGCCTACCTCATCTCGAACTTCGTAGCCCAGTATCCAGCCGGCTGGCTCGCGGACCGCTTCGGCCGGCGGCGTGTGCTGGTGGCTGGTCTGCTGATGCAGGCGGTGCTCTCGCTGGTCTACCTGCCGATCTCCGATCCTGGCCTGTTCGTCGCCTTGCGGCTGGTCGAGGGGCTGGCCGCCGCGGCAGTCCTTCCCTCGGCCCGCGCGCTCATCGCCGACACCGTGGCCGACGAGCAGCGCGGCGCGGCGTATGGCCTCTTCTCCGCGTTCTTCAACGCCGGGTTCCTGCTGGGACCGGCGCTCGGCGGCCTGCTCGCCGTGACAGGCTACGCCAGCGCGTTCATCGCCGCAGTCATCTTCCGGCTCGTCGCGATAGGTATCGTGCTTACCCTGGTGCCGGAGAGCGCCCCGCATCCAGCCCCGTCTCACCACAAACGAGATGGCGCGAGCGAACGGCGTGCGCGCTTCGCGCTGCCGCTGCTGGGGGCCTATGTGCTGGCGTTCGGCGATTATGCGTTCATCGGCTTCGACCAGGCGCTGCTGCCGCTGTGGATGCACGACCACCTGGGCGCGTCGGTGACGGTGATCGGACTGGCCTACGTCACCTGGGCAGCGCCAAGCATTGTGCTCTCGCCGCTCGGAGGGCGGGTTGCGGATCGCAGGCGACGGTCGGCGCTGATCCTGCTCTTCGGGCTGGCGCAGGTGCCACTCTACGCCGTCTATGGGCTGGCGAACGTTGCGTGGCTAGTTGTGGCATTGTTTGCGCTGCACGCCGTGCTGTACTCCTTCATCGGGCCGGCGGTAGACGCGCACGTAGCCGCCGCCTCGCCACCCGAGGCGCGAGGCCGGGTGCAGGGCACCTACTCCGCGGCGGGCCTGATCGGCGCCTTCGCGGGGGCCAACCTGCTGACAGCGCTCTATGCGGTCAACTTCCGGCTGCCGCTCTTTGCGCTTGGGGCGACGTACGGGCTGTGTGTGCTGCTCGGAGGCCTGATGATACGCACCGCCGAGGCGCGCACGCTCGCCGCTCAGAAGCAGCTACAGGCTACCTCCTCGCGCTGTACCGCCGTTAGCTCGCCATAAAGCGTGCGCATGCGATCGCCGATCCGGGGCCAGGCGTAGCGCTCGACCGACCGGCGCGCGTTGGACGCCAACCGCTCGCGCAGCGCCGCATCGCTCAGCAGGGTATCGAGCCGCTCGGCATACGCCTCTGCGCCGCGCCAGCGCACCAGCAGGCCGTTCACGCCGTCGCGGATGATGCTGGGCAACCCACCGACCGGCGCGGCGACCACTGGGGTGCCACAGGCCAGGGCTTCCACCGCTGCCAGGCCGAAGCTCTCGTAGCGCGACGTGACCACCAGCGCGTCAGCCGCCCGATAGTAGCGCACCAGATCGGGCTGAGGCACCGCGCCGGGGAAGCGTACACGCTCGGCCAGCCCAAGCTCTGCCGCGCGTCCGCGCAGCCGCTCGACCTCCGGATCGCCATCTGGATTGCCGCCGACGACGACGAGCCGCGCAGGCGTCCGCAGAGCGGCGGCGCTTTCGAGCAGCAGATCTATCCCCTTGATCGGGTCCAGCCGGCCGACGAAGAGCAGCGTGGGATCGCTGCCGAGGGCAAGCGTTTGCCGGGCCTCCTGGCGCTCGGCGAGACTGCCCGGCGTGAAGGCGCGCAGATCCACGCCGCAGGGGATGATGCGCAACGCCGAAGGCGACAAACCGTAGATGCGGCGCAGCTGCTCGCGCTCGTGCTCGGTGGAGACGACGATGGCGTCGCTGCTGGCAGCAATACGCCCTTCGTACTCGATACGCGTGGCATTCAACGTCCCGGTGGCCGTGCCCTCGCCGTATTGCTGCTGCTTCAGGCGCTCGACGGTGTGGAACATGGTGACGTGGGGAACGTCCCACTCGCGGGCCAGCGAGAGGCCGGCGACGCCAGAGAGCCAATAATGGCTGTGGATCAGATCGTAGCCGTGGCGCGCGCGCTCGGCGAAGCGCAGCACACCGTGCGTGAACTCTTCGACATAGGGGAAAAGCTCGCCCGGCAGGAGGGGAATAGGTGGGCCGGCGGAGATCGTGATGAGGCGAACGTGCTCGGTGAGCCACTGCACAAAGGGAGTCGAGGGATCGGAGCGCCGGGTGAAGATGTCGGCATACATGTCGCCGCGCCCCAATTCACGCGCCAGCTCGCGGACGTACACGTTCATGCCGCCAGCGTGGCGCGTGCGGCCGAGCGGAGCGAGCGGCGAGGTGTGAAGGCTCAACATGGCGACCCTAAAGCACATAGGGCCACCCCGCTCTCCGCGCGGCCGTGCCGCCCAATCTCTCGCAGATGCGCGGCCAGCGGCCCTCACTGGCGCGCGCCGCGTTCACCTCCTCGATCAGGCAGGGCGCCTGACCCAAAGTCATCCGTTCGTCCATGCTGCTCCTCGTTGCCTGCGCGCGCCCAGGAATAACGGCGCGCTCCATACTTCACTAAGTATACTACTCGCGTCACGTGGCCGGGTGCCAGCCTGCTGCGCGTGGGGGTGCCTCCAGGGCTAACGCGCTTGACGGTTCGCGGCGTCGCGGCCATAATGGCCTGGTGTCGCCCCGTGGGGCGAGATTGGGCGCTGCCCGCGCGGACGCGACACTGCTTGCTGGTGTGGGGCCGGGAGAGAGGGACGCATGAGCCAGTCGGCGCTGAGCGAGGGGCTGCGCGCCGTCGAAACCGAGATCGCCGCGGGACGTAGCGACCGTGCGCTCGAGCTCTGCCAACAGCTAACGACACGCTTTCCGCGTGCGTTGGCGGCTCAACGTGCGCTCGGCGAGGTGTTTCTGACACTGCGCAAGCCCCGCGAAGCCCTCGGTGCCCTTGATCGCGCGCTGGCCGGCAATCCTGAGGATGCGCGTGCCTACTGCGCGCGTGCCATCGTGCAGCAGATCCAGGGCGATCCGACCGCCGCGCTGGCCTGGTACCGCCGTGCCTGCGATATCACGCCGGACGATCAGGTGCTGCGCGGCGCCTACGCCGAGCTGGCTGCGCACCTGCACCAGCCGCCATATGTGCCCACGCGCGCCGGGCTGGCGCGGCTCTACCTCCGCGGAGACCTCTTCGAGCATGCCATGCGCGAGTGGGAGGGCATCCTGGCCGAGCAGCCGGGCCTGCTCGAGGCGCAGGTCGGCCTGGCCGAGACGCTGTGGCGTGCGAGCTACTTCGAGGCGGCGGCCGAACGCTGCCAGCGCATTCTCGCCAACGCGCCCTCGTGCGTTAAGGCGCTGCTGATACTGGCGGCGGTGGAGCACGATGGCGGGCGCGAGGAGGAGGCCGACCGGCTGGCGCGCCGGGCAAGCGAGCTGGACCCAGAGGCGCGCATTGGCCGCGCGCTCTACGCCGATCGCCTGGCCGCCGGCGACGTGGCGCTGCGCGCGCTGCTGCTCGGCGAGCCGCGTCCGGTGCGTCCGCCCAGCGCGCCTCTCGCCCGCTCAACGCCGTCGCATGGCCCCGCCGCGCGCTCGCAGCCAAGCTCTGGCCCTGTCGCCAGCCGCGCCGGGGCGCCATTCTCGCAGCCGCTCACTGGAGCGGGAAATCCGCCGCAGGCGCAGCCGCAGCCTAGCGCGCTGCCGCCGGACTTCCACACCATTTTCGCCGAGACAGAGTACATGCTGTGGGGGCGCGACGAGGACGATCCGACCGGCGCAACAGCGGCGCTCTCCGCACCAGCCGGGCCAAATGGGCCACCCGTTGCGCCTCCTGCCATGGCTGGCTCCGCTCCGCCCGGCGTGCCCATCCCCCCCACCGCGCGCGGCGACACCTCTGCTCGCCTGGCCGCCGTCATCCCTGCGCTCCAACAGCAGGGTGGCAGTCTTGACGAGACGGAAGTGCGCGCCAAGGTCAACTTCATCAACTGGCTCCAGGCGCAGGGCGCGCGTGCGCGCGACGCGGCCGGAGCGTTCTCGACAGGCGCGCCAGCCCCCAGCCTGGCCAACACACCGCCCGGCGCGCCTTCCGTTCCCCCTTCTCCCCCGCCCGCCGTGTCCCCGCCCGCATCCGCGTTCGCAGCGGGGCCCGCTGGCGGCGTGAACATGCGCATGACGAATCCACTGCCTTCCAGCAGCCTACCGACCGGGCCGCTGCCGCCGCCAAGCCCCGCTGCGTTGCGAGAGATGTTTGCCGAGCTGGGTGGGGATACGGCGTCCAGCCGGATCGTCGAGGGCGAGCTCGTCGCCGTGAACGACGCCGATGCGCCACGCGCGACGGCGGCTGGTCCTGACTCCGATACGCTCGACGCCGACGAGCAAGCGGCGATAGAGACGGAGCGCGTGGCAGCAACGCATGGGCCGCAGACGCGGAATCGCCGCCGAGAAACCATGATCCCTGTTGGCTCTGGCTCGCAGGATCCCTTCTCTAGCGAGCCACCCACCGACCTGGCCGCACATCAGGAGGGCGCTCCCTCCGGAGCGATGACGCTTGAAGCACTCGATCAGCATTTCGCCGGCTCGGGATTCCAGTCGTTCGAGCTGCGGCCAGGCGAGCTGGCCGCACTGGCCGCGAGCGGCGGCGCCGCAGCGGAGGGTGACGAGCAGCCAGCCCGCGGAGCTGCCGCCACGCGCCCGCTGGACGGCACGAGCTTAGCGGCGAGCACAGCGCCCACTGCCGAAGCCGAGCCGGAGCCTGCTGACTATCCCGCCCGGCTAGAGCGCGCGCGCTCCCATCGTGAGGAGGGACGGCTGACCGAGGCGCTGGCGGACTATCGCCTGGTTCTCAGGAACGCGCCGGATCTGCTCTCCGACGTGATTGCCGATCTCAACGACCTGCTAGCCGACCACTCCGAGCAGCCCGAGCTGCATCGCCTGCTGGGCGACGCCCGCATTCGCGAGGGCGACTATCTGAGCGCGATCGAGTCCTACAACCGCGCCGTCGCCTTGGCTCACGCCCAGAGCGAATAGGCACACATCCACTACCCAGCACCGGGAGGAGTATTCGTGGAGAGCATCCTACAGCGGCTGCTTGAGATCGAGGGCGTGACCGGCGCGCTGCTCGTCGGCAAAGACGGCCTGGTGGTCGCCAGCACGATCGAGGGCGAAGACGAAGAGTTCCTCGCCGCGATGGCCGCCGCCTGCCACGACGCGACTCAGCGCTACATTGACCAGATTGGGATGGGCGAGGTCGCGCACTCGATGTATGAAATGCCTGGCGGCGTGGTGCAGGTGACCGATAGCGGCGAGCTGCTGATCGTGGTGCGCTCGACCACGTCTGCCAACATGGGCCGCGTGCGCGCCGAGTGCCGGCAGGCACGCCTGCGTCTCGCCGAGCAGATCGCCAGCTATTAGAAACCGTTTTGAAAGATCAACAGCTGTGGTTGATTGGAGGCATGGAACAAACAGCAGCGACTGTATCGCCAGTCCGCAAGTTGTATCCGAGTGACCTGCGCGAGGGCGAATGGGCGATTCTGGAGCCGTGGGTTCCCGCCGTCAAGCTGGCCGGACGCCCGCCGCGTCAGAGCCGGCGCGAGATCGCCAACGCCGTGCTCGATGGTGTGCGCGGCGGCAGCCAATGGCGCGCGACGCCCCACGACCTCCCGCCCTGCCAGGCCGCCTCCTACTACTTTCGGATTTGGCGCCACGATGGGACCTGGGAGCGGATCCACAGCGTGATTGGGGAGCAGGCGCGACGGCGAGTGCGGCGATTTTCGACGGCCAGTCGGACAAGACGAGCCAAGGGGGGCCCGCGCGGCTACGACGCGCGCAGGCAGGTGATGGGGCGCAAGCGTCATCTGTTGGTGGACACGCAGAGTTTCGCGCTCACGGTCGTGGTCTCAGCAGCCAATGTCCAGGATCGCGACGGCGCGCGGCTGGTGGTCCACGCGCTGCGGGTCTATGGGCTGACGCTGCCGCGCCTGATCAGAGTCTGGGCAGATGCAGGGTACAGCGGGCCCCTCGCGGACGAGTTGCGCGATCGCCGGGCTGGGAGGTCGAGATCGTCAAACGCTCCGACACCTGGCCCAAATGAATCGTCGCCGTCCAGCCGCACCGCTGGATCGTCGAGCACCTCTTCGCGTGGTGGGGCTGGCGGCGCCGGTTGCGTTGGGACGATGAATACTAGATCGCGTCGAGCGAGGGGCTGATCTATGCCGACATGAGCCATCTCCATGAGCCATCTCATGCTCAGCCGCATGACCCGCGCAACCGCGCGTTCCAGTCCCGTTGGATGGCGTTCAAAATAGTCTCTGAGACCCTGGAATTACGGAGAGGAGAGCACGATGAGCGACGAACAGGTGGCACCCGAGACGAAAGGCGTGACGGTGCAGCTCCTTGCAACGGTTGACCTTGGCCCTGAGATCGAGGGCATGGCCGGGCGCCAACTGCGCATGCGGATGGTGACCATCGAGCCGGGAGGCG
>DASUBU010000228.1:0-3387 GCA_035763125.1 Ktedonobacterales bacterium
GGCAAGCGCGCCGGGGCCGCCCGCAAGCGCGCCCGCGAGCTGCTTGCCGCCGTTGGCCTCGCCGATCGCGAGAAGTATCGCCCCGCCGAGCTGTCTGGCGGTCAGCGCCAGCGCGTCGCCATTGCCCGTGCGCTCATCAATCAGCCGGCCATCGTCTGGGGCGACGAGCCGACCGGCAATCTCGATAGCGAAGCCGCCGACGAGATCATGGCCCTGCTCGACGAGCTGAACCGTACGCGCGGCCAGAGCTTCGTCGTCGTCACCCACGCCGCCGACATCGCCGCGCGCTGCGACCGCACGATCACCATGCGCGACGGCCGCATCGTCTCCTCGCATGCCAACGGTGCCCGCAAGGCAGCCTCGACTGACGAATAAGACACCCGCCTCGGCGTCGCCCGCTTGGTGCCAGATGATCCAGCACGTTCGGCCGCGAGACGACTGCCTCCGATGCGCTCAGTCGAAGCGGGCCGGGCGCTTTAGCTCTCGGCATCGGCGCGCGCCACTTGAACCGGCTCTGTCACGGTCGGCTTGCGCGCGACGACCGCCGCAACGAGCGATGCCACGATCAGCGGCCCCTGGAACCCGGAATAGATCACGTGGACAAGATAGTGATCCACCGTCTGCTCCGGCACGAAAGGCAGAATCGGCAGCGGCAGCACCGAGAGAAATCCACCAACCGCATTGACCAGCGCGTAGATCAGCAGCGCCAGGCTCGGCGCGCGCTTGTGGGCCGCACGAAGCCACCAGATGAGCAGCGCCGCGAGTATCACCAGCAGCGGCAGGCTTGCATCCGGCGTCAGGCCGAGCATTGCGGGCACCCGGTGCAACTCGTGCACCCACAGGCCTAGCCATGCCAAGGCGACCACCAGGATGATCACGAGCGGGCGTTGTCTCGAGTTTCCGAGCACACGCCTCGTGTGAGGCGTCCGACTGACGGTCATACAAACGCTCTCCTGCTCTCGCTGCAGCGCACACGTTCGCTGCAAACCCGCGTGCGGCGGTATCGCAGCAAACAAGACGACATCCCGCTGCACCTGCCTCATGCCCGCCGCGTCATCAGGTAGGCGGCCCAGCCAGGCGGCCAGCCCGCGCCTGACTGCTCGCCCGCGATGCGCTCGATCGTGAAATGCTGACCGAAGCGCCGTTCGGCCTCGTCAGGCGTGAGCGGCGGCGGGAAGAACGGAATGAAGTGCTCCCACCACCGCATGCGATACTCGAAGCACCACAGCAGATACCGGCTACCGGCATGGCTCAGCGCAAGCACGGTGTCCACATAGCGAGCGCGATCGGCGGCACTGAGGTCATCAAACGTGCCATAATCCACAAGGAAATCGAAGTGGCCTTCGACCCCGCGCAAGTTGGTCAGGCTGCCCACCACGAATGAGACCGTCGCCCCGCTGCTGGCCGCCCGACGCCGCGCCTTGGCGATCGCTGAGTCAGCGTAGTCCACGCCTGTCACGTCGAAACCGTGCTGGGCAAGAAAGATGGCGTTGCTTCCGGTTCCGCAGCCCAGGTCAATGGCCCCACATGGGTGGATCTGCCCGCTCTCGACCAGATGCACCAGCTCGTCGCGCGGCCCTTGCTCCCAGGGCATGCGGAAGAAGCGATAGCCGATCTCATAGAACGCCTTCATCGTCCCCTCTGCTTCCACGCCGGCCATAGGCCGCCATCTGCCCCAGCAACGGCACCTTCTACTGAATCAAAGGCTGAACCGCAAAAGGATCATGCAGGTGAAGATCGCAAAGAAGCCCATCAACTCGAACACAGAGAAGACCTGCACACGCCGCAGTGCCGCCGCGTACTCGGCGTCCGCCTTTGCTGTGTTCAGACGCCTCACGGCTGGATCAAAGAGTCCCTCGATGAAGCCTTCGAGGACGAGCGCCCCGGCGAGGGCCACCAGCCACGTTATGCCATAGCGCGTGCCGACGACATCCTGAATGCTGTGGAGCGGACCGAGAAGCGTCCCCCGCATGAAGCCGAGCGCGACGACCAGAAATGCCGTTGGCCGCAGCACGCGGGTGGTCATCGGACTGATCCGCGCCGCGATCTCCTGCTGCTTCTCGCGCGACAACGGCAGCACGGCCGGGATAAAGACCAGATTGATGTAGAGTGTGCTGCCGAACCAAAGGATGCCGAGCAGTACGTGCAGCCACTGTACGACGACGAGCCACAACATCCGAAGTCTCCCTTCTCTCGCGCCTTTCGCGAGCCGCTCCTGGTGTCCTGGCCGAACTAGGAACACGAGCATGTCCGAGAAATCCGCCCTCCGCGGTGGTAGCCACCTCATGTGCCTCAGAGAACCATCGGCCCCTATTCGGTCACAGGATTATTGACACCTCGGCCCGCATAGGGCCTGGCCCGCCTCCAAATTAACTAGATGCCACATCTAGCTAAATTGGCTAGAGGGAGTGTATACTGAATCACGATGACTGTCAACACCCGACCAGAAAACTCAGCTCGTCACTACCACTCGCCCAAGCGCCGGCAGCAGGCCGGTGCCACCCGGCGCCGCATCCTGGCGGCCGCCGAACGTCTCTTCGCCTCCCGCGGGTATGCCGTGGTGACCATGGATGACATCGCCCGCGAGGGCAAGGTCTCGCTGGCCACGGTCTACCTGCACTTTCCAGGCAGATCCGCGGTGATCGGCGCGCTGGCCGAGGAGATCACAGCCGCACCTGAGCTCAGCGTGGAGCAGGTGTTCCGGGAATCCGACCCCATCGAGCAGGTCCAGATCGGTGCGCGCATCTTGCGCCAACTCAACGAGCGCGCCTGGCTCATCGCCGACATCCTGCGCAGCCACCGCGGCACCGACCCGGAGCTGGAGCGACTCTGGGCGCTCTGGCAGCAGCGCCACCTGCACGCGAACCGTCAGGCAGTCGCAGCGATTGCGGGAAGGGGCGCGCTCCGGCCAGGGTTGAGCGTAGATGAAGCGGCTGACGTGCTCTACGCCATCGCCGGAACCGAGGTATACCGCGCACTGACGCAGGAGCGCGGGTGGACGCCCGCGCGGTACCAGCACTGGCTCTTCGAGACGGCCTGCCGCGAGCTACTCGCTTCTCCCCGGTAATCCTCATCCCGGCGCATCAATCCAAGAATAGCCCGCTCGCCACAGCGTTATACCCTGCCGTGCGCGTCAGCTTGATCACGACGTGGCCCGAGACCTTCCAGACTAGATAGATGCCATTGTGGAAGTTGGCGACCTGCCGGGTGTCGAGCACCTTGCCAGTTGTGCCGTCAATAAGTTGGACCGTCTGCGCGCGGCTAGTCGTGTCCCAGTCAATACAGTAGAGCGCAAGCTGGTGGTAGGCGTTGCCGGTCATCTTGAGGTCAATGGTATAGGATGTGCCAGAATACCACGTGGCGGCGAGGCGCTTATTGGCATCCTCG
>DASUBU010000229.1:0-43270 GCA_035763125.1 Ktedonobacterales bacterium
GACGAGAGGTGCAGCAGATAGCCCACAATCTCGTCGGGATCGTCGGTGTCGAGCGAGACGCAGTTCTCGAATGAGACCGCATAATCCTCGCCGGTCGAACCGACGAAGGCGACTCCGCCGGCCGCCATCACCTCCAGCCCAACGAGGCCGAACGGCTCGTGCCCGCTATTGGCGAGCGTGGCGTCGGCGGCCGCGTAGCAGAGACGAACGAAGTCGGTGGGAACGAAGTAGCGCAGATTATAGACATCGGCGTCGGGCGCCTCGCGCATCAGGCGCAGGCAGTCCTCGATGGTGGGCCGGTGGGCCTCGATGTCGTGGACGCGCAGGCCGAGGTAGCGCGCGCGGTTGAGGGCCTCCGCGCCGTGCGGCTCGATGCCGCCGCGAATGACGAACGAGAGGGGATGGCCGCTGTATTTGAGGCGCGCGGCGGCCTCAATCGCCATCAGCCAGCGCTTGTCGGGGTCGAAGCGGCCGATCTTGAAGAGGAAGAAGCGCTCTGGGTCGCCGCGCTGCATGATGCGCTGAAGCTCAGCGGCCTGCCCGGCGTCCACCGCATCCAGGAAGCGCGGCGGGATGCCGTTGGGGATGACGAGCGGGTTGACCTGGTACTGCCAGAGGCGATGCTTCATGTACTTGCTGACGGTGGTGATCGTCGAGCAGAAGTTGAGGCGGCCCCAGTTGATGCGGTGCAGCGACATCAGGCTGTTGCAGTTCCACATCAGGATGCAGCGCTGCCGCACGTTGTGCCAGTTGAGCACGTCGGAGAGGTGGCAGAGCGTCTCGGCGGTGTGCCAGTCTTCGCCAATCACCACGACGAGCTTGTTCTGGGCGACAGCCGGCACGACGATCTCCTCATAGACGTGATAGGGCACAGACTCGTTGTAGTCGTAGAGCTTCTGTTCCTCGCCCTCATACACACCGTTGGGATAGTGCGCACTGATCCACTGGCCCCAGCGCTTGAGGTGGAGCCTGCCGTTGCCGACGACCTCAACGCCAGGCTTGGTGGGGTCACCGACAAAGATCAGGTGAGTCTCGTAGCCTTCCGCGGCCAGTGTCTCGGTGAGCTCCGTCACGCGCGTTCCCAGGCCGCCGGCGGTCGAGTAGACGTCGGGGCCTTCGAAGCAGAGCGAGACGAAGACCGTGTTCTCAGGGGTGATGCCGCCATCGCGGCGCGGCCTGGGAGGCACGGCAGGTGCGGGCCGGATGGGAGCGGCCGGCACGGGGACTGGGGTTGCCGGCGACGCGGCGGCTGCCTGGGCGCCAGCGGCACGTGCGGGCCGCCGGCGCGGCGGCGCGGAGGTCTTGGCAGGGGTGGCGGGCGCTGCCCGCCGTGCGGCCTGTGGCGTCTCCCGCGGGGCCTCGGTTTCTGGGATGGATGCCCTCCGTCGTGGTGTGCGGGCGCCGGTGTTGGTGCTGCGCGCCGCGCGTGCCGTCTGACGGCGCCGGGCGGGTGCGGCGCTATTCTGCTGCTGCCCGCTATCCGCGGGCACGTCGGCCTCCGCCACGCGCGTCCCTCCTTGCTGATCTCTCTTCATCACGATGCGTTACCCTCTCGGCCGCGGCGCCAATCGGCCGGCGGCGCGTGCAATTCACAGAGCATCTTCGCCCAGCACAACCCAGGCCATCCGTCGTCCTCGCCGCTGGTCGCTGGGTCTCCGCACCCTTAGACGCGCCGATGTGAAGGCGGGTCACAGGCGCAAGCAACCGCACGCGAGATTCGCAGGACGTGGGGCGCGGAGTATGGTATCACCGGGGCCATCGTAGCATATTGGGCTTCGACTGGGGAGGGCGGCGACTGGCGAGAGCGGCGGCGCAGGCGGTAGACTGAGGGCGCTGGGCCGGGCATACGCGGGGTGCGCCGAACACGGCACCCGGCATACGGCACCTAGCACAGTAGCGGCGACTTGCGGGCCGAGAGCGAGCGGGGGGCGAGATGGCGGACGACGTGCTGCGGCTGTTGTTCGTGGGGGATGTGGTCGGGCCGGCTGGGTGCGAGGCGACGAGGCGCTTTATCCCGGCCCTGCGGCGCGAGCTGGCGCTGGACGCGGTAGTGGTGAATGGAGAGAACTCGGCGCCCAACGGCCTCGGCATCACGCACGAGACGGCGAAGCAAATTCTCTCGGTCGCGGACTTCGTGACGCTGGGCGATCACGCATTCGATCAAGAGGGCATGGAGGCGCTCTTCGCCGTCAATCCGCGTGTGATTCGGCCGCTCAACTTCGAGGGCCAGCATCCCGGCCGGGGCTGGGGCATCTTCGAGGCGGCCGGCATGCACATCGGTGTGGTGAATCTGCTGGGGCGCGTGTTCATGCGGCCGGCGGCCAGCTCGCAATACGCCGCGGCCGACCAGGCAATCCAGGCGCTGGCGGCGGCGGGTGTGAAGGTGATTGTGGTGGACCTGCAAGCCGAGGCGACCAGCGAGAAGCAGATGCTGGGATGGTATCTCGAAGGGCGAGTGTCTGCGGTACTGGGCACACACACCCACGTTCCAACCGCGGACGCGCGCGTGCTGCCCGGTGGCACCGCCTACGTCTCAGATGTAGGGATGACTGGCGCGCGCGACGGAGTGATCGGCTTCGACCGCGAGCGGCTGCTGGTGGCGGCACGGGCCGGACAGAAGCCGGCGGGGCCACTCAAACCGGCGGAGGGGGTGCAGCGGCTGGACGCCGTGTTGATCGTGATTGACAAGGCTTCCGGGCGGGCGCGAGCGATCGAGCGCGTAGTACGCGAGGGATAACCGCGGCCACTCGCACAGAGCCACCGCGAGGATATGGGTGACGTCACCGATTAGCGGTCGCCCCGATAAGGCAGCGATCCTGCCACCGAGACCACCCACGCCAAGCAAGCCTGGCGGCGCTGGCGGCGCAGATCGTGCGGCCCT
Organism: Ktedonobacterales bacterium; assembly: GCA_035763125.1. GTDB lineage: Bacteria > Chloroflexota > Ktedonobacteria > Ktedonobacterales > JADMIN01 > SMAG-U1939. Next base: position 2,882 of record DASUBU010000229.1, read on the forward strand.
GAAGGAGTAGGAAACCCGGTGTGACGCGCGTGTGAGGATGCATCCGACGCGCAGAGATGGACTTGTGAGGCCGATACCGCATCCTGGGCTTGGGAACAATCAGTTCCTGGCAGACGCGCAGCCCCAGAGAGGGGCAGGAAAGAGGAGCGTCCCCAACCGGCAGGGCACGCGACAAGAGCGCGGATGAATTCTCCGGCATTGTTGGCGGGCGCGCACTAAGGAGGCAAGGCACTATGACAAAGGCTACCGTCACCAGAACCTGGATCGTCGGGCTGATCGTGCTTGTCGCAGGGTTGCTCGTCGGCGGCGTCAGCCTCGGCTTGATGCTGGCCTATGGCGGCACGTACGTGGCATCTCCGCGCGGTACCGGCACCGACTTCGCCCCCAACTTCGACGGCGTCTTCTGGACGACGCTCGGGTTCATGATCCTGGGCTTCACTGCGGCCGCTATCGGCGGCGTGATACAACTTGTGGCCTGGATCGGCGCGCTGATGAACACCTACCAGATCGAGGACAAGACCTGGTTCGTCGTCCTGCTGGTGGGTGGGTTGCTCGGGCTGATATTCGGCCTGATCGGGTTTGCCGCGATGGTCGCCTATCTGATTGCCGGCCCTGACGGCACGGCGACCGCGCATCAGCAGGTACCGCGTCCTGCGCAGCCAGCGGTGCAGCAGCCGTATGCACAGCAACCGTATGCACCCTACGCCCAACAGCCGTACGCGGCTCAGCCGCCTGCGGAGAAGCCATTCGTACAACAGCCGCGGGTGGAAGAGCCGCCGGTGGAGCAGCCGCCGACGTACACACCTACACCTACGCCCACAAGCTAACGCGCAATCAGAGCCGGACCGGCGTGCTGCCCTCGGCCCGGCCGCTGCCGCAGCACGCGATCCGCGCGTACTGTGTCGTCCACCATGAGTCGGCAGCATGTAGTCGCACGGTCTGGCAATTGTCGCTGGCCGCACAAGGACTGCAAAGACCACAACAGGGGCGAATGCTCACCAAGATGCGCATCACGTGCCTGACGCGCTCAGCGTGGGCGCTGCGCCGGCAAGCGTAGGAGATGACGGATATGAACAGCGTCGTGATCTATGCCTCGCACTTTGGCAATACCCGCAAAGTCGCGGAAGTCATCGCGGGCGCGCTGCAGCCGCACGGGCCAGTGCATGTCTTCTCGGTGGACGAGGCCCCAACGACCTTCCCAGCGGGGACTGATCTTGTACTGGTTGGCGGCCCAACCGAGCAGCACAAGATGACCGAGCCAATGGCGAGCTTCTTCGACCACCTGGCGCCAGGTGCGCTGGAAGGCATCGCGGCGGCCGCGTTTGACACCCGCCTGCGCTGGCCGCGCTGGCTTTCCGGCTCAGCCGGCTCCGGCATCGAGCAGAACCTGCGCCACGCTGGCGCGCGGGTGATCGCGCCGGCCGAGAGCTTCTTCATCAAGGGCGCCGCGGGCACCGGGGGGAGCAGCACGGCGGAGCTCGACTCCGGCGAGCTGGAGCGTGCCGCACGGTGGGCGGCCTCAGTCGCCGGCAGCCCCACGCTCAGCACACCAGCAGCGCCCGGCAGGTAACGAGGGAGGGGGCCAAATGGCCGCGCGGCCGGAGGAGATCGCCGAGGGTGTGTACCGGCTTTCAGTCCGCGGGTCCAACGTCTACTTTGTGCGGTCAGGATCTTCGTGGGCACTGATTGATGCCGCGTGGGCGACTAGCGGGCAGGCGATCGTGGCGGCTGCTGAGTCGTTGTTCGGGGCGAACACCCGCCCGGCTGCGATCCTGCTGACGCACGCCCATCCCGATCACTCCGGCTCCACGCTTGAGCTGGCACAGAAGTGGGATATTCCCGTCTATCTGCACCCGCGCGAGCTGCCTGTGCCGCCGGAAGAGTTGTCGGCGGCACAGGAGTATCCCGCCGGCCCGCTCGACCGCTGGGTCGTTCTGCCGTTGATGCGCGTTCTTCCGGCGCGAGCGCGCGCGGCAGCACGCGCCCAGGGGATGCGGTTCCTGGCGGTCGCGCGCACCTTTGAGCCGGGAGCCGCCGTTCCAGGTCTGCCCGGGTGGGAGTGCATCCCCACGCCGGGCCACTCACCGGGCCACGTCGCCTACTTCCGCCGCCGCGACCGCGTCTTGATCTCAGGCGATGCCCTGCTCACCGTGAACCTCAATTCCGCGTGGGATCTGCTGCGCAACAAGCGGCGGGTTTCAGGCCCGCCATACATTTCGAGCTGGAACTGGCACGCGGCAAAGGAGTCCGTCGCCGCCCTGGCGAAGCTGGAGCCGCGCGTGCTGGCGCCCGGCCATGGCGCACCCATTGCGGACGATGCCGCGAGTGCAGTGTGGGCGTTCGCGGATTCGTTCGCGGGCACGGGTGCAGTGGAGGGCGAGCAGCGGGCGGCACGACACTCGCGGCAGCGGCAGATGCACGAAGCGAATGATCGCGACCCATCCGAGCAGGAGGATACAGCTATGAGCCAGAGACGTCCAGCTCGCTCGGTGATGCGCTGGCTGGCGGTCGGAGGCGTGATGGCTGGGTGCGTAGCCGCCGCCGCGTACGGGATCTACGCTGGCATTACATGGTGGCGCTACGGGCGGGTGCCGCCCGCGTCCGGCGACGAGGTAGACGCATTGCTCGACCGGTTCATGCCGTCCTACGACGTCGTGGTGCGCGACGACGCGCAGGTGGCCGCGCCAGCCGAGACGACGTTCCTGGCAGCCTCCGAGAGCAAGCTCCCGCGCTCGGCTATCGTCCGCGCACTGTTCAAGGGCCGTGCGGCGCTGCTGCGGGGCACGCGGGCGACGGCAGATCACCCCCAGACACTGCTGGGCTGGATGCAGACCGTTGGATGGACGGTGCTGGCCGCTATCCCCGGCCGCGCCCTGGTCCTCGGAAGTGTTACGCGCCCGTGGGAGCCGTTCCCCACGCCGCGAGCCGTGCGCCCAGATGAGTTCGCCGCACTCGCCGAGCCGGGCTACGTGAAAGTCGTTACTGCCTGGGCCGCCGCGCCGCTGGGAGCACAGGCATCGAGGCTCACGATCCGCACGCGTGTGGCCGCCACCGATGCCGCCGCCAGGGGCCGCTTCCGCCGCTACTGGGCCGTGTTCTCGCCGGGCATTCTGCTGATTCAGCGCGTAGGGATCAGTCTGGCCAAAGGGGCGGCCGAACGGCAGGCGAGCGCGGCCGCACTACCTCCGCCGCCCACACGGCCCGCGTTTGGTAGAGCGACGCCTATTGACGCACACAGGTGAGGCAGCCGCCGCTGTGCCGCCTGGTATCGGGCAGATAGTGGCAGCATGCGGCCAGCGCGAACGGCGGGGAGCCGGAGGGCGTAGATTGGAGCCGTGTATGCCCAGCCCGATCCAGCGCTTGTCGTCCACCGTAGCGGACCCCTCGGCGCCGGCATTCATTGCTGCCGTACTGATCGTGGAGGCAGGGCCGCTGCTGGACGCTGGCGGCCGGTTGCGGCAGGCAGAGATTCGCGGGCGCATGGAGCGGCGCTTGTCCCGTCTGCCGCAACTGAAGCGGCATGCCCACTTCCCGGGGCCATGGCAGGGCAGGCCGGTCTGGGTGGATGATGCCGAGTTCGCGATCGAGCGCCACGTTCGCGGAGGTACGGTGGATCCACCGGGCGACGAGGGCGAGTTGCTGGCGGCGGCTGAGCGCATCCTTTGCGAGCCACTCGACCGCGCCCACCCGCCCTGGGAGATCTGGTTCCTGACTGGCCTCGCGGACGGCCGTCTCGCCGTCCTGCTGAAGCTCCATCACGCCATCGCGGACGGCCTGGGCGCCGTGGCGATCGCGAGTGTCCTCTGCGACCTCACACCAGACGCCCTCGATCCTCCGCCGCTGCCCTGGATGCCGGCGTCGCCCCCCTCTCGCCGCGCCCTGCTGGCCGACAACCTTGCCTCTAAGGCGTCAGCGCTGGGCAGTGCGCTGCGGCTCCTGATCCATCCCCGCCGGCTGGCCTCGTTAGCCTCCGGCCTGCGGCGCACCATCGCCATGAGCTCGCAGGCGCCGGCGACCTCGTTCAACCTCCCCGTGCCTGTCGGGTCAAGCAGCCAGGTGCGCGTACTCCACACGGAGCTGGAGGAAGTACGGGCGATTGCCCACGCGGCAGGCGCCAAGGTGAATGATGTCCTGCTCGATGTCGCGGCCGGCGGGCTGCGCGAGCTGCTGCTTGGGCGCGGCGACTCGGTAGACGGCATCCGGCTGGCGGCCATGGTGCTGGTCGCGCGGCGGCCACTAGGAGAGGCCGGCGAGCTTGGCAACCGGGCGGGCTTCATCGTGGTGCCGCTGCCTGTGGGCGAGCCAGATGCGGGTCGGCGTCTGCGGTGGATCGCGGCGGCGACGCAGCGGGCCAAGGCCGAGCAGCGAGCGAACTACTCGCAGGCCGTCGGGGCGCTCAGCGTCGTGTCCAGAAGACTCTTCCCCGCCCTTATGGCTCATCAGCGGTTCATCAACCTGATCGAGACCAATGTGCCCGGCCCCACGCTCCCTGTCTACATCCTGGGTGCGCGAGTCCTGGATGTCATCCCACTTGTCGGCGGTCTGCTGGGCGGCAACGTGACCGTGTGCTTCTGCGCGCTCTCGTATGCCGGCCGGCTGAACCTGACCGTGATCGCCGACGCCACGATCATCCCCGACGTAGACCTCGTCCTCAGTGGCATGGAAAGCACCTGGCACGCGCTGGAACGGGAGCGCGTGGCCAGCGTGTGATGTGACAGGAGCGTGCGACGCGCATGCCGGACGGAGACGGATTCGTGATGCCAGTATGCTGTGATGATGAGCGGTCGCTGCTCGTGCCCGGCACCGGCATGTGCATCCGCATATTAGGAGGCGTCCGTCATGGGTTGTCTTGTTGCGCTGCTCGCCCGTGTGGCGTTGCTCGGGGTCTGGCTCACGACCCCGCTCGTGACCAGAGCATTCCAGGGCGGCTGGCTCCTGCCGCTGCTGGGGGTGCTCTTCCTGCCGATCACCACGCTGGTGTACATCCTCGTGTACATGGCAGCGGGCGGGGTGGCCGGTTGGGGCTGGTTCTGGGTTATCCTGGGATTCCTCATTGATGTGACGGTGCACACCTCCGGTGCGTACTCCAATCGCCAGCGTGTCAGCGGTTGGCGGCCGTCTAGGAGCACCTAGACCGAGCGCGGTCGGCACGCGATGGCAAGCAGCAGCAAAGGAACACAAACCGACGTAACGCACGATCCTGCAACAGCGCGCGGACAGCGCGCGGAAGGAGTCCATCATGCGCGTACTCGTCGCGTATGCCAGCAAGCACGGAGCCACACAAGGGATCGCCGAGCGCATCGCCGAGACGTTGACGGCATCCGGACAGCAGGCGCAAGCGCGCCCAGTGAAGGCCGCCGGCAACCTGGCCGACTACGATGCGTTTGTGATCGGCAGTGCGGCGTACCTGGGCTCGTGGCTGAAAGAGGAGTCCGAGTTTGTGCGGCGCAATCAGGCGCTTCTCGCTCGCCAGCCAGTGTGGCTGTTTAGCAGCGGCCCGCTCGGGACGAAGGCCACGGATGCCAAGGGGCAAGACCTGAAGACCGCTTCGGAGCCCAAGGAGTTCGCCGAATTCAAGGAGTCCATCAAGCCGCGCGACGTGCGCGTGTTCTTCGGCGTGCTGGACCCCAGCACGCTCGGTTTTTCCGAGCGCATCGTCAGGAGCATGCCCGCCGGCCGCGAGCTACTCCCCGAAGGGGACTTCCGCGACTGGCAGGAGATCGAGGCCTGGGCCGCGCAGATCGCCCAGGAGCTTGCGCAGCAGCCGACGGGCCAGCGCTAACGCCTGGGCGCAGGGCACGAGGCAATCGCCTCAGAGGTACCGCTCCATCCAGCGCACGATGCGCTCGTTGAGGTCGCGAATGTGCTCGCGCTCGCGTGGGCCGTGGCCCTCGCGCGGATAGACGGCAAGCTCGGTCGCGACACCCAGCTCGCGCAGCGCACGGTAGAAGGCATAGGCCTGATTGACCGGCACGCAGGGGTCCGCCTCGCCGTGCAGGATCAGCGTGGGGGTGACGACGCGCGAGACATAGGTGATGGCCGAGCGCTGGCGGTAGGCGTCGGGGTTCTCGTTGGGCCAGGCGCCGATGAAGCGAGCATCCCAGTCGGCGATGTTGGTCTGCGCGTGGAAGCTGTGATAGTCACAGACTCCGGCGCCCATCACGGCCGCCTTGAAGCGAGTGGTCTGCGTCACAGCCCAGGCCGTCATGAAGCCGCCATAGCTCCAGCCGTAGATGGCGAGCCGCTCCGGGTCGGCCAGCCCGTGCCCGACGAGATAGTCCACGCCGGCCAGCAGGTCCTGGAAGTCTTTGCCGCCCATATCACCCAACACCGCATCAGAGAAGGCGACGCCGCGCCCCTGGCTGCCGCGTGGATTGGCGCGCAGCACGGCAAAGCCGGCGGCGGCGAGTAGCTGGGGGAGGGGATCGAGCCAGGTATCGCGGAAGGCAGAGCTGGGGCCGCCATGAACCTGGAGGACCAGCGGCGGGGGTGTGCCACGCGTGGGCTCCAGCGGCGGCGTATAGAACGCCTCGATGCGCCAGCCATCGGGCGCCGTATAGGCGATGGGCTGGCTGGGCGCGATACGCAGCGTCTCCTCGGCGATCGGGTTGAGGCGCGTAAGCGAGCGCCAGGTGAGCGTCGTATGGCCCTTGCCGGCCCACTCGCCCAGCCAGACATCCCAGGGGCGATTACCCGCAGTGTGGACGGCGGCAAAGCGGCGGCCATCGGGGGTCGCGGAGAGACGTGGCCAGCCCCAATCGCCAATCACGAAGTCGGTGGTGACAGGGGTGATCTGCCCGGAGGCCGGGTCGAGCATGGCCAGCGCGTTGGCGAGGCCATCCCAGGCGGCGAAGAGCAGCTTGCCGTCGGGCAGCTCGTGCACCCACGAGGGGTTGCGCTCGATGCCTGGCGTGAGGTTGCGCGGCTCGCCACCCGCCGCGGGGATCGCGAAGATGTCGCCGCCGACCAGCCCGCGGTCGCTCCACTCGCCGGAGATGTAGTAGAGCGTCCGGCCATCGCGGGACCAGGCGAGCGCGTCGGCCTGGCGCGTGAGCTGGGTGAGTTGGCGCACGACGCCACCGCCCGCGGGAACCAGGCCAATCTGCCCGCGATACCAGTCGGTCTCGCCGGGGCCTTCGCTGAAGTAGACGGCGAGCTGGCGTCCGTCCGGCGACCAGGCGTAGCGCCAGACGGTCAGGTCGGGCGGCGTGACGGGCTCTGGCTCGTCGCTGCCGGGGCGGACGGTCCACAGGCGCTGGTGGAGCAGCGGCTCGTTGACCTTGGGGCCGTCTTTGGGCTCCTGGCCCTCGTGCGAGAGGAAGGCGATGCGGCTGCCATCCGGCGACCAGGCGGGCTCGCTGGCGCCGTTGGGCATGCTGCACGCGCGGGTGGCGACGCCGCCGGCAGCCGGCATCACGAAGAGCTGCGGCTTGTCGTTGTACTTGGCGTTCTGCCCCTTGCCAGCCTCGTCACGCTTGGAGGTAAACGCGATGTGCGTGCCGTCGGGCGACCAGCGGGGAGCGGAGTCGCCGTCGGGGCCGTCGGTGAGGGGACGCGGCTCGCCGCCCGCGGCATCCGCCAGCCAGATGCGCCCGCGCTGCTTCGGCCGGTCGGGCACCCATTCCATCAGCACGAAGGCCACGCGCTCGCCATCCGGCGCAATGTGCGCATCAACAGGCGTGCGCAGCGCGAAGACCGCATCCATCGTGACGGGCTTGCGGGTCGTCTCTGGCAACGGCGGCGCAGCGGGTGCGGTCGTGGCAGGCACGGCGGACGTGGTGGCAGAAGCAGTCTTGGGACGTGCGGACGTCTGGCTCACGAGCTCCTCATTTCTCTTCCCCGTGCATCTGGCTGTAGACCAGGCGCAAACCGCTCAAGAGCAGATTGGGATCAACCGTCTCGAGGCTGGGGGTGACACGCGCCATCAACTCGGCGAGGCCGCCATGCGCGATGACCTTGGCGCGCTCGCCGCCTGGAATCTCGCGGCGCAGGCGGGCCACCAGCCCCTCGACGAGGCCGACGTGCCCAAAGACGATGCCCGACTGCATCATCTGGATGGTGTTCGTACCAAGGGCACGGGGCGGCGGGGCCAGCTCCACCTGATAGAGCTGCGAGGCCGCGCGAGCCAGTGCTTCGGCTGAGATGCCCAACCCCGGCGCGATAGCGCCGCCCAGGAAGTCGCCCTCGGCGGAGACGGCGTCGAAGCTGGTGGCCGTGCCGAACTGGATGACGATGGCGGGGCCGCCGTAGAGCCGATGGGCGGCCAGCGTGCTGAGGATGCGGTCGGTGCCGGTCTCGCGCGGATTATCTACCAGCAGACGCAGACCGAGGTCCATGGCGTGGGTGACGACGATCGGCTCGCGGCCGAGGTAGCGCGCACCGAGATCCTGGAAGACGGAGGTCAACGGCGGCACAACGCTTGAGATGATGGTAGCGGCGATGGCGTCGAGCGCGAGGCCGGCGTGACGGCAGAGCGCGTCGAGCTGCATGGCGTACTCGTCGGCGGTCTTCTCGCGATTGGTGGCGATCCGCCAGCGGGCGCGCAGCTCGCCGCCGGCCAGCGGGAACAGCCCAAACTTGATGCCGGTATTGCTGATATCCACGGCGAGCAACAGCCTGTCGCTCGCCTCACGTGCGCGCGCCATTGCGCCCCTCCATCCCTCGCGCGGCAGCCCGTGCCTGCCTTCGCATTGTACGTCCACCGCGGGCACGGCGGTCAAGCTCGCGCATCCTCGCATGTCAGGGCGGCGATTGCCCCGACCGCGCGTCCCAGGGGACAGGGGTATCCCCACTGGGGACAGGGGTATCCAGGCGTGGTTTCCAGCCGCCGACCTTGTGCTGCGGTGGCTACGGCGTGTGATATCCTGAAGGACGGCTCGCTTTCAGAGGGCGGGACCACTCTCACCGCAGCACACTCCAAGGAGGAGCAGCGCACCCATGGCACGCATCCCGCCCACCAACGCCCGCGGCACCCGCGACTATCTCCCGCGCGATCTCGTCCGCCGCAATCGCGTCTTCGCCGTCCTGCGCGAGACCTTCGAGCGCTACGGCTACGAGCCGCTGGAGACACCCGCCGTCGAGAACACCGCCGTGCTGGAAGGCAAATACGGCGAGGAGGGCGACCGGTTGCTCTTCCGCGTGCTCAAGCGCGGGCGCGAGCTGCAATCGGGCGCCGAGGCAGTCGCGCAATTGCCGCCGGAGCAGCGCACCTCCGCCACGCTGGCTCGCGCGCTCTCGGACGAGGCGCTGCGCTACGACCTGACGGTGCCGTTCGCGCGGGTGATCGCCGCGCACCAGAACGAGATCGTCCTCCCCTTCCGGCGCTACCAGATGCAGCCGGTCTGGCGTGCCGACAAGCCCCAGCGCGGGCGATACCGCGAGTTCTACCAGTGCGACGTAGACTGCGTCGGCAGCCGCTCGATGAGTGTGGATGCCGAGATGGTCGCCATCCACCACGAGGTCTTCGCGCGTCTGGGCTTCGCCGCCTTCGTCACCAAGATCAATCACCGCGGCCTGTTGCGAGCGCTGATGGAGGTTGCAGGTGTCCCCGAGGAGCAGCGCGTGCCGGCGCTGACGGCGATTGACAAGCTCGACAAGGTCGGCCTCGACGGCGTGCGCGCCGAGCTGGAAAAAGCCGGCCTCGCCGCCCCGGCGATTGCGCGGCTCATGGCGCTGATCGCCATCTCTGGCTCACCTGAGGAGGTAATCGCCGGGCTGCGCCCGCTGCTGGGCGAGAACGCCGAGGGCGTGCGGGCGCTCGACGAGCTGGCGGCGGTCTTCCGCTGCGCCGGCGAGATGGGCGTGCCGGCTGAGCGGGTCACCTTCGACCTCTCGCTGGTGCGTGGCCTGGGTTACTATACCGGCCCCATCTTCGAGACGGTACTGACCAATTCCAGCCTCGGCAGCCTGGGCGGCGGTGGGCGCTACGACCAGCTCATCGGCCAGTTCCTGGGCCGCGATCTGCCCTGCACCGGCATCTCGTTCGGCCTCGACCGCATCTTCGACGCGCTGGACGAGCAGGGCCTGGCCGTCACCGAGGCAACTACCACCACGCAGGCGCTGGTGACGCTCTTCGCCGAGACCCAGCCGGCGGCCTTTGCCCTGGCGAGCGAGCTGCGTGAGGCCGGCATCCGCACGGAGGCCTATCCCGAGCCGAAAGACCTGCGCACCCAGCTCACCTTCGCCAACAAGAAGGGCATCCCGCTCGCCGTCATTCTCGGCCCGGATGAGCTGTCTGCTGGGGCGGTCGTCCTCCGCGATCTGCGCACCGGCACCCAGCGCGCCGTCCCGCGCGGCGAGGCCGTCGCCCAGGCACAAGCCCTGCTCGGCGAGGAGTAAGCGCTGCGGCAGAGATTGTCGTGCGCGTAGAATATGGGTACCAGACGTGAAGCTGGTCTTCCGCATCCATGCCTTACAGCGGATGGCCCAACGGGGGATCTCACTCGACGACGTAAGGCAGGCCGTTACAACGGGGCAGGTTATCGAGGACTATCCCAACGACACCCCGTATCCGAGTCGGCTGATACTGGGATGGGTGAGCGGGAGGCCGTTGCATGTAGTAGCGGCGGACAATCATTCGGCTGGAGAAATCATCATCGTCACCGTCTATGAGCCTGATCCAAGCAGGTGGGATGCTCAATTCACCAGGAGGCGCCCATGAAGTGTGTGATCTGCAAACACGGCGAGACACAGGTCGGCACTACCACAGTCACACTCGAGCGTGGCGGGCTAACCCTCGTGGTGAAGGCGGTGCCGGCCGAGATCTGTGACAACTGCGGCGAAAGCTATGTGGGAGAGGAAGTCGCCGCACGGCTGCTTGAACTGACGGAGAAGGCCGTGAATGCAGGCGTGCAAGTGGATATCCGCTTCTACGCAGCAGCATGAGCTCACGCGTATTGGCTGAGGTGACGGCTGGAGAGCAGACAGCAGCAGGCGCACGCCTCGGCGCGGGTCTCGCTCCGCTGCTCGCCTCATGCCTGTGGGGCGGCATGTATGTCGTCAGCCGCGCCAGCTTCGGCAGCATCCCACCCGTGACGCTGGCCGCGCTGCGCGTGGTGATCGGCGGCCTGGCGCTCGCCATTGCCTTACGCCTCACCGCCTCTGCCTCCCCCTCTCCGCGCACGGAGAGGGGGTCGGGGGGTGAGGACCCGCTCCCCTGGCGGCGGGCCGACCACCTGCGCGCCTTCGTCTGCGGCGTGCTCGTCGCCGGCTGCATCCTCACGCAGTTCCTCGGCACCGATCTCGCCTCGGCCCACGATGGCGCCCTGCTGACCACCATCACGCCCGTCTTCATCGTCCCGCTGGCGTGGCTGCTGCTGGGCGAGCGCCCGCATGCGCGCGTCGCGCTCGGCATGCTCGTCGCGCTGGGCGGCCTCGTGCTGGTCGTCGCCACCCAGCCGGGCGCCTCCACGGCGAGCGGCAGCCAGGGGAGCCTGCTGTTCGGCGATGCGCTGCTGCTGCTCTCGGCGCTCTGTTGGGCGCTCTTCACGGTCGTCGGCACGCCGCTCACACGCCGCTTCTCTGCGCTCGCCGCCTCCACCGCCGCCTGCCTGTGGAGCATCCCCTTGCTGCTGCCACTGGTGCCCATCGAGCTGGCGCTGCGCGGCCCGCACGCCACGCCAATCGCCTTCACCCCCGGCTCGATCGCCGCCGTGCTCTATCTCGGCCTGGGCGCCACCGCGCTGGCCTGGTGGCTGTGGTATCGCGGCGTGGCACGGCTGCCGGCTGGCATCGCCGCCGTCTTCTTCTTCGCCCAGCCGCTGGTCGGCGGACTGCTGAGCGGCCTGCTGCTGCACGAGCCGCTGCCCTCTGGCTTCTGGCTCGGAGGCCTGGTGCTGGCCGCCGGCATCCTGCTCGTCTCGTGGCCGCGCCGCGCCAGTCGCTGACTGCGGGACGCCGTAAACCTCCCTCTGCCCTCCGTGTCCTCCGTGTCCTCCGTGTCCTCCGTGTCCTCCGTGTCCTCCGCGGTGAATCCTCTCCGACCTACGGTTTTCCCAGCCACAGCCGTTCGTAGGTCTTCCAGTCGTCGTCGGTGGTCAGGGCATAGCGGTAGATCGCGACGCCGCCGAAGGCGGACATGTCGCGATCGCTGTTGAGGCCGGAGATCACGCCATTCAAGCCGGTGGTGATGTTCTCGGCGCGGTCGTGGAACCAGAAGCCGTTGCCGGGATACGTCGGCAGGCCGATCAACACCTCCGGCGGATGCGCCGCGCTGCGCGCCGCCTCCAGAATGTGCTGCGTCTCCTGCTTGACGGCGAGCTGGTACGCCCCCGCGGTCGGCATCGCCGTGTTATAGAGCATCGCCACGATCTGATCGGTGTGCTTGGCGACCGTGGCATAGTAGTACGTCGTCCACCAGGCGTCGGCGCGGCCGATATCACGCAGCAGACCCGCCGCCGTCGCGTTCGGCGCCCACTTCTGCCCCGAGAGCGAGAGGACCGCGCCCGCCGGCAGCAGCGCGCGCGTCTCGTCGAGCAGGTCCAGGAAACGTGGATTGTTGTTGGTGATCGGCTCGATATCGTAATGCACACCGTCGTAGCCGAAATCTTTGACGAAGTGCGCCGCCGTCCGCGCGATCTGGTTACGCACCACCGAGTCTTCGAGATTGACGCTCTCGTTCGGCGGGAAGCCGCCGGCAATCTCCACCTGACCAATCCACGCCAGCACCTTGATGCCGGGCACGCGCTGATGCAGCGCCGCCGTCAGCTCTGGCGCGTTCGGCGCGCGCTCCACTGGTATGCGCCCGTCGCTGTCGAGCGGGCCGACGTGCGCGAAGACATAGCCGATCCGCTCGCGTGTCAGCCGCGCCGCCAGCGCGTCGTAGGCGGCTGCGTCGTGTGCCTCGCCCGCCCACTGGTGCTCCAGCCACACCGCGTTATGCCCGTGGTTGAAGTGCGGACCGGCGTAGCTCGTCACCGTCTGGCCCAGGCGCCACACCGCAATGCCAGAGGCCGCCACAACGAGCAGGACCAGCGCCAGCAGCGTCAGCGCCGCCCGCTGCAGCCAGACGCGCCACCTGCGCCGTGGCGCGCTGCCGCCGCTCGCCCGGCGCGGCTTCGTCCCTGGCAGCGGCCAAAGCTCGGGCCGTGCGGATGGGTCGGTCGCGCGTGCCCGCATGCGTCATTCCTCCGGCGCTAGCTCGTCCACCCCATTCGCGATCGCCGGCCGCTCGGCGTGCGCGCGCGCGTCCAGCGCCTCGTTCGCCAGCGCATCGGCCTCGGCATTGAAGGCGCGCCGGACGTGATCAAACGTGACATGCGGCAATTCCCGCGCCACCGCGCGCGCCTCATCGTACAGCACGCGCAGCGTCTCATCCTTCACCCGATACTCCCCGGTCATTTGCCGCACGATCAGGTCGCTATCCATCAAGACGCGCACGAGCGTGGGATTGTACCGCGCGACGGCGCGCAGCCCCAGGATCAACGCGCGGTACTCGGCCTGATTATTCGTCATCACGCCCAAGTACGTTTTACCACGCGCGACCGTTGCCCCATCCGCACGCTGGATGACCACACCGGCCGCCGCCGGGCCGGGATTGCCGCGCGAGGCGCCGTCGGTGCGCAGGATCAGCGCCCGCTCACTCGCCATCGGACTCCCTCCCGGCATCCGCTAGAGATTGTCACTCGGTAGCGAGTCTGCGTGCCGCTCCGCGAACTCCTCGGCCGTCATCCCAAAATAGAGCAGATCGAAGTGCTGCCCCGCAGTGTAGACCATGCGCCGCAGTCGGCCTTCGAGCGTGAAGCCCAGCCGCTCGTGCAGACGCATTGATGGCTCGTTGAAGCTGTAGACCGAGGGCGTCACTTTCTGGTAGCGCAGCTCGCCGAAGTAGTAGCGGCAGGTGAGCAGGATCGCCTCTGAGGCGTAGCCGTGGCGCTGCTGCTTCTCGCGGATCCCGAGGCCGTAGGCGAAGGTGCCCGCGCGCCGGTCGCAAGAGTGCGTACCGATGCTGCCAACGTGTTCACCCGCCAGCGTCTCGATTTCGAACTCGAAGGCGTCGTCGTGGTCGACGCCGCGTCGCCCCGCCGCCTCGGCCCATTCCCGCGCTCGCGCGTGCGAGGTGGGGAACCAGGCGTGATCCACCCGGCGTGCCATGACGCTGTCTTGGTTCCAGATATAGTGCGTCTCGGCGTCTACCGGCTCGACGGCGCGCAGCCGGACCAGGTGGCCCTGCCAGATATTCGTCCCCATGCTCGTCCTCCAACACACCGTCTCTAACACGCCGTCACCACCTCCGCATAGTATGGTATCATGCACTGCGGCCCGGCAAGGAGGCGCTTTATTGTCAACCAGACGCGTATCACGGGTTGATGGATGTGACATGCCGGGTGCTGAGCGGTACGAGGGGCCTGGACTCCCGCGGCTTGGGCCAGATGGCTGTATGTGGTGGCGGAGGGGAGCGCTGATTGTGATCACCATTGACGACTACCTGCTCTCGATGCAGACGACGTTTGTGCCAGAGCGGGCGCGCGGCCGATACGCCGTGCTGCAGTACGTCTTCACGGGTAGCCAGTGCGGCACCTGCCATGCTGTCGTAGATGACGGCACGCTCGCCGTCGCCCGCGGGACGCATCCAGCGCCAACCGCCACGATGTACTGCGACTTCGATCTGTTCCTGCGTATGCTGGCGTATGAGGAGGACGCGCTGCTTGCCTACCAGGCCGGCACGTTCCGCGTCGAGGGCGACGTCGAGGCGCTCATGGAGTCTGACACCTGGTTCGTCCGACCAGTGCGCTTGTGAGAAGCAGAGGTGTGCAGCCGGTGGCTCCACAGCCAGCACGTATAAGGAGGAGGGCGTCCAATGCCACCTGATGCGGCACGAGTGGCTTGGGCCGAGGGCGATATGGCGCTGGGGCTTGGCCGCTTTGCCGAGGCTGTGCTGGCCTATGATCGTGTCTTTGCCCTGCTCGGCAAGGGGGCGTATAGCACACATCTGGTCGTACAATTCAATCGAGGAAAGGCGCTGCTTGCACTGCGTCGGCAAGCGGAGGCGCTCGATGCGTTCCGCGAGGCACACAATGCGATGGGCGAGATATTCTGGGGCGCCACGGCCTCACTTGATCAAGTGACTAAGCATGTGGTCAAAAGAAAGGCATGCAAATCATGCGGCTTGCCGGCGGCTTCGGTGATATACTAGAGTTGTTTTATCCTGGGACATGAGAAGAAGGGCAGATATGGAACCTATCGGACAGATGCAACTGCTCAATCTGAGGACGCTCCATCAGGCTGTTACCGAGCAGTATAGCAATGTGGTGGTCAGCACCATGAATGAGAACTGTCTCCGCCTGGCGGTCATGACTGGCGAGTATCAGTGGCATCGTCATCCGACGTCGGATGAATTATTCTTGGTACTGGAAGGCGAACTCATCATCGATTTCCAAGACCAGGAGTCGGTGACACTCACGCCCAATAACATCTTCACCATCCCGGCTGGAGTGGTCCATCGCACCCGCGCTCTGCAACGAACCGTCAATCTCTGTTTTGAGCAGACTACAGCGACCACAGAATTCCTGGAGGAGTGAAAATCAACCAGCGAAGGGGGTGGCCTGGCAGCCATGGAGGGAGGGATATCCTCTTCGGCCTGGTCCATCCGCCCACCTTTTGCCACACGCCTGCTATTAGCGCGCTGATAGCAGGAGAGCAGTGCATTCAAAGGGTGTTCTCTCCAAGGATTCCCACCGAAGATTTGCCTCGCCGGACCGCTGCATAGCTTTGTGCCAACCTGATCGCTCCTCTTGGCCAGTTACCAATCATCATGCAGCGATTGGTAGTTTGATCGGGTGCGGAGTCAGGTCGGTGAAGAAGCGGCGCGCTGCCGCCACGAGTTTCTCAATGCTGCCAGCCAATCGGTCAGCAGCCACGGCGGACTTCATCAGGCCCCAGATCCGTTCTGCCGGGTTGGCCTCATGCGCGGCATATTTGGGCAACCAGAGCAAGGTGACGCGCGGGTGCGCTTTCAGCCAGGTTTGAACGACCTTGGCCGTATGCGCGGGGGCTTGATCGAGGACCAGGGCGAGCGGGCCCTCTGGGTAGGCGGCTACCAGGCGTTGCAGAAAGGCGACAAAATGCACCGCCAACTTGCGCTCATGATCGGCGAACCACCACTGCCCGCTCGCGGCATCCAACGCGCCGAAAAAGGCGTGGCGTCGGTTGGTGCCGGGCGTGGGCACCCGCACCCGTCGGCCTTTCATCCACATCGCGCGGATGAGCGGCAAAAGGTGCAGGTCCGATTCGTCCAGGTAGAGCAGATGACACTGCCCCAAAGCGGCCTGGCGTTGCGCTGTCGCTAGGGCGGCCAGTTTGCTCTCCGCCTCGGGGTCCTGCTTGCGGGCAGGCGCCAGGCGAGGCCGTTTCCAGCGCCAGCCCATCTGATGCAGCAAACGCCGGATACTCGTACAGGACAGCACCAAGCGAAAGCGTCTGGCCACGAAGGCGGTGAGCAAGGCAACACTCCAGCAGCTCTGGACATGCCCGGAGCAAGGTGGCGACTGGCTCATCTGGGTGTCTATGATCAGGTGGGCCAGGGGGTTCTTGGGCGGTCGTCCACTGCGCGGCTCATCTTCCAACCCGACTATCCCGTGCCGCTGATACCGATGCAGCCAGGTGGGCACAACATCGTGCCCACAGGCGTGGATGGCGGTAATTTGGGGGACGGTGAAGCCTCGGTCGGAGAGCAAGACCATCTGCGCGCGCAAGGCCACCCTCCCGATCGCCTGATGGCTGAGCGTGGTCAGTTCATCTCGTTGTGTTGGTGACAAGGATACGTAGATCATCTTTCTTCCCGCCGGCTCTCGGAGGTTGCTGTAATCGTGCCACACTTTTGACTATGTGCTTAGCTCACGCGGCCTTTGGGATCAGCAGCCATTGAGGGCCGAGCGCCACGATCTCCAGGAACTGGAGCGCGCCCTCCGCTGGTGGCTGCGCCAGGCTGGCGACGAGCCGTCCGCGTGGTAGCGGCATCAATGCCTCGACACGACGGGTGAAGGAGCGTCCGGTGGGTGACGGACGGAGAAACAACGCGGCCGGTCATGTGCGGGAAGGCCGCGCGGCGCGCGAGCGGCTGGACGTGCTGCTGGTCGCGCGGGAGCTGGCGCCGTCGCGCGAGCGGGCGCGGGCGCTGATCATGGCGCGCGAGGTGCTGGTGGATGGCCGCGTGGTGGATAAAGCCGGCACGCTGGTCTCGCGCGACGCCGAGCTGGCGCTGGCTGGCCCCGCCGCGGAGCTGCGCTACGTCAGCCGCGGCGGCCTCAAGCTGGAGCGCGCGCTGGATGCCTTCGGCCTCGATCCCGCCGGCCGCGTCTGCCTGGATGTCGGCGCTTCGACCGGCGGCTTCACTGATCTGCTGCTGCGGCGCGGCGCGACGCGGGTCTATGCCGTGGACGTCGGCCGCGGCCAGCTCGCCTGGTCGCTGCGGACCGATCCACGCGTGGTGGTGATGGATCGTACTAACATCCGCCATCTGACATCACTGGCCGAGCGACCCACCTGCGCCACCATTGACGTCTCGTTCATCTCGCTGCGCCTGGTGCTGCCGCCGGTCGCCGCGCTGCTGGCGCCGGACGCATGGATCGTCGCGCTGGTCAAGCCGCAGTTCGAAGCAGGCCGCGCCGAGGCCAACCGTGGCGCCGGCGTGATCAGTGATGCGGCTGTCCACCGCCGCGTCCTGCGCGGTCTGTTGAACTGGCTGGCCGCCTTCGATGCCGAGACGGCTGGCCCAAAGCTTGCCGTCCGCGGGCTGGTGGCCTCGCCGATTACCGGCCGCGACGGCAATCACGAGTATCTGCTCTGGCTAGAGACGCTGCCAGCCCCTGCATCCGCCCCGCCGGCACTGGACGACGTCGCGATCGAGGCGGCGATTGGCGAGGCGTTTGGCGGCAGCCAGCACCCCACGGAGGAAACATGAGCGTCATCGTCGGCGTGGATGGCGGCGGCACCAAGACCAAAGCAGCCGCGGTGGACGAGTCCGGGCGCGTTCTGGGGACCGGCGCCGGCGGCCCGGCCAACGCGCGCTCAGCCGGCGCCGAGGTTGCCGCCGGGAGTATCGCCAGCGCCATCGCGGGCGCCCTTCACGCCGCCGGCCTCACGCTAGGCGACCTGGCGGCGGTATGCGCGTGCCTCGCCGGGCTAGATACTGAGCTGGATCTGCCGGTCCCGCGGCTCGCGCTGCAACGGCTGGGCTTCGCCGGCCCGGCGATCCTGGAGAACGATGCGATAGGCGCCTGGACCGCGGCCACCAACGGCGGGCCTGGCATCGTGGTGATCGCGGGCACTGGCTCGACCGCTCTCGGCATGAACGCGCAGGGTGCGTTTTGGCGCAGTGGCGGCTGGGACTACGTGCTCAGCGACGACGGCAGCGGCTACGCCATCGGCCGCGAGGGCATCCGCACGGCGATGCGCGCGCTCGACGGCCGCGACGACCCGACGCTGCTGGCGCATGAGCTGGGCGTGCGCTTCGGCGTCGAGGACGGCGAGGACATGCGCCGCCTGGTGGATAGCTCGCCTTTCGGCAAGTTCGAGATGGCCTCCTTCGCCATCCACGTCTCGCGCGCGGCGGAGGCTGGCGATCCGGCCGCCCGCGCCATCCTGGCCAAGGCTGGGCGCGACCTTGCCATCCACGCGACGGCCATCATCCGCCAGCTTGAGATGAGCGGCGAGGCCTTCCCGATCGGTACCGTCGGCGGGGTCTTCAAGTCGGTGCCATTCGTGACGGAGCCGTTCGCGGAGGCGGTCCTGGCGGCGGCGCCGCGGGCCGAGATCCACGTCCCGCGGCAGCCGCCGGAGGTGAGTGCCGCGCTGCTGGGCTGGCAGCGGCTGCGCGCGGGCGACATCGGCTCGTGGTCGCTGGGCGGTGGGGGGCGCAGCATCCCGCGCGGTCATAGTGTCGCGCAGGTGGGGCATCTGCCATGAGCGAGACGTCCGCACGCCCACAGCCGCGTCCCGCCTTTGTCCGGCTGATCCTGGCGCGCCACGGTGAAGCCAGCGGCAACCGCGAGATGCGCTATCTCGGCCGCACCGATGCGCCGCTCACCGAGCGCGGCGAGGCCCAGGCCCGCCAGCTTGCCGCCGCGCTCTCCGGCTTCCCCATCGCCACGGTCTACTCCAGCCCGCTGCAACGCGCGGAGCGCACCGCCGCCGCGATAGCCGAGATGCTTGGTCTGCCCGTCGTGCCGCGCGACGATCTGCGCGAGCAGGATTTCGGCACCTGGGAGAACCGCACGCGTGCTGAGGTGCTGGCGGAAGACGCCGCGGCGCTGGCCGCGTGGGAATCGGGGGTGGAGGTCGCGCCGCCGGAAGGTGAGACGCCGCTGGCCCTGCGCGCGCGGGTCGTTGCCTGCGCCGACGAGCTTGCCGCACGCCACCCCAGCCAGAGCGTCGTGCTGGCCAGCCACGTCGGGCCGATCAAGGCGCTGATCTGTGCCGCGCTGGGATTGCCGCCGAGCGGCGCCTTCCGCCTGTGGCTCGATCCCGCCAGCTTCTCCGTGCTCGATTGGCGCCCCAATGGCGGCAATGGCATTCTGCGCGTCTTCAACAGCATCGCCCATCTGGAGCCGGCGCGCTGGCTGCGCCCGCACCTCACCGAAGCGTGAGAAAGCCGGTGGCCTCGGCGACGGCCAGCATCGCGCGGATATCGTCGTAGTCGGCGTCGGCGATTGGCACAAAGCGCTCGACCAAGCCGTACTCCAGCGCAGCCCGTGACTCCGGCTCACCGTCCAGCGCCAGCAGCGCGGCTCGCAGGTCGTCCTTCAGCGCCGCGGGCAGCCCGCTTGCCGCCACCACCGGCTGGATCGTCGCCGGGCCGAGCGTATCAATCACACGCACCTGCTCCGCAAGCTGTGGATGCTCGCGCAGCTCGACCGCCAGCACCTGCGAGTCAATCGCCGAGGCGTCTACCGCACCGTCCGCGACGAGCCGGATCGCCGCCTGGTGGAAGCCAGCCGCGACCACGCGCCCGAAGAAGCCGCGCATCTCGCCCATCCGCAGCAGTGTGTAGCGCGTGATGTTGTAGCCGGAGTGCGAATCGCGATCGTTGTAGGCCCAGGAGCGGCCGCGCAGCTCGGCAAAGGAGCGCCAGGGCGCGTCGTGCCGCACGATCACGTCGGAGAAGTAGATCGGCCGGCTGCCATAGCGCGATCCCCGCAGCACCGGTGCAGCCAGCGGCTCAATCGGCGGCTCGGGCTGGCGGCGCAGCACGACGTACGGCAGCCCGCAGATGAAGCCGGCATCCAGCTCGCCCTGCGCGAACTCGTCGAACGACCGCCCCTCGCGCAGCTCCACCAGCACACCGAGGCGCCGCCCGAAGTAGTCCGCGACGGCGCGGTAGACGGGCAGCATGTTCGGCGCGAGAAAGGTTGCGACCCGCAGCGGCTGGCGCATCGCTCAGCCCTCCTATCCGCGCCCGCGCGCCTGCCCGGGCGCGCTACCCAGCGCGAGATCCGCCGCGTGCAAACGCATTGTAACAGGCACAAGAAGTTCTGTATGCTGGTGAACTCGCATGAGAAGGGCCTCATCTCGGCCGCGCCAGGCGGTTCACTCTCATACCCAACGGGATGCAATTGTCCGCTCCGATTTCAGTCCGCGCAGGCGGACTTCGTGGCCGCAGGCCCCACAGGCGCGGTTTCAACCGTCGGCTGGCTCACCCCCCTATCAGGCGGACCCGACACGGTGTAAAATGCGGCCACCACCTATCGGTGTGGCGGCACGCTTGGAGCCGCTCTCCCACAGTCGGCGAGCGCGGCGGACCTACCAGCCTCCAGGCAAGATGTCCCCTGGACGGACGAGAAGGGACCGGCAGCGTATGGCGACGACGCAGCGCGTGGCGACCACCACGCCCCCCACGACCGACTGGCTGAACGCGAACGAGCTGCGGACCCTTGAGCTGGTCTGCGACACGTTGATCCCCGCGCTCTCCCCGCCTGATGGCGTGGCCGACCCGCACGGACTCTACGCGCGCCCGGCCAGCGCGATCGGCGTCGCGTCGCTGCTGGCCGAGACAGTCTCGTACGAGACACCTGAGAAGCAGGCACAGTTCAAGCAGTTGCTCGGCCTCTTCGATAGCCCGCTCTTCGGCGTGCTGCTCGACGGCCGGCCTCGCCGCTTCACGCGGCTGGCGGCGCCCGCGCGTGAGGCGGCGCTGCGCAAGATGGCGGTCCACCGGATGGCGATGCTGCGCCAGGGCTTCGAGACTGTCAAGCGGCTGTCCGGCTTCATCTACTTCTCTGCCCCTGGCGAGGATGGCGCCAATCCGAGCTGGCCAGTGCTGGGCTACAGGCAACCCCCTGCGCCGCCGTCGCCCGAGGCGGCCCCTAAGCGCATTCGCACGCTGCCGGTAGACCGCGATCTGGCGCTGACCGCCGACGTGGTAATCGTCGGCTCCGGCGCGGGCGGCGGTGTCGCGGCTGGCGAGTTGACCGCCGCAGGCAAGGACGTGGTGATCCTGGAGCAGGGCGGCTACTACAACGAGGCCGATTTCACCGGCAGCGAGGCCGGCATGATGCCCGAGCTTTACCTGCGGCGTGGCCTGCTGAGCACCGACGATCTGAGCATGGTGATGCTGGCCGGCTCGGCGCTCGGCGGTGGCACGCTGGTCAACTGGAGCTCGTCGTTGCGCACACCGGCCGACGTGCTGGAGGAGTGGGAGCGCGAGTACGGCTTCAGTGGCGCGACCAGCGCCGACTACCAGGCGGGTTTCGACGCGGTCGAGCAGCGCATCGGCGTCAACACCGACGACAGCGCCCCCAACCGCAACAACGCCGCCCTTCAGCGCGGCTGCGAGGCGCTCGGCTACTCCTGGAAGCCCATCCCGCGCAACGCTTCGGACTGCCAGCAGCGCTGCGGCGCCTGTGGCTACGGCTGCCCCTACGGCCGCAAGCAATCCACTATGCTCACCTACCTGCAAGATGCCAGTGACCGCGGCGCACGGACCATCGTGCGCTGCCGTGTCGAGCGCGTGCTGACCGAGGCCGGGCGCGCCGTCGGCGTGGAAGGGACTGCGCAGGATCCGGCGACCGGCGTGCGGCGCAAGGTGACGGTGCGCGCGCCTGCGGTGGTCGTCGCCGCTGGATCGGTCGAGTCGCCGGCGCTGCTGCTGCGCTCCGGGCTGAGCAATCCCAATATCGGTGGCCACCTGCGGCTGCACCCCGTCACCGCCATGGTCGCCTTCTACGAACAGCCAATCGAGACGTGGACCGGTTCGCTGCAGACGGTGCTCTCCGACCAGTTCGCGCGGCTGCAGGGCGGCTACGGCTTCCGGCTGGAGGTCATGCCGACGCATCCCGGCCTCTACGGCCTTGCCACGCCATGGTTTGGCGCGCTGGACTATAAGCGCGACATCGCCCGCGCACGCTATGCCGCCAGCTACATCGTGCTGACACGCGACACCGGCGAGGGCCGCATCACCCTCGACAAGTACGGCGGCGCGGTGCCGCACTACTGGCCCAACGAAACCGATCGCCGCCATCTCGTGCGCGGCCTCCAGGAGTGCGCGCGCATCTCCTTCGCTGGCGGCGCGACGGCTGTGCTCGCCACGCAGAAGCCGCGGCTGGCGCTCGAAAGCGAAGGCGGCAGGTCTGGCGCGGTCTCGCAGGCGCGGCTCGACGCCTATCTGGCCGAGATCGCTCGCCGCGGCATCGCTCCCAATCGCGGGCTGCTCGGGACGGCACATCAGATGGGCACCTGCCGTCTGGGCGGCAGCGCCAAGACCGCTGTCGCCGATCCGTCCGGGCAGGTCTACGGCATGCGTGGGCTCTACATCGCCGACGCCAGCGGCTTCCCGACGGCCTCGGGCGTCAATCCGATGCTCTCGACGATGGCGCTCGCCCGCCACGTCGCGCGCGGAATCGCCGCGCGCAGCTAACCCTCTGCCTCCTCGCTTGGTGTGCCTCATCACTGGGCATCATTTGTGCTGTTCTGGATATCCGCGATACGAGCGCTCGACGACGAGACACGCCACGCAGGCGATCGGGATGGGGTAGGCAATGACGCCTGCCCCATCCTGTTTCTTCGATCCTTATTTTGTCCGCGCTGTAAGCGAACCTGGAGCGATCCGCATTCTGCTCGCGTTCGGTGCGGCTGGTGGCATAGGAGGCGGTCTCGGCTACTTGCTAACCATCGAGCGCAGATGGAGGCATGGTCGGCCGAGGCCAACTCATACGCATCCGATCATAAGAATAACTCGGAGCCTTGCGCTTGGGATCTTTGAAGGTATCTTGGTATATGTGGTGATGGCTAACTTCCATAATGCCTATGACATATTCACCGGCATACTCTGGGGTACGATAGATGGAGTGCCTTGGGGCCAGTTCTTCGGTTTCTTGCTCGCTTGTCTGCTTGTTGGGTCCTCTCCGACACGACCAGAAGAGCCTGAAAACGACATTGGCGAGGGCGACATTGCCCTTCTCCAAATGGTCGTAGATGATGCAGAACGTGGAACAGGTGGCGAGGAGAGTGAGGCGACGTCGGACTGGACCACATCATCAGTCGTATGGTACTATGCGGACAATGCTACGCGCTGAACTCGGAGCCATCCCTGTCGGCCAGAGATCCTTTATCCACTGAACTTTTGCTTCCATGTAGGAGCCTAAAGATGCTTGATCGCGCTGATCCACTTCAGGCCAAAATTCTGGAACGCCTGGAAAGAGAAGAATACGGGTTTCTCATCACCGTCCGCCCTGATGGCCGTCCTCATGCCGTGCCCGTCTGCTTTCTCTACGAAAGTGACAGCATCATTATCTTCAGTGTGCCGAATTCAGTCAAAGTGCGCAATATACGGGGGAATCCGCGCGTTTGTCTGGCATTGGACAATTTCGGCTTCGGAGAATACTTCTCGGTGGTAATAGAGGGAAGAGCGGAACTCGTTGACGAACATTCCCTGTGGTTACAATATCCTCCGTACGACTCCAAATACATGGCATTGAGCCAGCGAATGTTTGGCAGCGATCATGTGCCAGAAGAATTCGCGACGCAATTTTCGCAAGTCATTCGCATGACACAACTCAAGATCCGTCACGACGACTAGGGTTAGAGGTCAAACGCCCAGTTCAGGATATGAAGCGCCATAAACACACCTGGTAGACCTCACTTGACGTGCACCCGCAGCAGGCCAGGAACCAGCGCCACAACGGCGATGGTGGCGAGAATGCAGACGACCCCGCCACTGACGACCGAGAAGACGGGCGAGACGAAGGCCGCCACTACCCCAGACTCGAACTGACCGAGCATCGGGCCGTCGATGACGAACATGGCGTTGACGGCGCTGATGCGTCCCCAGAACTCATCCGGCGTCGTCAGTTGGATAATCAGGCCGCGCAGCGCCATGCTCTCCAAATCGGCGGCGCCCGCTCCCGCCAGGAAGAGCGCCGAGAGCAGCAGTGGCCCCGTGGAGAAGCCGAACGCCACGGTGCAAATGCCCCAGACGACGACGCCCATCGCCACGCCCATACCCTGCTGGCGGATGCGCCCAAGACGCCCGCTCAGCGGGGTCAGCGTCAAATTGTTCTGGCGTGACAGCGAGTTCTGGCTTGCTGCGGGGTAGTAGGTCAGGTGAACGCTGGATAGAGGGTACGACCGGCGGCGGCTGTCTCCAGGGCGGCGAGCAGCGCCTGACCCTGCTTGCGCAAGGTCGCCAAATAGCCTCTGAGGCGGGCGAACGCCGCTGCTCGGCAAACATCCCGGCGTCTACGGCGCGGCGGTCAAGGCGGCATGGCGGCGCGTCGTCGCGCGCGGCTAGCGTCCGGCTGGCTCAGGCAGTGCGCCGCTCTCGCCTGGTACGCATCCTGCACCCATCTTCGCATAGACGCGCTCGCGGCACGCCGAAGCGCGTGTGTGCACGGCGGACACGCGGCGCGCCACGACCAGACATCCCCGCAGGAGGCATAATGCGATGGCGAACCAGCAACAACGTGACAGAGACGAGCAGCATGGCGGACTGAATGCCGCCGGCCGCGAGCAACAGCAGCAAGAGCAACAGCAGCAAGAGCAACAGCAATCCGCGTCGCAGAGCGGGCAGCGCGGCGATAGTGGGCTGCCGGGCGGCGGTGCCGGACGCCGCGAGGGGCCCTTCCACACCGGCGTCTATCCCGTCTCGGCCGACGAGGGCGCCGCTGGCGACGCGCCGCTGGAGGGCGAGCAGGGCTGGGGGCAGGGCGAGCGCGGCGCCGCTGGTTACGACGACTCGGGCGGCTCCGGCCTCGAAGACAGCGGCGCGCTGGAGGCCGAGCAGCAGCGCCAGCAGGGCCAGGAACAACAGGGCCAGGAACAACAGGGCCAGGAACAGGGACAGTAGCAGCAGTAGCGGGCCAGAGTAGCGGGCCAGACACGCACATCACACACAACCCCAGCAACTGACCGTGAACCAGGTCGCGCCATGAGTGCGCAGCCGCATATACTGAGGCCCCCACAGAGGGTGGGGGCCTTCGTGCTGGCGGGTGTGCAGTCCCCCAGTCCTCACCGTATCGCGCATCGTAACCGGGTATGGTATGATGGGCGGCCATGCGGATGGATTCGGTGTTGGCGGCAGGGTCGGCAAGAATGCCGAGGTGAGCCGCACAACATCAAGGGCTATGCCGTTCGTATGTACTAGGCGCTCCTGACTAGGCGCTTCATCTGCCGCTGACCGCGGCAGACCGCCGAGGATGGCTATGTGGGCGCCGATGGAATGATCCGCGCGGGCATCCCAGGCGTCCTGGGAGCGCCGGCCAGACGAGACGACGGGATCGGCGAAGCGAGAGAGTAACCCAGGGGAGCGAGGCGCGTTGTGCTCGAATTCTTGGCGGCGCTGGGCGGCATCGTGCTGGTGGATCTGGTGCTGAGCGGCGACAACGCGTTGGTGATCGGTGCGGCGGCGGCGGGGCTTCCGCGGCGGCAGCGCTACATCGCAATGGGGGCCGGTGGCGCTGCTGCAATCGTGCTGCGTATCGTCTTTGCCGCGGCGGCGACGCTGCTCTTGCAACTGCCACTCTTGCAGGCGCTGGGTGGATTGGTGCTGCTGGTGATCGCGGCGCGGCTGCTGGCCGAGCGAGAAGGGCCAGAACAGGCCGAGATCGCCGAAGAGGCCGAGTTGGTGCCACACACGGCTGCGGATGGGGAAGCCGCTCACGCGCGTCGCGCTCCGGGCAATCGCAGCTTCCTCTCGGCGCTGCTGACGATCATGGTGGCCGATGTCACGATGAGCCTCGACAACATCCTGGCGGTGGGAGCGCTGGCGGCTGGCAATATTGGGCTGCTGGCGGCGGGGCTGCTGCTGAGCATCACATTGGTGCTGGTGGGCAGCGCACTGGTGGCCGAGCTGATTGGCCGGCTGCCCTGGCTGCTGGACGTGGCGGCCCTGGTGCTCGGCTGGACGTCCGCCAACATGATCCTGGACGATCTGCGTCTGGGGCCTGTGCTCGAACGCGCTTCCTGGACCAGTTGGGCCATCCCTGCCGCCTGCATCGCCGTGGTGGCGGCCGCCGATATCTACTTCCGGCGCCGCCAGCGGCGCGCGCAGGCCGGCAAAGAGACGCGCAAGCCCCCCGTCCAGAACAGATAAGCGCCGCTCACAGGTCTATCAACTGGTCAAGCCCCTCCACCTGATCGCGCTCGAAGGTTTTGATGCTGATGTGGCTGAGATAGTCGCAGACCTTCTGGCGCGGCCAACGCTCCTCAACACTCAGGCGCAGGATCTGGCGCAGGCGGGGGCGCATACCGTCAATCGCGGCGGAAAGCTGGCCCCGCGTGACAAGCCGCGGCATGCCATCGGGGTGGATGAAGGTCAGCGCGACCTCTGCATCAGCGCGCGGGACCGCCCGCAGAAACTCGCGGATCAGCCGCCGCGCCTGGAGCCGCAGCCAGGTCTGGTTCGAGACATCCGGGGCAGTCGCACCAGGCGGATCGAGCGCGGCCGGCTCACCTCCGGGCGGCGTCTCCAGCGCGTCGGCCCATGGCGTGGGTGTGTCCTCGTCTGTGTCCGTGTCTGTCTTCACCGGATCTGTGTGCGGGCCGCCCGTTTGCGCCGGCGCTGGCCGTCGCGTCGCCGCTCCTTGCGACGCGTCCGGTTGGGTCGCCTTGCCATCGCTGCCCCACATAGCATGCCTCCCCTCGTGCGGTTCCTCGTGCGCTGCCCGCCATCGGCGCCGCCCGCTTCCAGCCTCAGAAGCGCTCGGCTTCGAGAGGATGATAGAACATAATTTCTAGCATGTCAATCACGCCGAGGTTATGAGAGGAGATCGCTACCCGCGTGGGCTAGCCCTTTGCCACCCTATCCTCTCTCTAGAGCGTTGCGGGCTGCGGGCCGACGAGCACCACAGGCCACAGGCGTACCACCGCGCGGCCCTGAGAGGCAAGCATCCTGGCGGCTGTAGCCGCCAGGATGTCCCTCTGCTCCGTGGATCGCGTAGCGTATCGGCTCGTCGCGTGTCCTCATCCCAACGCCCAACGGCCGCTAGAACTTCGGCTTGGGAGCGATGCAGAAGGTCGTCGCGTTGAACTGATGCGACGCGCTGGAATCGCGGTTATAGACGTCCACGATCCACTGGCTCGGATTCTTGGCGGGGGCGCTGCCGTAGTAGAAGAGATTGCCCTCGCTGCCCGCCTGGACATATGTAAAGCCGCCAGAGGTTGCATATTCGTCGCCGTTGCAGCCCGGCGTCTGCTGCGCGCCGCTGCTCGCGCCGACCGTTCCCGCGCCCGCGGTGGAGATGCGCGAGGCGACGGCGTTGGCGCTGGCGCAGAGCACCCAGGCCGTCTCGGTGAGCGCGCCGAACTTGGCTTGCGTGTTCACGGTCCAGGCGTTCTTGGTAAAGTCAACCCCCGGCGATGAGCCGACGGTCCAGCCGACATTGCCACCGGCATCGGAGGCCTGAAAGCCACCGCCGACCGCCACCGTCGCGGAGGGGCAGGCCGCCCAGACCGGCCCTATACCGCCCGCGCTGAGCGCGAGCGATTTCTTGACATGCTGCACGTTGAGCGGAAAGTTGGCCTGCGCGCACTCGGCGTAGGTGTAGAGTGTCATGGCCTCCGACGTGTTGTTATAGATCGCGCTGGTCCACGCGCTTGACGACGACGGATAGCTTTCCCCCGGCTCGTAAATCTTGTTGGTGTCATCAATGAAGTATCCGCCGCCCACCATCTGCTCGCCCTTGCCGCAGGTGGCCGTTACTGTCGTCGTCTGGCCTTGCGGGGCGCTGTGGTTGGTGTAGTGTGTGACGACGCTGAAAGTGGGGATCGGCGCTGTCGCCAGCCGCAGCGCATAGACTGCCACCGCGCCGCCGACAGAGATGTTTTCCAGCGAGACGTAGCGAATGTTAGAGCCCGATTGCTTGCGCCAGCAGTACGGATCGCCGCAACTGCTGCTGACATTCCCCTTATAGGGATAGGTCGCGCTCTTGCTCCAGCCGTTGCTGGGCAGACTGCTGGTAAAGAAGCCGTGCACACTGCTGGTGCTGGCGTTGTTGGTGCAGACGTTGATAACCTGGAACGTATACACCTGAGCGAAGGGGCTCGCGGTGGTACTCACCGAATCGCTGGGGAACGCGACATCGGTAAAATTGGCACCCGCGCTGGCTGGCCCCGCGCTGCCGAAACCGGATGCTTGCGAACAATCGGTGATACTGGGATTGGGCGATGGCAGCGCCGTAGGCGTCGTGTCTGCCGGCTGTTCAGCCGCGGTGGGCGACCCCGTGGCGCCCGCTGTGGCGCCGGTGGTGGCGGACGAGCTGCACGCGCTGAGGAGCAGAGCAAGCGCAAGCAGAATTGCAGAGATGATTGCGTGAGGTGAGAGACGGCTGCCACGGACACAAGATGGCGCGCTGGCAAGGCGACTCGGATGGCGCATGACGCCACATCCTCCTGAACGCTGAACGACGATCAACGCGCGGTGAAGCCCATCGCGATGTCACGCCTGGGAGGACGTACTGTAGCGTGCGCGCGGAGAAAGAACAGTGACGTGGCTCACATGCCGCCTTCTGATCGCTGGCTATCCGCTGGATGCAAAGCAATCAATAGGGCACGCACCGGCTGGGCTGCTTGTATAAATGCGCGCGAGCAGCGTTTTCTGGTGGTGGTAGCGAGGTATCTGTGCCAGGAGCTAGCCAGGAGCTAGCCGCCGAGGATCAACCGCGCGAGAGATGGGCCGCCAGCATCGAGCAGCAGGGCAGTGACGGCAAAGAGCACCAGCGCGGCGAGCAGGCTAAAGAGGGCAAAGGGGCCGCTCGGCGTGCGGCGAACCTCATCGAGCTTGCCCTGATAGAACTGCAACAAGACGAGATCGTATTGCATGGCGCGCAGATTCTCGTCGCTGGTGTCTTGCGTGCCGCTCTCTGGATCGGGCACCGACAGGCGGCGGACGTGCGACTCGACATCGGCGCGGCGCTCGGCCAGGTCGCGCAGCCACCCGCGGCGCCAGGTCCACGTCCCAAGGCGGTAGGGCAGCTCCAGCAGCAGCAAGTAGGGCAGGGCAAGCACGAGGAAGAGCGCCAGCCCGCGCAGGGTCAGCGGCATATCGGCGTCACCCAGCCGCGCGACGGCGAGCGCGTGCTGCTGCCAATTGGCAGTCGTAGTGGCGAGCCAGACGCCGGCGGCCAGCACAATCGTGACGAACGTCAGCGCGCCGAGCGCCGGGCCAAGCGCGTAGCGGCGCGCGTCCGCCACCCAGCTTGCGCCGCCCCTCAGCTCCGACGCGCTCCGCAGAGCAGCCAGCAGATAGGCCGGCAGCGCCAATAGCACAAAGCCGGCAAAGCTCACCGCCGCGGCGGGCGCGAAGACGACAGCTAGCAGGTGCGCGGCTAAGCTCGTCGCCTGGATCGCATTCGCTGGCGGGGCCGTAGGCAGGCCCTCCAGCACGACCGCCCGGACGCCCAGGGCAAGCGCCGCAAGCGCTGCTAGCATGGCGGCCAGGCTCATCAGCAGCCACCACGCCCGCAACAACGCCGCTACCGGCCGCGAGCCAAGGCCGACATTGCGGGTGGTACGGGTCGGCGAGAAGACTGTCGCGCCGAGCAGCATGCCTAGCGGCAGCGGGCCGCGGTTGGAGAGCAGGAGCGTGAAGAGCCAGGCGAAGAGCGCGGCGAATCCCGCGATCACCGCGATCAGGTCGGCGCCGCTGCCGGCCAGCCCGGCGGCGATCGTGAAGCCCGCGCCCAGCGCCGCCAGCACCAGCAGTGTCAGCGTCGTACCAGTCAGCAGGCTGAGCAGCGCGAGCTCCAGCCGGCCCGCTACGGCCAGCCCCAGATAGCCGCGTAGCATCAGCAGGCCGCGCCCCATCAGCAAGGGATCGGGTGTCGGTGCGATACGATCCTGCCATGCATGAATACCCTTGTTGGCGAGCGCAACCCGACGCCGCCACTGTGCGGGCCGCTTGCGCGGCAGCTGAAACTGGCTGTTGCTGCTCAACGTGCGACACTCATGCTGCAGCTGCGAGACCCGCCGCGCGACGGCAATCGCCTGCTGGCGGTGGGCAGCTTCGGCGCCGCTCTGCTCCAGCCGCTCCTCGGCCACCGCCTCCCAGGCTATCTGCGCGAGGCCACTGTAGGTCTGGAGGGTATCGAGATAGCTGCGGCGATTGGTGGGCGCGAGGCCGCTGGCCTCCAGCAGCGCGGGCAGCGCGATCAGCTCGCGCGCCAGCACATTCATCTCGCTGATGGCCTGTTTCGCCACATCCGGCGGCTGGATCGCGCGCATCTGGGCGGTGAGTGTGGGCGCGCGCGCAGGCGAGTCGGCAGGCAGATCGTCTGGGATGGAGCCAGGCGAGCGTAGATGTGGGGCTGGTGCACCGCGCCTGGTGGCGGGCAGTGTCAGCCGCGGGCTGAGAGCGGGTGTTGCGCGGGGTGTCGCGGGCGGTGGCAGCGGAGTGCCCGCTGCTACACTCACCACCGCACCTGTGCCGACGCCTGCGCCCTGTTCTGGCAGCGTGGGCAGCTCAAAGCCCGCCCCGCCGGTGGCCGCCTCTTTGGGCTGGTTGGCCGCTGCGCCACTCACCTGCGAGGCGCGTTGTCCTGCATCTCCTGTCGCCATCGCCGTCCCCTCTTCCGCTTCCTCCTGGCACCGCCGACCTGCCGCAACGCAATATCGGCCATTCTACCAGTCGGGGTGCGAGCGGGCAACTGAATGAGGACTACCCTCACCCCCAGGGTGCATGCATGCTCCGGCGAGAGGGACAGCCGGCTGCAGCCCGCGCCTGAACGGCGGCGACGAAGCTCGTCGGGGCGGCTCGCCACTACGTCACAGCGGCAGGCCCGCCTCAAGATAGTCCAGGCTAGCGTCCACACGTTCGAAGTAATCGCCCATCGACTGCACGGTATCGAGATCTGCCGCCGCCAACATCGCTCCCACCACGGCCCCCGCGAAGGCGCGCACGGCCGGCTCATTCGCTTGGCGTCCGACGCGCTTCGCCACCATCTGCGCGAACTGCTGGGTCGCGGCCACAGTCGTATCGAGCATGCGCATACGCAGCTCCGGAACCGCCAGCACCAGCATCGCGCGCTCCCACTGCTCCGTCATCTCCTCGGCGGTCAGCGTGCCGAACACCTCGCGCACGGACCTGCGTATAGCCTGGATCGGGCTCAACTCAGCCGGCTGCGCCGCGAACTGCGCAAACAAAATGGGATCAAAAGCGTCGTAGAGCACGACATCTTCCTTGGTTGCGAAGTAGCGGAAGAACGTGCTCGGCGAGACCTCCGCCGCCTCGGCAATCTGCTCCACCGTAGTGGCCTCGTAGCCTTGCTCGTGAAACAGCCGCAGCGCGTGCCGCTGGATGGCGGCACGCGTCTTGGCCTTCTTGCGCTCGCGTAGTCCGGGCGCAGGTCGCTCATCTTGCGACACCAAGCGCTTTCTCCTTCTTCGCCGGTCCGGCTCTGCCGGCTGTGGTAGCAGTCCGCCAGGGCAGGAACGCCAGCGTCAGCACGATGCCCGCCGTGGCGATGCCAGCGGCCACCACCAGCGAGACATCCATCCCGTAGACGAAGGCGTCGCGCACCGAGGCCAGCAGCGCTGGCGACTGGAGCTGCCCGGCCACCGCGAGTCCGCCGAAGAGGCTCTCGCGCACCACCTTTGCCGCGGGCGCTGGCAGGCCCGCCAGATCCAGCCGGCTGAGGTAGGCGGAGCTGAGCACGCTGCCCAGGACCGCGGCCCCGAACGGCCCGCCCACCTTCTGCAGCGCCTGCATCACCGCAGCTCCCACACCGCTGCGCTCCGCCGGCAGGTCGGAGAGCGCCCCTGAGGCGGCCGTCGCCAGCGTGAGCCCCATGCCGAGGCCGGCCAACGCCATCCACGCCGCGACAAAGGCGTCGCCCGATCCCGCGCTCGTGGCGGCGCCGAGGAGCATGCTGGCGGTGCAGAGCGCGAACCCGAGCGCGACGGTGAGCTTCGCCCCCACCATACGCGCGATGCGGTCCGCGGGCACAGCCCCCACCACCAGCCCGGCGATCAGTGGCAAGAGCCGCACGCCGGCACCCATGGCGTCCGTCCCCAGCACACCCTGGAAGTATTGCGGCATGGTGAACAGCACGCCGATCATGGCGAGGCCCAAGATGGCCATCAGGATCACGCCCCACGTAAAGGCCGCTGACTGGAACAGCGTCAGGTCAACCAGCGGCTGACCGCCCGGCCGCCCGCTGAGCCAGCGCTCCCACAGAAAGAATACAACCAGCACCACCAGCCCCGCGACAATCGGGACCAGCGCGCTGGCGTCGCCCCAGCCGTTCACGCCGGCCTCGATCAGACCATAGGTGACGCCGACCAGTCCGGCAACCGAGGTGACGATCCCGACCGGGTCCAGCCCAGGGCGCTGTGGCGCGCGGGACTCCGGCAAGAGCGCAGACGCCGCGATCAGCCCCACCAGTGCCACCGGCATGTTCATCAGGAATACCCAGCCCCACCAGTAGTGCGTCAGCAGCCAGCCGCCAAGGATCGGGCCGATCGGCAACGCCAGGAAGTTGGCCGCCGCCCAGATGCCGACCGCTCGCGGCCGCTCCTGCTCGCTGAAGAGCACCGTCAGCGCGGAGAGCGCCATCACGACGATGCCCGCGCCGGCCAGCCCGAGCGCCATCCGCGCCGCGGTGAACGCGCCAGCCGAGGGCGCGTAGGCACAGGCCGCCGAGCCCGCCCCGAACAGCGCAAGCGACACCAGCAGCACCTTCTTGCGACCGAAGCGGTCGCCGAGCAGTCCGACCGGCAGCATGGCCGCCGCGAGCACCAACAGGTATCCGGAGGAGAACCACTGGAGGTCCGACTCTGAGGCGTGCAGCGCTTTGGCCAGCGTTGGCAGCGCCACGCTCAGCACGGTGCCATCGAGGCCGACCGCCAGCACGGACAGATTGAGCGCGCCGAGCGCCCACCACTTGCGTGTCCCAGAGGTGTTCATGATAGTCACATCCTTTCGCGTGTCACTGACTAATGATAGTCACTATCAATATAATGCGGCTGTCAAGATGTGGAGACGTGCGAATGCCGATCAAGATGTGGGAGGGAAGAGCCAGCCCACAACAATTTGTAGCCTTGCGCAATTTGTTGTGTTGAAGATGCAGCCACGAACAAGATGTAGGGGATAGGGGCGGAGCGCAGTGTTGCCCTTGCCGCGTGCAGGCTAGCCGCTGCCGGTCAGGCGGTGGCGCGCGGCTTTCTGTGCGGAGGCCGCGGCGACCCGGCGGCGTGATAGGTGCTTAGCACCTCGATGGCGGTCTCGGTCAGCTCGGCCAGCGGGGCGAGCGCGATCCACTCGGCGCTCGTGTGCTCATCCATCGCGCCGGTCGAGACGGTGACGACGCGCGTGTGCGTGCGCAGGGCGCTGGCGTCGCTGCCGATGAAGGTGGTCATCGTGCGGAAGGGCTGGCCGCGCGTGGCACAGGCGGCGGCATAGGCGCGCAGCAGCGGCTCGTCGGGGTCCACCTCGTAGCCCTCGCCGTGGGGATCGAAGCTCACCTCAGCCGAGCCGCCGAGCGAGCTTGCCGCCTCCACAAAGGCGCGCTCGATGCGTGCCAGCAGTGCCGCGCGCTCCGCCCCGCCCAGCAGCGTGCGCGCCTCGCCCAGCAGGCGCAGCTCGTCCGGCACGGCGTTGCGAGCACCGCCGCCTTCGATGCGACCGATCGAGACCCGTGTCGTGTCGCCGTCGAGCGACCCGTATGGATACTGCGCACGGCGAAACACCTCGATGGCGCTGGCGGTGCCTTCCAGCCGCTTGCCGGGGTGCCCGCCGCGCCCGCGCAGTATGACGTCGAAGGCGATGTAGGTGGCCGCCCGCGTGACGGCCACACCCGCCTCGCCGGCATTATCGAAGACGATGCCCTCGCGCGTGCCCCACGGCTCCGGATCAAACGCCTTGGCGCCCAGCAGGCCGACCTCCTCGCCGACCGTGAAGAGCAGCAGCAGCGGCGGATGCGAGAGGCCGCGGTGCCGCAGCGCCTCCACCGCATGCAGGATCACCGCGATGCCAGCCGAATCGTCGGCGCCAAGGTTGGTCGCGCCGTCGCTGCGCAGGATGCCGTTTTCCAGCACCGGCGTGTGGGCACGGCCCGGCGGCACACGGTCCATGTGGGCGTTGAGCAGCAACGGCGGCTCGCCATCGCGTGCGGCGGGAAAGGCTGGCACGCGCGCGATCAGGTTGCCGGCGACGTCGGTCTGCGGGGCGAGATCCTGGCCGAGCTCCAGGCGCCTCAGGCGGTCGGCGATGTAGTCGTGGACGGCGCCCTCCTGGCCGGAGACGCTTGGCAGGCCAGCCAGGGCGATCAGCGTCTCGGCGAGGCGATCCTGCAGCGTGGTGGCCGCGGCACTCTGCCGCCGCCGCCTCTGCCGTGTAGCCACACGCGCCTCCTTTGCCATCGGAACCGACGATATTGCGAGGCCGCTCCTAGCGGATCAAGGTGACGGTGATACCAAGGCCAAGCGCTGCCCAGCTGCGGTCGGTGGTCAGCACCTCAAGTCCCAGGCTCACGGCGAGCGCCAGACAGGCGCGATCGCCCAGCGAGAGGCCGGCAGCGCGCGTCTGAGGACGCAGGAGTCCCGCCGCGTAGGCGAGGCTGAGATCGAAAGCAATGATGGAGAGCGGCAGCTGGTCGAGCGCCGCCCGCGCGTCCAGCTCGGGCATACCGCGGTCGCGCAGCTTCGCCACTACCTCCGAGAAATTGACCGCGCTGATGATGGCACCGCTAGTGAGCGCGGTCGCCACCAGTGCCGCGCCTGGCTCGGACTGGAGCAGGGCTAGTAGGGCCGATGCATCGAGCACCGCCTTACTCACGCTCGGCCTCGGCACGACGCTCCGCGATCAGCTCATCAGCCATGGACGGCGTGTTGCCGACGTGAGCGGCCACGATTTGCTGCGCGCGCGCAATAGCTTGCTGCACCGTGTAGAGCCGAAGCTCGCCGTCTTCGAGGCGCAAGACCACTTCGTCGCCTACATGAAGGCCCAATGCACGACGGAATTCCGCCGGGATCACGATGCGTCCACCTTCACTGATGTGCGTCGTCTCTGCCATAACACTTCTCGCCCTTCTGCGCCCCCTCTGCGCCCTGCACGCAACTCGCCGTATCGGCCGCAAGAGTGCACTTCTGCCATTGGCGGCGATTATGGCACGCTTCAGCGAATACGTCAAACATATGCATCTGTGGCAATACGCCGCAGACATGCCCATGCGCGCCTCAGTGCGTTGGACGGAGCCGGAGCTCTGTAGGCAATCATCAACCCGCCCCGGCCAGCGGCTGCTGATGTCTGGGCGGGCTGATGCCGGCAAACCTTGCTGGCGCCTGCTGTTAGAGGCCAAGCTCGGCGGTGACGGGCATAGACTCGCCCTCTTCAGTCGCGGGCGACCCCGGAGCGCCGACGGCAGGCTCATGGCCATGGCTCTTGCGCAGCGGGATCTCGCGCAGGAAGAGCGTGGCGAGGAAGCACACCATCATCAGGCCGGAGCCGATCAGAAAGACCTGGGTTATCGAAGCGGCCAGGCTGGTTTTGATGGCATGCTCGAGCTGCTGGAGCAGAACCACTCCCTGCGGACCGAACTGAGCAAGCTTGCTCTGTAGCGCCGCGGACGGCGAGGCGGAGGACTGAGTCGGGCTCAGCTGGCTCAACTGGCTTGCCGAGACATACGGCTTGAGTGGTGCGGGGATGTTTGCCTGGAGGTTGCTGACCAGCGTGTGCGAGAGCACGACGCCGAACACCGCCAGCCCTATCGTGCTGCCCATCTGCCGGAAGAATGACAGGGTCGCCGTGACCTCGCCAAGCTGGCGGAAGGGGAAAGCATTCTGGACGACGATGGTGAAGAGGCTCATCATCACGCCGATGCCCAGGCCCGTGACGATCATATTACGCACCAGCTCACCGTTGGTCGTGGCAATCCCCATGCGCGAGAGCAGGTACATGCCAACGGCCGCGATCACGAAGCCCACCAACGCCAGCAGCTTATAGCGTCCGGTACGTGAGAGCAGTTGCCCACCGATCAGGCTGCTGACCATGAAGCCAACCATCATCGGCGTGATCACCAGACCAGAGTTCGTCGCCGATTGCCCCAGGGCTCCCTGCACGAAGAGCGGCAGGAAGGCGATCGCGCCGAACATGCCGGCGCTGAGTAGCAACGTGGTGAAGATTGAGACACTGAAGATGCTGCTCTTGAAGAGTCGCGGACTGATGATCGGCTCGGCGGCGTGAAGCTCGATGATGAAGAAAGCGACCAGCATCACCGCGGCGAAGCCGAAGAGTCCCAGGATCTGCCACGAGTTCCAGGCGAGCTCCGTTCCGTTCACGGTTTGGCCGCCCAGTGAGAGCGCCAGCAGCAGTGGCACGGCCCACAGCATCAGCGTGGCGGAGCCGAAGTAGTCAATGCGATGCTGGCGGCGCGCGGCGAGCTTAGGCATCGCGAGGCCGGCGATGAGCAGCGCGAAGGCGCCCACGGGCATATTGATGTAGAAGATCCAGCGCCAGCCCCAGTTATCGGTGATCGAGCCGCCCAGTACCGGGCCGAGGATCGTGGCGAAGCCGAACACGGCAATAAAGAGGCCCTGCCACTTGCCGCGCTCGGCCGGTGGGAAGATGTCGCCGATGATCGCCTGGGCAATCGGCATCAGCGCCCCCGCGCCAAGACCCTGCAAAGCGCGGTAGACGATCAGCTGAGTCATGTTCTGGCTGGTGCCCGAGAGCGCCGAGCCGAGCAAGAAGACGACCATCCCACCGAGGAAGAAGACGCGCCGGCCATAGATGTCAGAAAGCTTGCCATAGATCGGCACCGCCACAGTCGAGGCGAGCAGGTAGGCGGTGATAACCCAGGTATAGTCCTGGCTGCTGCCGCTCAGGTGGCCGATGACCTGCGGCAGGGCGGTGGAGACGATGGTCTGGTCGAGCGCGGCGAGCAGCATGCCCAGCATCAACCCGGCGATCAGCGGAATCAGGCGCCCGCGGCCGAACGTCTCGCGGATGCTCAGCGGTGGATTGACGTCGGCGATAGAGAGGGTTTCGGCCATGGGAATCTCCTGGTAAGTCGACTGATTGGGCAGCGAGGGCGTTCGCTAACGGTCAACGGTCACTGGGCATCTCGCGCGTGGACGTGTTGTCATGTGGATCGAGCGCGGCCGGGAGAAGGGGATCAAGCGGAGGATCGTCGCGCTCGGCGATTGCGGCCAGCGCTTGCATGCCGCGGGTCAGCGCCGCGAGGTCGTCGGGCGCCATCGCCGTCAGCCAACGCGCGAAGTGGTCGGCCTTGCCCTGGCGCAGCCACGCGACGAGGTCGCCACCGCTGGGAGTGAGCGAGACGAGCGTGCGGCGGCGGTCGGCGCGATCTTCGGCGCGCGCGACATAGCCGACCTGGACCAGGCGGTCCACCAGGATGCTGGCGGCCGGCTTGCCCACCTCCAGCGTCTCGGCGACCCCACTGACCGTCAGCGGGCCTTGCGAGGCGAGCGCCATCAACGTTTTGAGCTGGCCCATCGAGAGGTCGAGCTGGATCCACTCTGGCATGTGCGCGCGTAACAGCCGGCGGTAGACCGCGCGCTGGGCGGCGATGGCAGCCTGCACGGCAGCCGGCATATCCACACTCTCCATGGTGGTCCTCCGCTAGGTGTATCTGCTGGTACTTTATGATAGCGGAATGTTTTCGATTCGTCAAACTATTCGATGGCCGGCACAAGCCCCTCTTCGCGCGCCTGCTCGTCACCCTGGCGGAGTGCCTCAACATTCGCTCGTCCAGGCGGATACCTGCTCACACGTGGAAGGGCCCATTAGATCGAGTTAAGACATGCTCGCCGAGTACGTCATGGAAAACGAGAGGATTGGGTTCTCGCTAGAAGAGGGGAACATGGTGGATCAACACATCCTTGACGATCAGATGACCTACTATCGCAAGATGGCACGGGAATACGACGAGATGACCGGCCAAACCGAGGATCTGCAACGGGCCTTTGCACGAGCCAGAGAGCTTTTACAGCAACATGCGCCATTTGAGCAGATGCTCGAGCTGGCCTGCGGAACTGGAACCTGGACATGCGATCTGCTGCCACTCGGTCGTGAGCTGACCGCGATTGATGCATCGCCAGAGATGCTGGCACTCGCTCGGCAGAAGGTGGGCAACGCGCTGGTACAGTTTCACCAAGCCGACCTCTTCCAGTGGCAGCCGAGCCAGCAGTACGACCTGGTCTTTTTCGCCAATTGGTTGTCACATGTGCCCCCGCGACGGCTCGATGCCTTTCTTGCCACTGTCGCCCGTGCCGTCCGACCTGGCGGCTCTGTTGCGATGGTGGATCAGTATGCCCCCATGCAAGAGGACCGCGAGATCAGCGTGCAGACGGAAGAGGGCGCCATCTATGCCAACCGCTCCTTACTCAACGGCGAAACGTATCTGATTGTGAAAGTCTTCTACGACCTGCAGACCCTGGAGAACCTGTTGGATACGCTGGGCTTTGGGGTGACGATACAGAAGCTAGACGACGTCTTCTTTTTCCTCCAGGCGTGGCGCAAAGCGTCGTGAGAAGATCGCTCGCTGCGAGCGGACTAGAGCAGCGATAAGCGCACCCAAACCGATCCAGCATGGGTCGAAGAACGCCGAGCCGGTGAGCTACGAAACGGCCTCAGAGAATAGACACATAGAGAGGTCGCGCAAACGCGAATATCCAGCGGGCAAAGGGGCCGATGGGCGCCCGCAGGACGCCCCTGGCAACACACAGGGAGCGGGATTTCGGCGAACGCACTTCAGAGGAAACGTGCTCGCGGTGCCCACTCCCTATTGCATAGCGCCCGCGCAGGCTTCACCACGCCGAGACCGTAGGGGCGTGTTGCGCACGCCCTCGCGCCATTGGGCACGCCCTCGCCACGAATCGCTCCCTCCCCACGCACGGGGAAGGGGTCCTCCGCTGGGGGGAGGGGCAGGGGTGAGGACCCCTACGGCTGCTCGCCCTGCTTGATGGGCGCGCCGACCAGATTGCCCCACTCCGTCCACGAGCCGTCATAGTTGCGCACGTTCTGATAGCCCAAGAGCTGCGTCAGCACGAACCACGTATGCGCCGAGCGCTCGCCAATACGGCAGTAGGCCACCACCTCTTTGTCGGGCGTGACCGCCTTGCCGCCGTAGATGCCGCGCAGCTCCTCGACCGACTTGAACGTGCCGTCGGGGTTGGCTGCAGTAGACCACGGAATGCTTTGCGCGCCGGGAATGTGACCGCCGCGCTGGGCACCCTCTTGCGGATAGTTCACCATGTGCAGCAGCCTGCCGGTGTACTCGTCGGATGAGCGTACGTCTACAAGCGCCGCGCCTCCCTGCGCCAGCGCCCCACGCTCCAGCAGGTCTTCCACCTGCCGGCGGAAGGCGCGGATGCTCAGATTCGGCTCGGCGGCGCGGTACGCGGTCGGCGGGTAGCTAGGCTCGGCGTCCTTGGTATACGGCCGCCCTTCCGCTTCCCACTTGATGCGCCCGCCGTTCATCAGCTTGGCGCTCTGATGGCCATAGAGCCGGAAGAGCCAGAAGGAATACGCGGCGTACCAGTTGTTCTTGTCGCCGTAGAAGACGACGGTCGTGTCGTTGGCGATGCCGTAGCGGCGCATCAGCGCCTCGAAGCCCTCACGGTCAATGAAATCGCGCCGGACGGGATTCTGCACGTCGGTGTGCCAGTCGAGCTTGACGGCGCCGGGGATATGACCGACGGCCTCGTAGAGCAGCGGATCCTCGTCGGCCTCGACGATCCGGATCGTTGGGTCGTTGAGGTGCGCCGCCACCCAGGTGGTATCCACCAACACGTCCGGGTTCGCGTAGCCGGTCACGGTCGAAGTCCCGGCGCCAGCCGCGGTGCTTTCGGTTGCCATATGTGCTCCCCCCCAGGATCGTAGCGAGTCGTATGCTTGCATCGCCTCAGACGTTACGTGCGAGCCGATGGGGCCGCGCGAGCCGCATTCGCCTGACTAACTGTAGCACTACTGTACTAACACTATCAACTCAGTCAACATTGATCGTC
>DASUBU010000230.1:0-3251 GCA_035763125.1 Ktedonobacterales bacterium
GGCGGGCAGTTGGGGCGGCTGCTGCTGGGCGAGCAGCTGGCGACGCAGGTGGCGGGGCTGGTGGGCGGGGCGCTGTTGGGGGCGCTGGCGCTGACCGCCACGCTGCCGTTTCTGGCGGTGGGCGAGACCGCCGGGGTGGCCGGGATTGGGGTGGCGGTCGGAACGGGCGTCGGCGCCGGGGCTGGCG
This sequence comes from Ktedonobacterales bacterium, assembly GCA_035763125.1. GTDB lineage: Bacteria > Chloroflexota > Ktedonobacteria > Ktedonobacterales > JADMIN01 > SMAG-U1939. The sequence continues at coordinate 188 of DASUBU010000230.1, forward strand.
TGAGCAGCGATCTGGCGACGCTAGGGGTGCCACCGGCGGTGCTGGCGGTGGACGGCTGGCGGCTGGGGCTGCTGGGGGTGGTGCTGGTGCTGGCGTGTGGGGTCGGGCTGGGGCTGACGGCGCTGGCGGCGCGGCGGCTGCGGTTGGGCCAGACCCTGCGCCTGGGTGACGACTAGCTCCCCTCTCTCGCCGCTGGAGAGCATATTGCCAGCCAGAAGCTAGCGTGACGGCCAGGACTGGAATGGAAGCGTGAGAGCGAAAATCAGCGCTGTGCTGAAGCGTCCCACGTTGTGGATGTGGCATGGCTATGCGGGCGGCGACGCGTGGTGTATTGTCATCTGGTGAGTCCGTGCAGCGGAGGGAGTGGAGGATGAGCGTGGAGGCGCCGCGCGAGACCGGGAGTGCTGACCCGCGGCCGGCGGAGCCGGAGTGGCGACTGGAGGGTAATCGACCGGGGCCAAGGTCCATGGTGCGGCTGGCAGGTATGCGATTCACTCGCGGGTGGCGCTTGTTGCTGGCCGTGAGCCTGGGCATGCTGGTAGCAATGGTCCTGATCTGCACCGTGCCGCTCTACGACACGCTGGTCAACAATCTCGAGCTTCAGGCCGCGCTGAACACCGGCGACGCGCCTGCTCGCAACGTGGAGGTCGAGGCGACGTGCATCAACGTCAGCGCCGACACCTACGATCACGTCAACGGGCAGATCCACAGCCTGGCGCGGACTGATCTGGCGCCCTTCGCCGGCAGTGCATCCACCTACTACGTCGTCTCAGCTGCCATGCAGCTCTTGCAGGCTGGCGATCGCGCATTCAATCTCAAAGACATCGCCACCGGCGTGCCGCCGCCGCTGGTGACCGCCGAGGCCTTCGACTACCGCACCACCGCCGCACACATGCGCTTCCTTGCTGGCGGGCCGCCAGCTCAGGCAGCCGGCGGAGCACTACAGGTCGTCATCACGAAGCAGATGGCCGACGATTTCCAACTTGCCGTTGGTAGTCCGATTGTGTGGAAACAAGCTGGCCTGCGGGCGCTCACCCTGCCAGACGGCCAGCAACTCCAGCTCACCGCGCACGTTTCCGGCATCTTCGAGCCCAACGCGGTGAACGATCCTTATTGGAACGGGCAGACCTTCGATGCCGGCTTCTCTCCGCGCGACTATCCTCTGCTGCTGACGATCCCCGATTTCTTCGGCGCGCTTGCGCCCTTCGCGACCGTCGGTATGCTTCAGCACTGGATCTACTATACCGATCCGGCGGCCATCACCACCGACAATCTGACTCAGGTCAGCCAGGCATTGACGAGCTTCAAACGCGACGTGGATACCAGCTTCGTGCGCACGCCCAACGTGCTCGCTGTAACGGTGCGGACCGGCCTTGACCAGACGATGCGCGACCTGCAAGCGCAGCAGGCATTGCTCGCACTGCCGCTCTACGTGGTCGTCGCGCAGATCGTCGGGCTGGTCTTGCTCTTCATCGCGGCGATGGCCAGCTTGTGGATCGAGGGGCAGAGTCTGGAGATTGCCGCACTCAGGAGCCGAGGCGCGAGCAGCATCCAGCTACTCGCCGTGTTCATGCTCAGCGCGGGGGGGCTCGCCATCGTGATCGCGGTGGCCGCACCTTTCTTGGGGGCGACACTGGCGCTTGGGCTGGCCCACGCCTTCGTATCGGCGAGTGCCTTCACCGCCGGCGGCGCGAGTGGCAGCTACTTCGCTTCACTGGCCAATCCGCGGGCCGTGCTGCTGCCCGACGCAGTGGGCGTGCTGTTGGCGGCAGGCGTGGTGGCGGTCGCGGCGTGGCAATCTGCCGGGCTCGACATCCTTGCTTTCCGGCGCGAACAGGGCCGCGCTGGCCGTCCGCCGCTGTGGAAGCGGCTCTACCTCGACCTCGCGTTGGTGGGCCTCTGTGCGGTCAGTTACCTGGAGCTGGATATCTTCGGCGATGTGGCGACCCGCTCGCAGCTCGGTGGGCAGGGCGTCAGCCCGCTCCAGCTCATCGGTCCTGCCTTGCTGCTGCTGGCTGGCGCACTCCTGATCGTGCGGCTGTTCCCCCTCGTGGCGAAGCTTGCCGCGCGGGTTGCCGTACGCGGGCGTGGTCTGCCAGGGCTGCTGGCGATGACACAGATCGAGCGCCAGCCGGGCCGCTATACGCGCCTCACGCTGCTGCTCGTGCTGGCGGTGGGGCTGGGGGTCTTCGCACTGAGTTTCGACGCCTCCCTCCAGCGCAATGCCGCCAATCGCAGCGCCTACAGCACGGGTGCCGATCTACGGGTGCTGGAAGATCGCGCGCTTGGCGCTGGCGGTGCTGACGCGAACGAGCTACAGCTCTTCCAGGCGCTGCCGGGCGTGGCACAGGTGATGCCGGCGTACCGTACCCTCGCCGATAGCTCCGCTGGCCAGGGGAGCCAGCGCCTCGACGTGCTGGCGATTGACCCCGCGCGCTTCGGCGCGATCAGCGGCAGAGTGGCCTGGCGCGCGGACTACGCCGACCAGCCGCTCGATGCCCTGCTCGCCGGCATGCGCGCGCATATTCAAGGCTCTCACGCGGGACAGCCCAATGCCCCAGTATGGGCGCTGATCAGCCAGCAGCTCGCCAGCCGGCTGCACCTGCGCGTGGGTGATCACTTCGCCCTCGTACCGACCGAGAATCTCTTCATCCAACCGACCTTCGTGGTCGGAGCCGTCGTGCGCGAATTCCCGACGCTCTACCCGCAGGCGCAGCCAGCTGGGTTCATGGTCGCCGCCTACGATGACTATCTCACCGCGATCTCCGGCGGTGGGGCGCTTGATCGCACTGGGGCCAACGAATACTGGATGCAGGCACGCGGAGCGGCAGCCGAGAAGCAGGCGCTCGCCGCGATTGCGCAGCATCAGGCGACGCTTCAGGTCAAGCAAGTGCTCAGCCTGGAGGTGGGCCGTGCTCAGGCGGAAGGCAATCCGATCGTGGCGGGGATGCGCGGGCTGCTGCTGGTCGGCGCGCTGACCGCCCTGCTGCTGGCGGTGGTCGCCTGTCTGGCCGAGGCGGCGCTGGCGGCGCGGCGCCGCGCGCCGCAGTTCGCCATCCTGCGC
>DASUBU010000231.1:0-32045 GCA_035763125.1 Ktedonobacterales bacterium
TCTGCGCGCGGTGGGCGGGGCCATAGGGGAATGATACTGTGTCGCATCGGAGTGTTGGAGTTTGTCGCCGCGCCGATCAGCGGGCCATCACCAGAGCGGAGAGTCATTCTCCAACGGTCTGACGCGACGGCGTATCAACGCACCTGGCTCTGGCGTCGCTCACAGCTCACAGCCCGCGGCCCTCCGCCTCCCGGCGAAGGGAAGTGGGGGCCGCGGGTCGGGCGGGGCCAGCCAGGCGCGCGTAAGCGCTAACGCTTCTGGATGCCCTCCACCAGCGAGAGATTGATGAAGAGGTCGCAGCTCTGGCGCAGGATCATCGCCGCCGAATCGTCGAACGCGGCTACCTCGACGCGCACGCCGTGATCCGAGCAGTATTCGAGCAGCGGCAGGAAGTCGCTGTCGCCGCTGACCAGCACCACGGTATCCACCGCACCGGCATCCACCAGCCGCACGATATCCATGCACAGGTCGAGGTCCATGTCAGCCTTCTTGGCGCCGCTGGCGAAGGTCTTGAAGTTCTTCGTCGTGATGCGGTAGCCCAGGCCGCGGACGGCGCTGAGGAAGGTCTGCTCGGCGCCCGGCTCGGGATTCGTCGGCGCGTAGGCCTGCGCGCGGATCAGCCGGCGATTGCCGCGCAGGAACTCCAGCAGCTTGCCGAAGTCCAGTGTGATGCGCTGCGTGCGGGCGGAGTAGTGCAGGTTCGCCACGTCAACGAAGACGCCGATGCGCTCGGTGGTTGGCATCGGCAGCGCGACCGTCATGCTCGGCCCCTGCGGCTGGTAGCGCAGCTCGTTGAGCAGCCGATCGGTCTGCTGCTGGATGGCGTGCGTCACCAGCGCGCCGAGCTGGTTGGGCGACATCGGCGGCACGTCCACACCGCGCTCGCGCGGCGCGCGCTGAAACGACGTCGGCGCGGGCCCCGCCACACCGCGCGGCTGCGGCCCGAAGCCGCGGGCCATCTGCGGCTCCGGCGAGCCGAAAGCGGCCTCGGTGGGGCGCGGCGCCTCGGTGGGGCTGGCCTCCCAGAAGCGCTCGGCTTCGGCGGCCGGGACGTTGCGCTCGCGCGCGGGGCGATGGTAGGGCGAGTACGGCTGCTCGAAGGGGCTAATCTCGGCGTGGCGCTCGAAGCCGTTGCGGCCCTCGCTCACCGCCGGCCACTCAGGCTCGGCGACGGGCGAGATCGGCGCGCTCTCGGCCGCCTCTTCGCCGGCGGCGCCGCCGCCGCGGCCGCCGCGGCGCCGCCGCCGCGGCCGCGCGCTTCTGGATGGCTGCGACTCGGCTTCCGTCTCGGTATCCGCGGCTTCCTCGCCGGCCTGGGCTTCCGCTTCCGCCGCCGCTGGGCCGCTGGGCATGACAGGGCGCAGCCCCAGCGCAGAGACGAGATCCTCCACCGCTTCTTCCGCGCGGGACTCGGCCGCCGTGTGTGCCAGTGTTTCGGGCGCCACCTCGGCCACCGTGGCACGCCAGGTTTCCGGCTCCTCTTCGGGAGCCGCTGTCAGCTCGTCGCGCTCACCGGCCGGGGCTTGCTCGCGCAGCGTCGTGAAGGGCACCGGCTCAGCAAGGGCGGCCGCTTCGGCCGCCGACCCGCTGAGCCGCTCAGGTCGCGCCATCGGTGCGGCGCCAGAGCTGGCCGCCGCGGGCGCGCGCCGCTCGAAGCGGTAGCGCTTGGCTGGCTCTGCCGGAGATGCGGTAGGCTCTTGCGGCGTGGGCAGCAGCGGCTGGGCGCCTGCCAGCTCCTCGGTCACGACTGGCACTGTCCGCACGCCCTCTGGCTCCTCGTGGGCCTGAGTGGGAACTGGCTCGGCGGGCGCTCTGCGCGCGCCGCCTGCCTCGGTCGCGGCTGTTGCCTGGGGCGTCTCGCCGCCATGGATAGAGTTGGGAGCCTCAGCAGCGGGCGTCTCGGCCTTGACGAGCTGCACGGCGTTCTTACGGCCGCCGCGATGCGAGCGAGTGCGCGCGCGCTTGGCTGGCTGCGCCTGGCCTCCGGTCTCGACCGGGGCTGCCTCGGCTGCTGGCTGGTGCGGCTGCTCAGGTTGAGGCTGCGCGGGCTGTGCCTGCGCTGCTGGTTGTTGCTGTGGCTGTTCAGTGGTCGCCCGGCCCCTGGCGCGCGACACGGCACGACGCGGTCGCGCGGGCGCGGATGTCTCGGCTGCTGGCTGCTGCGGCGCGGAGGCCGTGTGCGGCTGCGGCTGGGTGGGCGCTTGCGCCGGTGCCTGCGTGGCGCTCTGTGCTTGCGCCTTGGCGCGAGCGGCCGGCCGTCGTGCGCGTCGCGGGCGTGCTGGTGCCGCGGCGGCCTGTTCGGCCGGGGCGCCCTCGCCGTTCGTGGGTGCATTCGTTGGGATCTGGTTCATGTTGCTCCTGCTTTCAGACCGCGCAGGCCAGGCAGAGGCGGGAGAGGAGAGCGGTTGGGAATAGTGTATGTGCTGCGACATAAGGGCTGGTGGCGGCGTTGGCGCAGCCGGCATGTGGCCGGGATTCCCATGTGCCGCACGTGTGGCGGCGGCATAGGGCGCCCATTGCGCCGAGCCTCGCGCTCGATGCTTCGTCCCTCAGCAGTATGTCCGCCAACAACCCACTCCTCATCCCCCACACGCGGCCGCCATCCCGGCGGCCACGCACCGCGCCTGCGGTGGTCATGTCATCTGTGTGTGTCGGTCATGTCGTCTCTTGTATTCGGTTGGTAACTTGGCCTCGGGCTTGCCAGAGTGGCTGCCTTCACCGCGCGCTCACCGGTTCGCCGGGCGCTCCGAGGCAATCGAGCGCGATGCCGCGTCACGTCGTCGGGAGCGCAGCGCACCAGTGCCAGGGCGCGGGAAGAGACCTCTGCGACCGAGTGGCTGGTGGCCATCGCGGCGCGCTGGCGCCTCGGCACTCGCCTCGTCCTCACCCGCGCCGGTCGCGGCTGGGGTCGAGCTCGGCTTGGGCACCTGAGGGTCCTGGTCGGCCAGCGTCCGCCAGACCGCCACGATGCGTTGCGCGGCGGTGAAGGTGCTGGTCAGCGCCAGCAGGCCGACCGTCCAGACGAGCAGATCAGCGCCGCCGATGATGAGCCCCGCCGCCAGCAGCAGCACCCGCTCGGGCCTCGCCATCAGGCCGCTCTTGCCGTTGAGTCCCAGCCCCTCGGCGCGTGCGCGTGCGTAGCTCACGATCAGGGAGCTCAGCCCCGCGATGTAGGCCAGTGCCACAATCCACGTCCGCTGCGTGCCGGCCGGCAGGCTCAGCGCGAAGAGGATCACGCCGAGTACCACGATGCCTTCGGAGTAGCGGTCGAGTGTCGAATCGAAGAACGCGCCGAAGGTCGTTCGCAGGTTCCGCACCCGCGCCAGCGCGCCGTCTACCATGTCGAAGAGGCCGGCAAACAGCAGCATCACGCCGCCGATCCGCAGGTGGCCGGTCGCCAGCACGGTAGCCGTCAGGGCGTTGAGCAGCAGGCCCAACAGCGTCGCCATGTTCGGCGTCATGCCGATGGCCGCGAGCGGCCGCACCACCATCTCCGCAATGCGTCGCGCGGATTGTTGAATTCGTGGCCCGAACATGGCACTCCTCGATCCGACGCTCTACCTATTGTACATCATCGAACGGATACCCCCCAAAGGCACGTTCGACCCCAATTGGCGTGGTCCGCTCGCCGCCACGGCGCCCGCACCGCCCGCCCCGGCCGTTCTTGTGCTTGCCACCGCACTCGCACGGCGCGTGCCGGCCGCCGCCCGCCAACCCCATGATCACCAGTCGCCCCTCCCCAGCGGCCCCGCTGTCGCGTCGGCTCGCAGCCCCGTCACTCCGGGACGGCCACCGACGTCGTGCCGGGCACGCGGAAGGCGCGCCCCTGACGCGCGCGCTCATTCCATAGATCGAGGTAGTACGACTCGACCGCGTCACCCACGCTCGACCAGCTAAAGGCCTCCGCTCGCCGCCGCCCGGCGATCGCCAACCGCCGCCGCTCGGGCTCGCTGCCTAGCAGATGGCAGATTGCGAAGGCAAGGTCTTCGTGCTTGCCCGGCGGCACCAGCATCCCCTCGCTCTCGTCGCGGATCACGCTGCGGAAACCGGGGATATCGGACGCCACCACTGGCCGGCCGGCCGCCAGCGCTTCTAGCAGCACGATGCCCTGGCTCTCGCCGCCGGTATTGGGCGCTACAAAGACGTCCGCGCTGGCATAGAGCCGTGGCAGCTCGTCGGCGGGCACGCGGCCAGGAAACACCACATCGCGCCAGCCGACCTGTGCCACGAACTTTTCGAAGGCGGGGCGCAGCGGGCCGTCGCCGGCGATGATGAAGCGCGTGTCGGGATAGTGCTGGCGGATGATCGGGATCGCGCGCAGCAGGAACTTGGCGCCTTTGCGCTGCTCGATGCGGCCGAGGTAGAGCACGTTGCGCTTGCCATCGGCGTAGCGCGGCAGCGGTACGAGATCAGGCCGGAAGCGGCGCACATCCACCCCGTTGGGGATGATGCGGTAGTCTCCTGGGAAGAAGCGCGAGACGTATTCGTAGGCCGGTAGCGAGACGGCGATCCGTCCGTTCAGGCGGCGGAAATAGCGGTTGAGGAAGGGCTTGGCCGAGGCGTAGGCCCACTCACTGGTAGACCGCAGGCTGTGGCGCGCGTAGGCGTGGAAGGTGCCCACGTAGAGCGCATTGGAGACGCTGGAGAGATGCAGGATGGTCAGCGAGAGCGCCGAGGCGAACGGCTCGTGCAGGTGCAACACGTCGAACTGCTCGCGTTCGAGCAGATTGCGGATGCGGCCCTTGACGTCGGGGGCGATGGAGATGCGCGCTACCGAGCCATTCACCCGCACCGGCGCCGCCCAGCCGAGCCGATAGACGCCATACTCCACCTGGCGCGCACGCTCGCCGGTTGCCGGCGTCAGAATTCGCACATTGTGGCCGCGCGCGCGCAACTCTGAGGCGAGGTGGCTAATGTGATCCTGAACCCCGCCCGGATAGCTCCAATCGTACGGTGAGACGAGGCCGATCTTCATCGTGCCCGCCTGGGCCGTTGCCCGCCGTCCGTGTTTCTCGCCATCGCCATGCGTGCTCGCTCTCTGCCATGCCCTCTCGCGCGGAATCGCGCCACGGGACCTCTCCGGATGTGCCGTGCTATGCGCTGCGACTCAACATGCCGAGCAGCCGGCCCGGCATCCCGAGCGGGCCGCGCCCCTCGCGCACACGCGTTTCACGCACTACCTGCTCCTCGAACGTCGTGGTCGCCGCCCCGCCGTACCGAACGCGGTGCGAGACGAACGAGACGTATTCGCGCGCGCGCCAGTACGCGCCGAGCGGTGAGGTCTCGCGCTGCGCGATCGCATGCCGCAGATCGGCTGCCGTTCGGCCGGGAAAGACCGTGCGCGCGCAGCCCACCGCCGTCGGTGTGTGCGCGTCGCTGCCACCCGTCTCGGCCCAATGATACACGCTGCGCGCAAGAGCCATCGCCAGCTTTGACGAGCCGATCCCCGCGAAGCTGCCGTTGAGCGTCTCGATGCCGTCAGGGTGCAGCTCCGGCTGCCGCAACAGGCGGTTCATCACCGAGCGCTGGACACTGTGGCGAAAGACGCGGTTGAACGGATGGGCGACGATCGCGAGGCCGCCCTGGGCGTGGACCTGCTCGATGCTGCGCTCGATACTCTGGTCCGGCGCTACTGGATGTTCCAAGAACAGTGCCAGCATGTGGCCTTCGCGCGTGCTGATCTCCTCGCCGACGATCACCTCGAAGCGGTAGTCGTCCCGCGCCGCCAGATCGCGCGCTCGCAGCGCTCCTTCGATGGTGTCATGGTCGGTGATCGCGATCACGTCTAGCCGTGTGTGCTCCTGGGCGAAGCGCAGCACGTCCTCCACCGAGCCGGTGCCGTCGCTGTAGTTAGTATGCATATGCACGTCCGCGAAGCCGCGGGGCAGAGGTGGATGCTGATGCTGATGCCGTAGCGCCGGAAGTGGCGCATCGGCGCCGTATTCGATCGTCTCGATGCTGATCTTCTCGATTGTCTCGATCGTCTCGGCGCGATGTCTCATGTCAGAAGAATCCATGCCTAGTGTGTTCCTCGCTGTTCCTGGTGCGGTGGGCGAGAACGCTCTGGTTCCTCCCGGCGCACGCGCCTGCATTGTATGCCGCCGCCGCTCGCGTGTCTATGCCGCGGGAGCTTCAGATGCGGAGGCCCGCCCCGATGGCGGCTGATATGCTCAGGGTCTGCCACCGTGCGTATTGCGCTCGACAACGGCGGCAATCGCCATGCTCAGCCCTCCTTCCAGACGTGCAAGAGCGCTGAGACCCACTGTTCGGGGTGTGCCTCGATCTGCCGTTCGAGCTGTGTCACGAAGACGCCGATCGCACGGACCGTGGCATCGGAGCCACGCGCCCGCGCGCGCGTGGCCGTGGCCGCGCGCTCGTCGCCGGATGTGGCTGGCCGGCTCTCGCTGGTCCGCGGCTGTGCGTTTCCGACGTCGAGTGGGATGAAGATGCCGTGCGAGTGCCCAGCGCCCTCACGCCAGGAGTACGCCGTCATCACGGGCGCACCCGACTTGAGCGCCAGGGCCATCGGCGCCGTTGGCAGCCTGGCTGGCTCGCCAAAGAACGGCACCTCTACACTGGAGCCGTCCACATAGCGGTCCGCCATGAACATCACCACTTCGTTGCGCTTGAGGGCGTCGAGCAGCTCGCGCAGCGACTCTCGGCTGTCGGCCGGGACGATGCGCAGGCTGTGGTGCTCACGCAGCCGGCGGAAGAGCTGATACAGCGCCTCCGGCCGCATGCGCTCGGCGGGGATAATGAGCCGGTAGCCCATCGCTCCTAGCCGCGAGGCGGCGAACTCGAAGTTGCCGAAGTGGCCGCTAATCAAGATCAGCCCGCGGCCCTGGGCCATCGCCGCGTCGAAGGCGTCCTGGTTCTCGATGGACCAGTTGGCCTTCAGCTCGGCATCGGAGAGCCGATGACCGCGCAAGAAGTCGAGATAGTTGAGCGCCATGGTGACGAAGACGCCGCGTGCCGCGTGCCGGCGCCGTTCGGGCTCCGCCGCCAGTCCCGGCAGGTGGGCCAGGTTGCGTTCGGCCCGCCGGCGCGCGGAGCCAGCCAGCGCCCAGATGGCCACGCCGAGCGCCGCCGCCAGCCGCCGCGCGACACCGAACGGCATGCGCGGGACCACCGCCGCCGCGATGCGGAACGCCCAATACTTCGCCATCGGTGTCGGTCCGTTCTCAGTCGAGTGAAGAGATGCCGCCGCCGCGTCACTCGCTCACGACGGTCGCGCCCTCCGGCTGCGCAGCATGTGTCAGCGCGACCGTTGTCTCTGCCGGCCAGAAGCGGCGAAACATCGCCCACTGATCCGGTCGGGCGCGAATCTGGTCCTCCAGCGCATCGAAGACACGCTGTGTCAGGTGGGCCACATCAGTCTTGCGGTCGCCGGTGGATGCTGGCCAGACCAGTGATCCGGCGCCCAGGTAGTAGGTGTCGGAGTACTGTTCATCATAGATGCAGTAGCCCGGCAGGATCGGCGCACCCGCCAGCAGCGCGATCTGGGCGATGCCGCCCGGCACCCAGCACCGGCGGCCGAAGAAGGTGATCGGCACGCCCTCTCCTGGCGGCAGCGGGCGATCCAGCGCCACGGCCACGATGCCGTTGTCCTTCAGCACGCGCAGAATCTGGCGCGGCGTCTTCTCGATGCGCAGCACCTCCATGCCTAGCTCGCGGCGCTGCTCTTGCCACATGCGATCCATCTTCGGATCGGGGATGGTCTCGACGATCAGGTGGAGCGGCTCGAAGTGGTTGGCTATCGCGATGGCCGCCACGTCGTAGGCGCCGAAGTGCGTGGAGACGACGATCAAGCCCTTGCCCGCCGCGCGTGCCTCGTCCACCAGCGCGAAGGCGCCCGGCGCGGGCGTGGTGTCCTTGATCCGCGCGACGATCGCCGCGCGCGTAGTGTTGGGCATGCTGATGAAGTCGGAGATGTAGCGGCCGAAATTGCGCCACGAGGCGCGCGCCAGACGCCGGGCGCGCGGGTCGCGCGGCGATGTGCCCAGGATCTGCGCCATGTTAGCGTTGGTGGCATGCCGCTTCGACACCCAGCCGAGATAGATCAGCTCAGCAGCGGTGCCCGCCAGCGCCAGCCGCGCCGCACGGGGCACACGGCCCGCTAGCCAGGTCGCCAGCCGCAGCAGATAGTAGACCATACACAGTGCCCCTCGAACGGCTGTCGAATCCTCGCCCGCATGCCAGCTCTGGCGTGCCACCGCAGGATACGGCACCTGAGATGCTTGCACAAGAGGCAGGCAGCAGAGGCAAGCGGCAACGGCCGCCGGGAACGATGGACGCCCCTCGCCCGCACGCCAGGCGCACACGGCAGAGGGGCACCCACAGGTGTTACTCGGCCTGCGGCAGATCGCTCACCGCCACCGGCTCCGCCGAGGTGTGACCATTGGCCTTAGCGGCCTGTTCCTCATGGGCGCCGCGGCCGTCATGGCCGTACTCGCGGATGAACTCTTCGGTCATCAGGCGGGCTTGCTCGTCGGTGTATTGGATCGCCGGCGACTTCATGAAGTAGGCCGAGGGGCCCAGCAACGCGCCGCCGATGCCGTTATCCATGGCGAGCTTGGCGCAGCGCAGCGCGTCAATCACCACGCCGGCTGAGTTGGGCGAGTCCCACACCTCCAGCTTCAGCTCGACGTTCAGCGGCACATCGCCAAAGGTGCGCCCCTCCAGGCGAATGAACGCGAACTTGCGGTCGGTGAGCCAGGGCACGTAGTCGCTGGGGCCGACGTGAACGTTATTGGTGCCGAGGTCATAGTCGAGCTGGCTGATGACGGCGTTGGTCTTCGAGATCTTCTTCGACTCCAGCCGCTCACGCTCGAGCATGTTGTAGAAGTCGGTGTTGCCGCCGACATTGAGCTGGTACGTGCGCTCCACTTTGACGCCGCGCTCGCGGAAGAGCCGCGCCAGCGTGCGGTGAACGATGGTGGCGCCCACTTGGCTCTTGATGTCGTCGCCCACGATCGGCAGCCGCGCCTCTTCGAAGCGATGGCGCCAGTACTCCTCGCGGCCGATGAAGACCGGGATGCAGTTGACGAAGCCGCAGCCGGCGTCGAGCACCTGCTCCACGTACCACTTGGTCGCCATCTCGCTGCCGACCGGCAGGTAGTTAATGACGATATCCGTGCCGGTGTCTTTGAGGACATTGACGATGTCGGCGGTGGGGCCGGGCGCCTTGGTAATCACCTGCGAGAGGTACTTGCCCAGGCCGTCGTGCGTCATGCCGCGCACGACCCTGACTCCCGTGGCTGGCACCTCGCTGAACTTGTAGGTGTTGTTCGGACCGGCGAAGATCGCCTCATTGATGTCCTTGCCCACCTTCTCGGCGTCAATGTCAATGGCCGCCGAGAACTCGATATCGCTGATGTGGTAGCCGCCCAGATTGACGTGCATCAACCCAGGGATGAAGTCGTCTTCAGCGGCCTGCTTGTAGTACTCGACACCCTGGATCAGCGACGAGGCGCAGTTGCCCACGCCAATGATCCCGACCCGCACCTTCTTCTTGCCCACAGCCTGTATCTCCTCGTGAATCGCCGCCATGCTCTGGCGGCCCGCCCGGCGCGCCGCGTGGCGCGCCCTGGTCGTCTTGCTTGCTGTCCGCTCGTGCTCGCGCGTGCGCGTGTGCTCATGCTACCTGCGCGCGCCGGTCCTATCGGCTGGCGACGGGGCCGACCCCACCACCGGTGGCGCGGGCCGGAGGGGGAGTGTCTGAGACGGCCCCACCACCAGCTCGCTCAGCATCCGCAGGCTAGCCTGATACCGCTCGCGGTCCAGTGTACAATACACCAGCCGGCCCGTCCGGCGTGTTTGCACGAGCGTCGCGCGCCTCAGCATCGTCAGGTGCCACGAGACCAACGGCTGACTGACGAGCCGGCCGCCTACCACCAACTGCTGCGTCAGGTCGGTGACGGTCATCTCGCCCTGGCGGCCGAGGATCTCCACGATGTGCAGCCGCACCACGTCGCCGAGCGCGCGTAGCGTGCGCTTGAGGTCGAGGTAGTCGCGCTCCGTGCTGATGCTCTCGTCCACGTCAACCTCGTTCTCCTCGGTGCCGCTCTTGCCGTGGCACGTGCTCCCTCGCGTCCCACATCAAGGTCGGCTATATGTAGTTTTGCTATATAAAGGACCGCTTATGTGTCCTGGGTATGGTTGTACCCGATGGCGCGGACTTGTGTCAAGCTCGTCACATTGATTGGCGCGAGGGCCGCGGTCTCCGGCCGCCGACATCCACCGCTGCGCAGGTGTCGCAGGCGCGAACTGCTGTGCGGCCCCTATGCCCACGTACCGTACCAGCCATGCGCAGGCCGCCATCCAGGCAGTACGGACATGGCGCTACCTGCACCAGCTCGGCATCGCGCACGGGCCGGAACGACGGCCGCATCATGACGGCGAGCAGCTCGTCACTGCGCAGTTGCATGAGGGCGCGTATGGCGCGCCAGCCGGGCTCCACGTCTGCGAAGGGGCCGGAGGACGCTAGCTCTTCCCAGGCGGGCCCAGCGCTTGGCTTCGGCTCGGATGGCTCCCTGGCGTCGCCCGCGCTCCCCATAGATGATCCCATGTTGCTCACCTTCGTCTCTCTCTCAGGGCTGCGATCCGCCGCCGGCCGCGGTGTCGCTCTCCTTGCCCCCGATGCTAGGACTGGGCACCTTGCGTGCCATCCTGTATGCCGCGACAGCGCATGTTTGCTGTCATGTCACAGACTCCGGCTGCGCCATGCCCGCGGCGCGAGAATCCCGTGCTGTTGGCGAGCGGCCAGAGTGGTCCGGCTGCGCTTGCCCCGCGGCCTTTGAGTCCAGTACAATGCCTTCGCTTTGTATCCAGCAGCGCATGCAGCGGCCCGCCGCCGAGCGGGCAGCGGAGCACGCTGGCGTCATCGGCGCTCTCATCGAAAAGGAATCGCTCGCCCAGCAGACGAGCCTAGTGAGGAAGGCGAAGCCTGGCATGTACGCCGCCATACTCGCCGGGGGCAGCGGGACGCGCCTCTGGCCGCTCAGCACGAAGGCTACTCCCAAACAGTTCCTGCCGCTGCCTGGTCCGCGCACCATGCTGCAAGAAACCGTCGCGCGTGTCGCGCCGCTGGCACCCGCCGACCAGACCTACGTCATCACCTCTGGCGAGTATCGCGCCGAGGTTGCCGCGCAGCTTCCCATGCTGCCCGCCAGCAATATCGTCGTCGAGCCGTCGCCGCGCGGCACCGCTGCCGCCATTGGCCTCGCCGCGATATTGATCGCCGTACGCGAGCCGCGTGCCGTGATGGGGGTCTTTCCCGCCGACCACGCCATCGCCGACGCGGAGGGCTTCCGCTCCGCGCTGACCTTCGCCGAGATGGTCGCCCAGCAGGGCCAGCTCGTCACGCTTGGCATCACGCCCACCTATCCAGAAACCGGCTACGGCTATATCCGCTTCGGCGATGAGCTGGCCCACCACGAGGGTCTTGCCGCGCACCGCGCCGAAGCGTTCGTCGAGAAGCCCAAGCGCGCGGTGGCTGAGGAGTATCTGCACGCCGGCTGCTATGTTTGGAACGCCGGTATCTTCCTGTGGCGGGTGGACCGCATCCTCGAAGAGATTCGTCGCTATCTGCCCGCACTCGCTGGGGTGCTCGACGAGATTACCTTTGCTGCCAGGCGCGCTGGCGGGCGGGTCACTCCAGAGCTGGAGCAGGCGATGGCGGCTCTGTGGCCCCACATCCAGGACAGCACCACGATTGACTATGGGATCATGGAGCGCGCCTCGGGCATCGCGGTAATCCCCATCTCTGTGGGCTGGAACGACATCGGAAGCTGGGCACAGGTTGCCACCCTCTTCGAGCGCGATGACCTCGGCAACGCTATCGTCGGGCTGCCAGCCAAGCGGCTGGTGGCGCTGGAGACGACCGACACTTTGATCTACAGCACGAGCGGGCGCGTGATCGCTACCGCCGGAGTGGACGGGCTGATCGTGGTGGATACCGGCGATCGGCTGCTGATCTGTGCCAAAGACCAGGTGCAAAAGGTCAAGGAGATCGTCGCCCAGATGCAGCGCCTCGGCCACGACTGAGGCTCCGCTATCGCCGCGGCTCCCATGGTCTTCGTGGCAGGCGGCTGGCCGAATGTGGACGTGCTGGCGGCTTTCGTCACATGGGCGCGAAGCAAATCTCAGTCGAAATTGGCGCGTTGGCTTGCGCCGAAAGGGCTACTCGATACGTCTCAGGCGTGCTATACTGCCCACGAAGCCGCTGTGTGGAGCGGGGAAGCGTTCTCCCGTTGGGGACACTGTGGTGGAGCACGCAAGCCAGGGGCACGCTGGAGTGGTGTTGTGAGTGGCCGGTGAGCAGCCGACAGAGGGCAAGTGTACTATGGCAAAGCCACGCGTAACCGCCACCGATCAGCTTGCGAATGTGATCGAAGTGGTCGAGCTCGGCCGCCGTACGGGCCTGCTCTCCATCGAGCGTGGCTCCGGCTCTGTGCTCGAAGAGGGCGAGATCTACTTCCTCAACGGCCGCGCTATCTACGCCTCACTCGCCGGCTTGCGCGGCCGCGAGGCGCTGGGCGCCCTCAGCCGCTGGGGCCCCTGCCGTTTTGCCTTCGACCGCGATATTCCGGCCCCCGTGCCCAACATCTCCGCACAGATGCCTGCCGTGTACGGCGGCAACTCCAGCGGCCGCAGCTCCGACGCCACTCTCGCGCGCTCGCAGCCGGGCGCCTTTGGCTCCAGCCCTGGTGCCGGCGCCGGGCGTATTCCCGAAGGCAGCGGCGCCTGGACGTTCACGCCCCCGCCACCCGGCCCAGCTCCCCTGCCTCCGCAGATGCCTCCGCCCGATGTGTACCCCGCCTATGGCAGCTCTGGCCCGCTCAGCTCCGGCCCACTTGGCCCTGCGCCATTTGGCAGCTCGGGCGTGTATTCGTCTTCGAACGCCGGGGGCCAATCGAGCTGGCCGGCTCCAGCCTCGAATGGCGTCCCTGGGCAGGGGCGTGCTCCCGCGGCGGCGCTGCCGGCCACCTATCTTGCGCGCCGGCCGCGCCGCGCGCCCGATGTGCGCGACCTGATGCATGTTGTCACCAGCCACAACCTCTCGCGCAGTCATCGCACGATTTTGCTGCTGGCCGATGGCGAGCACACGGTGCTCGATCTGGCGCGACTCTCCTCGAAGCCAGTGGACGAGGTGTCCGGGCTGCTCGACGAGCTCGAAGCGCGCGGCCTGATCTATTACTACGGCTGATCGCTTACGGCTGATCGCTTACGGCTGATCGCTCGCGCTCGCTGCCATGCCGACCGTCGCTAGAGCCACGAGGCGCTCGCTACAGGGCCTCACCCCCCTGCTGACGCCGCCGCTTCCGCCGGCGCCGGAAGCCGCACAACCGTCCCGGTCCGGGCGCTTTCGCGGGCCGCCTCGATCACCCGCAGCGCTCGCAGCGCTTCCTGCGCCGCGACTGGTGGTGGGCCGCCCGACGCCAGCGCGTCGCGCAGCAGCGCGTAGAACTGCTCGTACTGCCCTGGCAGCGTCTCTACCGCGCCATCCACGTGCACGCCCGCCACCTCGGTCGAGAGCCGGCCCCAGCGCTCGCGCGGCTCGGTCCCCCAGCCTTCAGCGCCGGGCCGCATGCCGAGGCGCAGCGCGTCTTCCTGGGGGTCCAGCCCGTATTTCTCGTAGCTGCCGCGCAGGCCCGCGATCCGGAAGCGCGGCCCCAGGATGCGCGCCACCACGCTCATCCACAGGTGGGCGGTGATGCCCTGCTCGAACGTCAGCGCGACGAAGGCATCGTCATCCACCAGCGCGCCGGGGCGGCGCAGCGGCAGCTCCGCGTAGACCGCGCGTGGGGGGCCGAAGAGCACCATCGCCTGGTCAATCAAGTGGCTGCCCAGGTCGTAGAGCAGGCCACCTGCCTCCTCCGGCGCGGCGAACTCGCGCCAGGCGTCCGCGCGCGGGGTGGGGCGAAAACGCTCGAAGCGCGACTCGAAGCGCGTGACCGACCCCAGCGCATCGCCCGCGAGCAGCCGCTGAACGGTGAGGAAATCGCCATCCCAGCGCCGGTTCTGGAAGACTGTCAGCAGGAGGCCGGTCCGTTTGCTGGCAGCGATCAGACGCTCTGTCTCGGCGGTGGTCGCCGCGACCGGCTTGTCAATCACCACCGGCAGGCCGGCATCCAGTGCGGCGATTCCCAGTGGGACGTGCAGGCGATTCGGCGTCGCCACCACCACCAGATCGTAGTGCTCTGGCGCGGCGAAGATCGCCTCCGCCGAGGGCAGCACCGCCGCCGTGGGGAAGTCACGCTCCGCCTGTGCCTTGCGCTCGGCATTCGCCGTCACGATGGCGGCCACGCGCATGCCTGGCGTGGCGGCGATCAGCGGCGTATGGAAGACCGCCCCCGCCAGGCCATAGCCGATGATGGCTGCCCGCAGCTCGGCGCCGCCCTGTCTGCCAGTGGTTTCCGCGCTCGTGGCCTCCGCCATTCTTCCCTCCCGCTGCGCCTCATGTGGCCCACAGCGCCCGCGTTCAGCACGACCCGTGTTGTGTGCTGCGGGCCTCTGTTGCCTCCGCTGCCTTCGCGGTAGTGATAAGGCCTCTTACTCCGGATCGCGCCCCGCCAGCGGCTCGACCATCGGCCGCATGCGAATCTCCATGATGCGCGAGTCCGGCGCCTGCGTCGCCATCAGCAGCACCGCGCGCGCCACGTCGTCGGCCTCCAGCATGCCCGAGGCAGCCACACCTTCTGGCGTGCGGCCGGTGCCCAGCGCCAGCTCGGTCTTGACGCCGCCAGGACAGACCGCGCCCACCTTGATGCCGTGGGGACGCAGCTCGCGGTCGAGCGCCTGGGTGAAGCCAACCTGGGCGAACTTGGTGGCGCAATAGACCGACTCACCGGCGAAGCCCATCACGCCGGCCATGGAGGCGACGTTGATGATGGTGCCGGCGCCTTGCGCGAGCAGCACAGGCACCGCGTGGCGCGTGAAGAGAAACGTGCTGCGCATGTTGGTGTCCATCATCGCGTCGTAGTCATCGGCGGTGGTCTCGGCAAGCGACTTGTAGATCGCGATGCCAGCGTTGTTGACGAGCAGATCGAGATGGCCGAGGCCGCTCGCGGCCTCCACCGCTCGTCGAGCCGTCTCCTCCTCGCGCACGTCGCCGGCGATCACCGTGCAACGCCGGCCCTGGCCGCGCGCCTGGGCGGCCAGGGCCTCCAGCCGCTCCGCGCGCCGCGCGACCAGCACAAGGTCCGCGCCTTCGCCTAGCAGAGCGCGGGAAATCGCCGCGCCGATGCCTGAGCTTGCGCCGGTAATCAGCGCCACTTGCCCTGCCAGCCTGCCGCCCGTGCCGGGCGCTGTGCTCGTCATCGCTGCGCTCCTTCCTGGATCACATCTGCACACACGCCCGCGCTGCCGGTCAGCGCGGCTTGCCAGCCGGGCGCCAAAGCCGCCGGCCAGCGCACCAGAAGCAGCATGCTGGCCGGCGCAGCGAGCGGCATCAATAGAACAGCCTTAGCGGTAGCCAGTGACGCTGCGGCGCCGGCCCAGGGCATCAATCAAGACCGCCACCAGCAGGACGACCCCCTCGACCATTTCTTGAACTGAGATCGGTTGGCCGACCAACGCAAGGCCGTTGATGAGGCTGCCGACGATAAGCACGCCGGGAATCACGCCCCAGACAGAGCCGCGCCCGCCGAACAGGCTCACGCCGCCGATGACCGCGGTCGCAATGGCATTGAGCAGCAGAGATTGATTTACGTTGGCTGGCGCCGAGATCTCACGCGAGACTTCCAGAATGCCGCCGATCGCTGCCAGCGTCGAGGCCAGCGCGAAAATGGCGACACGCAGCCCCACGACGTTGATGCCCGCGCGTCGCGCGGCTTCGGCATTGCCGCCGACGGCGTAGATATGGCGGCCAAATGCAGTCTTGGTGGTGATGAGCCAGAAGATGACGACAATGGCCATCATGATCATCGCCGTCAGGGGCACGCCGCGATACGACTCGACACCGACGAGCACGATGACGGAGATGAGCGTGGGCAAGCCGAGCTGCAAGGCGAGCTGCCCGGTAGATTGGACGGGAAGGCCCGCCCGTTGGCGTCGAGCGCGCGTGACGAGCACACTGGCAGCATAGAGCACGAGCGCGATCACGGGTAAGCCCACGCCGAGAAAATCAGGGAGATAGTAGACGGCGATGCTATTGATAGCGTTATCGCGGATAGGAAGGGTCGTCTGGGGTTCGAGAATCCTGGAGAGCAGGCCCTGGTAGCTAATAAAGGCGGCGAGGGTGACGATAAAGGAGGGCATTCGCACGATGGCGACGAAGAACCCGTTGACCAGCCCCATGATGAGGCCCGCGGCGATGCCGCCCAGAATGGCCGCAGGCGCCGGCCATCCGTGGCGTGCTGAGAAGACACCCATCACCGCGCCGCAGAGATAGGCGACGGCGGAGAGCGACAGATCAATCTCGGCGATCAGCAGCACCAGCACGGAGGCCACGGCCAGGATGGCCGTAGTGACGATCTGCAGCGCGAGATTGCTGAGGTTTTGCGGCGTCAGGAAGAAGCCGTTCCCCGCGATCTGGAAGTAGATGGCGATGATGATGAGGCCGATGACCACCGGGACTTGGCCGAGGTCGCCACGCAGCAGGTTGCGCAGCCACGAGGCGCCGCCTCCAGTGGCGGCGGGCTCTTGCTCGACGACGGCCGCTGTAGCGCCGGGGGCCGCGACGGAGCGCTCTTCTTGGTCGCCAGCAGACTGAATGCTCATGTTGTGTCCTCGCCCTATGCCCACTTCGCGCGGAAACCGCCGTATGGCCTCACTCAGCCGTCATCGCGCCGAACTCGGCGCCGGTAATGGCTGCCACCACCGTCTCTTGCGTCGTATTGCCGATGTCGTAGGATCCGACGCGCCTGCCCAGCCGCAAGACGACCACCCGGTCCACAACCTCGAAGACATCGGCGAGGTTGTGCGAGATGACGACGACAGCCAGTCCCCGCTCGCGGAGCCGCCGAATGAGGCGGAGCACCTGGCGTGTCTGCGCGACACCCAGGGCGGCGGTCGGCTCGTCGAGCAGCACGACCTTGGGGTTGCGCAGGATGGTCTTGGCCACGGCGATGGATTGCCGCTGGCCGCCGGAGAGGGCTGCCACCGGCACGCGGACCGACTTGAGCGTGGTCACCTGAAGCTGGCTGAGAACATCGAGCGTGCGGCGCTCCATGTCGGTCTCGTCGAGCACCCCGCCGAGCGAGGGGATGCGCGGGGCGACATCCTCGCGGCCGAGGTAGAGATTGGCGACCACATCCAGGTTGTCGGCCAGGGCGAGGTCTTGGTAGACGGTCTCGATGCCCAGGCGGGTCGCATCGGTGGGCGCGGAGATCTGCACCTCCTTGCCCTCTACGTAGATGTGGCCGGAGTCGGCGGGGTTGACGCCGGCGATGATCTTGATGAGCGTGGACTTACCCGCGCCGTTGTCGCCCACGAGGCCCACCACTTCGCCGGGCCAAACCTCGAAGTCTACATCTGTGAGCGCCTGCACGGCGCCGAAGCTCTTGCTGATGCCCGTCAGACGCAACGCCGGCTCCCCTGTGCGCGGGGCGCCTTGTGCTCCACCAGGGGTGGAGGTGCCATTCTCCGCCATGGAGGTTCTCCGCTTCGCTTCATCCGTTTCAGGTGCCCAGCCGGCCTTGCGAGGCCATGAGAGGGAGTCGCAGTACGTCCGGTGCGCTGGGCGCCACACTTCGCTTGCAGCAAGGAGAAGGCGGGGCAGCGATTATGCTGCCCCGAGCGAGATGAGATGGTGCGCACCACGAACGTATCACATCCGTGGGCGCGTCGCTGGCGGGAGCGCAGCGGAGAGAGACTGAGATAGACATAGCGCAAGCTGTGTCCACGGATACCTCCGGTCCCGCTCCGCTGCTGTGGCCTCCCGCCCTCACGTTGGGTACGCTTCTGTGAGCCCATAGACCTGCACACCTGCACGCCTACGGACCCACAGGAACAGGACGACAGACTTACGGACAGACCCCTCCAGCGCCCGAAGGCACCCCCTGACAGACGTCAGCCACCGAGACGAAGCCGTCGGCGATGACGGTGGTCTTGATGTTGGAGATATCCACCTCGACCACGGCGTTCAGCACCGAGGGAACCTGCGCGTTGCCGCTGGGATTCTTGACCTTCGCAGTGGCGATCGAGGCGGTATCTTGGCCGTTGCTGATGGCGGCGACGAGGCGGCCGACCGAGTCTGCAAGCTTCTTGATGGGCTTGTAGACCGTCATGGACTGGTCGCCCAGCAGGATGTTGCGGATACCGCTGACCTCGGCATCCTGACCGGTGACGAGGACCTTGCCGTTGAGGTTGTGCGCCTTGAGGGCGGCGATGACGGTGTTGGCCATGCCGTCGTTCATGACGTAGGCAACCGCGATCTTGTTATTGGCCTGCGTCAGCGCGGCCTCGGCTTCGGTCTGCGCCGTGGCATTGTCCCAGCCGGGCGTGAACTGCTCGTAGACCTTGTTCAGCTTGCCACCCTGGAACAGCGGATCGAGCACCGAGTGCGCGCCATTGCCGAAGAGGTGGGCGTTGTTGTCGGTGTCGGAGCCGTTGATCATGATGGCGTTGTTGGTGCCGTTCTGCGTGACGTACTGCTGGTAGTGATCGGCGATGTACTGGCCCTGCGCCTTGCCAACCGCGAAGCCGTCGAAGGAGGCGTAGTAGTTCAGATCATCGCTATAGATCAGGCGGTCGTAGGCGATGACCGGGACACCGCTCGCCTTCGCCTTGGCAACGATCGCCGCGGATGCCGTGCTATCCACCGGGGCGACCACGAGGATGCAGGCGCCCTTGCTCAGCTCAGACTCTGCCTGGGTCTGCTGGTTGGAGGCGTTGCCCTGCGCGTTGGGGGCATCAACAGTCGCGCCCGGCAGATACTGCTTGATTGCGGCGTCCACATCAGGATGATCGGCCGCTTCCCAGCGCGCGGCCGTTGCGCTCTCGGGCAGCAGGAAGGCGACGTGCTTGCAGCCTTTGCCATTGTTGCCTCCGGCCGCGGTGCCGCCGCCGCCGGCTCCACAGGCGGCCAGGCCCATGGCGATGAGGGCGACTAGCGACAAGGTCGTGGCTAGGCGCCAGCGGGTGTTGCGCGTTGCGTGCATCGGTGCGTTGCTCCTGTCACTGGTGGTCACGCGTACTCCGCGGTGAGACGCTTCAACTTGCGCACAGATAAGCGCTGGACGAATGTAGCGTTCTATCGTCCTCCCTTCTCCTTCCTGTCTCAGCCCGAGACAGACATCTCATCAATGGCGGGCGCGAGCCAGTTGCGGTGGCGTGCCAGCGGCCCTCTTGTCCAATCGTGCGGCCGCCTCCGGCTGCTCAGCCGCCAGCGCGCATGGCCGGTCGCGCGGCAGCCGACCGTGCCCGCTCCGTGACGAGCCGATCACGCATGAGCAAGTGCGCTCTCAACCTCACCTTCCTTCTGTGGCGCGACGGTCGTGAGCGACGCAGGCGCACCGAACGCCGCATCAAGCACGGTTGCGACGGCTCCCAGCGCGATTGCGTTGTCGCCCAGCGCGCCTTGCTCGATGCGAACCACGGATGAGGCGGCCGCTAGACTGCGCGCCGCGATGGCGCGCCGAATCGGCTCGATCAGCAGCCCGCCCGCCCGCGCGACGCCGCCATCCAGCAAGATCAGCGATGGGTTGACCAGGTTGACCAGGCCCGCCAGCGCGATGCCGATGAGCTCGCCCGCGCGCATGATTGCCGCCTGGCTGGCGGCATCATTTGCCTGTGCTGCCTGCACTACGTCGGCGATGTCCACCAGCGCACACCCGGCAAGCGCTGGAGCCTGCGTCAGGGTCGCGGCCGCGGGGAGCGATGGATCGCCCGCGCCGGCCATCCGGCGCAGTGAGAGCCCGGCGACGGCGTCGGCGACGATCGCCGGCGCGCCGGTGACGGCCTCCAGGCAGCCGCGGTTGCCGCACTCGCACAGCGGACCGAGCTCGTCAATCGTCATGTGGCCGAGCTCACCGGCGAACCCCCGGCTGCCTGCGTAGACGCGCCCGTCCACCACCAGTCCGCAGCCGATGCCGGTGCCGACCTTGACGTAGGCCAGCACCTCCACGCCGCGGCCCGCGCCGAAGCGGCTCTCGCCGAGCGCGCCCATGTTGGCGTCGTTGCCAAGGTAGATGGGCACGTTCAGCTCGCGTCCCAAGATGGCGGGGATATCAACGCCGTGCCAGCCGGGCATGCGCGGTGGGGCGACCAACCGGCGGCCAACGCTATCCACCGGGCCGGGGATGCCCATGCCGATCCCCAACACGCGGTCCCAGGCGATACCTTGCCTGGCGGCGAACTCGCGGATCTCGGCGGTCAACTGGCGCAGGGTGAGCTCGGGACCGCGATTGGTGTCGCATGGGCCCGATTGGCGGGCCACCACTTCCGCTGCCAGATTGGTCGCCACCAGCGTGCAATGTGTGCGGCCGAGGTCTACGCCAAGGATGTAGCCCGCTACCTCGTTGAAATGCACCAGGATGGGCCGCCGGCCGCCGCTGGGCGCCGCGTTCTGCGGCTCGCCCTCGCGCACCAGCCCCTCATGCAGCAGGCGCTCTACCTGGCTGCTCACAGTGGTGCGCGACAGCCCCGTGCGCTGGGCAACGGTGACGCGCGCCAGGGGGCCCTGCTCGCGCAGGCAATTCAAGACCAGCAGCCGGTTGGCTTCGCGCATGGCGCGCGGGTCAGCGCCTCGTTGGCCGGTCTGGGCACTGCCGGCGTCGTTCGAGCGCATATCGCGCACGAGACGGCGTACCGTACGGCTCATCTGCGGCGTCCTCCGCGGCCCAGTGGGCTGCCAATGGGTGTCGTGCTTGCATGGCAAGCACTGTCCGGCGGTGCAGGGTGATTGCTTTGTGTAACGGAACTGTACCGGAACGTTGCTTTGTTTGTCAAGTGTCCTTACAAACCTGCGCGGAAATCTGCTTCACCGCCCGGTCGCCTACGTCGCATCGGTCTACATAAGGCCCCGAAAGTACCACGCCACGGCCGGTTGCCATGGGGCCGGTGCGACACTACGCGCAGGCATATGATGCGCGAGCAGTTCCCGCTGCGGCTCCCGCGGGGCGCGGCCCCGCGCCTCTATCGCTTGCTGTCCGATTGTGATATCCTCGGACGGGTGTACGCGGTGTCTGCGGGCCAGGCGGACGTCTGCCGCCGGTTGGCCTCTTCCGCTTTGTCGCCCGCCATGCGTCGCCCGCGCAAGAAGAATGCCCGCGGGCGGGCAATACAGCGTCGCGGTGAGCGTCGCCCCGCGCGAAGTGAGGTACTCTGCATGGCTAAGTCCAGGTCTGTCGGGCGCGCTCCGTCGCGCCGCCGGCTGCCGCTCACGGCCCGACTCTCGTTGCTGGTGCTCTTTGCCGCCATCCTGCCGTTGGCTGCTGTCGTCGGCGTCAACGACTACTTCGCGCGCGGCACGCTGATCCAGCAGGGCACCGAGTCTCTCAAGACCGACGCCGCGGCCAAGAGCCAGGTCATCAGGCAGTACATGCTGGAGCGCACGCTCGACGGCCTGGCGCTCGCCTCGCTGCCCACCGCGCAGGGTTTCCTCGCCTGCAGCTTGAATCCTCTCTTGGACCCCGCGCTGGATTGCGCCAATGCGCTCCCGAGTTATGCCGCCTCCTCAGTCCGCGCCATCAACGTCGGCATCTTCCGCGACCCCAACTACGCCATCTGGAGCATCTACGGCGTGAAGGGCAAGTCGTTCCAGTTGCTGCTCTCGACCAATAAGGACGCCGAGAGTCCGGTCGCGGCCGAGGATGTGGCGCCCATGCTGGCCGGTGGCCCGAGCATTTCGCCTGTCTACTACGATCCGCAGACCAAACAGGCCGACGTCCGGATTTACTCCCCGATCATCTACACGCCCCAGGGCGCGACGAAACCTATTTTCGTCGGCTTCCTGCGGGCTACCCTCCGCATGGACTACGTCTATAGCGTCGTCGGCGGCGAGCTGGGCGCCAACGGCCGCGGCTCATACGCCTTCATGGTTGACGCCAACGGCGTCCGCATCGCCGACTCGAAGCCTGAGGGCCTCTTCACAGCGATCAAGCCGCTCGACGCCGCCACCCAACAGCTCATTGCCAACGAGCAGCGCTACGGCTCGACTGCTAGCGTGCCCCAGGAAAGCCTGCCGGATGTGGCTGCGACGCTGGAGGATAATGCGCCTGACAGCACGTTCCAGAGTGCTGATGCCGCCGGCAGCAATGTCATGTATCAGTTTGCTCGTTCGAGCATTCCGAACCTGGCCTTCAAGATTCCCGCCACCCCGCAGTCGCCCGAAATTGACTTGAAGGTCAAGCTCGGCTGGACGTACTTCTCGCTCAGCCCGCTCTCGACCGTCACACTGGTGGCCGACGACCAGCTCAAGACGTCGCTGCTCTCGGCCGGTGTGGTCGCCATCCTGGCCATTCTGCTCGGCCTCTTGATCGGCCGCCGCACCGCCTCGCCGGTGCAGGGGGCTTCGGGCGAGGTGGAGAATGCCGCCATCGCACTGAAGCTGCTCGCCTCGCGCCAGGAAAGCTCGGCCAGCGAGCAGCAGTGGGTAGTGGATGCCTGCAAGACGGGCCTCGACAGCGTGCGCTACCTCTCCGACGCCATGAATCAGGCTGCGCGCCGCATCATGGATGCCAGTAACTGGTTCAACGACTACTGGGATCGGCTGACCGAAGACCAAGCTAAGCGCACCGTCCAGCATCTGCTCGAGCTCTCTCGCTACATTGACGAGGCTGCTCGCCGCCAGCAGGCCAGCAGCGAGCGGCTCGACAAGGCGATCACCGTCACCATTCAGGTGTCGGATCAGCTCGTCGCCGGCGCCTCTGCCGCGACGCAAAGCGCCGACGCGCTCGAGCACGTCGTCAGCAATCTGCAGCGTGTGGTTGGCGGCCGCCAGCACATCGTCGGCATGGATGGCGGCCTGGAGCAGATGGAGCAGCTCGATCAGATGGCCGCGCTTGGTGTGGGTGGCCTGCCGGCTGCGCAGGCTGCTCCGCCTAGCGGCGGCCGTGGTGGCCGCCCTGGGCGGATGCCGATGCCGATGCCGCAGGCTCCCCGCCCGACTGCCGGTGTTGGCGCGCCGATGAACGGTGGTATGCCTGGTGGCAGCGTGCCGAGGCAGGGGCAATACGCGCCGCGCGCGCCACGCGCGCCCTGGAATGCCGGCCAACCAAGCCAGGTCTTCGATGGATCGTATCCATCCGACGGCATGGGCAGCTACAGTCAGTGGGGCGGTGGCGGCCAGGATCAGCCTGGTGGCTACCCGGCCAACCCACGCAGCCGCCACAATCCCGGCCGAAACGGCCACTAGATCGGCGCGGGGCGCGGCCTCACGCGCTCGGCCCGCGTCCCGCTGTGCGCCCACTCGCGGTGCCGCCTCGGCGGCGCTCATGCTTGTGTCCGCTGGCGTTCGTCCCGCTGTGCGCGCCGTTCCCGTTTTCGGCCCCGTTGTCGGCGCCAGGGCGCCGTCTGAGGCTCTGCCGGCCTCGGGCCGCCTGTGCGTCGCCTGCGCTCTGCCGCCGGCCCTGGTCCTTCGCGCCACGTCCGTCGCGGGTGGGAACATCCGCGGTGGGCCGCGGGCGTGAGACGTTTTGCGCCAGGCGCGCCATAGCGCCCACTACCGCCGAGCGCGCCGGCCGGGCATGCACAGCCGCCGGATGCTTCGTGCTGGCTCCGTCGCCACGATGCCGAAGAGCCGGCAGCAGCACAGTGAAGACGCTGCCTTTGCCTGGCACGCTCTCGACGACAATCTCGCCATTGTGCACCGAGATGATCCAATGGGCAATTGCCAGCCCGAGACCGCTGCCGTGCTGGTCGCGCTCGCGTGCCTCATCGCCACGGAAGAATCGCTCGAAGATGTGCGGGAGCAGCTCTGGGGCGATGCCGATGCCAGTATCGGACATGCTAAGTGCTACGCGGTTGCCTTGCGCTCTGGCCGAGAGGCGAATCTGGCCCCCGCTTGGCGTGTACTTGATGGCGTTATCTAGCAGGATGAGCATGACCTGGCGGAGTTGGCGCGGATCGGCCATGGCGGCCACCGGCTCCAGGGTCTCCACCTTCAATTGCAGTTGGGCTGCGCGATGCCGCGCCTGAAGCTGCGCCCGTCCGTAACGGAAGATCTCCATGACGAGCTGATCGAGCTCGACCGGCTCGCGCCGGCCGCGCATCTGGTCATCCACCAATGCGGCGTGCCGCCCGGATGCACCGGCCGCGTCTACCCGCGCCAGCAGCAGCAGGTCGTTGACCAGCGCGGCCATGCGCTCGGCTTCGGTGTAGGCGTCCTCGATCGCCGCCTCGCGCTCGGCCTCCGGCAGATCGCGCGCGCGCCGCAGCAGCTCCAGGCTGCCCTTGATGGTGGTAAGTGGTGCGCGCAGCTCGTGCGAGGCGTCGGCCACGAAGCGTTGCTGGGCGTTCGACACACGCTCCAGCGCCGCGAGCATCTGGTCGAAGGTCTCGGCCAGCGCACCCACCTCGTCGCGTGGGCCGCGATAATCCACTCGCCGGCCCAGCCCGCTGGTATGCGCATTCATGGCGATTGCTTTGGCCGTCTTGGTGACGGCCGCGATCGGCTGCAATCCGCTCCCGGCGATCAGCCAGCCGCCGAGTGAGGTGAAGATTACCGCGACCACCACGCCGAAGATCAGGATCTGGCGCAGTGTCGCCAGTGTACGCCCCATGTCATCCACAGGTTTGGCGACCACTACCGCCCCGACCACCACGCCAGCGGTCGTTCCGGCGCAGGTTGGCGCTGCCACGTGCGTTCCGGTCAGGCCGGCCGCGCTATCGGCGGGCAAGACGACTGGATAGACGTAGATGCGCAGCAGCGAGGCGCCCTGGGAGCGCGTGTACGCGCCGCAGGCTCCGGCGCGGAGTGCCGCCCCAGACACACCGCCGTCGAGTGGCAAACCGGTGTTGGTGATATTCGGCGCGTAGTAGGCGACCTTGCCGCTGCGGTTGAGCACCTCGAAGGTCAGGTCGAAACGCCCGAGCAGGTCGCGCGCATCTTTGCTCAAGAGGAGCTGCTGCTGGATCTTCTTGCTCTGCGTGGGATCGGGCGTCGGCACCGCCGTGGGCGCCTGGGTGGGCGTGGCGCCGCTGGCCGGCGTGACGGTCGCGGTCGGACTGACCGTGACGGTCGGGCTGGCGGCGGGCGAGGCCGTCGGCGTGAGCGAGGTGGCGGCAAGCTCCGTCTGCAGCGTGCGCGCGACGAGCTGCGCATCGCCCAGCAGGCTCGCGTCCACGCTCGTCTCGAGCTGATACTGCGCCACCGCCAGCACGACCAGGCTGAAGAGCGTCAGCGTGACCGTCAGCAGCGCGCCATACCACACCGCCAGCCGCAGCCGGATCGAGATCGAATTGAGCAGCCGCTGCCGCAGGCCTGTCTGTCGTCTGCGCATCTACGCCGCTCTCTTCCTAACACTCACGTGCGCGTCGGCTCACCCCAGCGTCAGCCCTCTTGCTTCTCGCGCAGCACATAGCCCGCCCCGCGCACGGTGTGCAGCAGGCGTGGCTCGCCCTCGGTCTCCATCTTGTTGCGCAGGTAGCCGATGTAGACCTCCAGCACGTTGGACTCGCCCTCGAAGTCGTAGCCCCAGACGCGCTCCATGATGATATCGCGCGTGAGCACCTGGCGCGGGCGGCGCATGAACAGCGCCAGCAGCTCGTACTCGGTGGTCGAGAGGCTGAACTCGCGCGTACCCCGCCGCGCCATGCGCGTGCCGGTATCCAGCTCCAGATCGGCGTAGCGCAGCACCTCCGGCTGCTGATCGGGGTTGCGGCGGCGCAGCAGGGCTCGCACGCGCGCCAGCAGCTCGTCGAGCTCCATCGGCTTGACGAGGTAATCGTCGGCGCCGGTATCGAGCCCGGCCACGCGATCGGGCACCGCGTCTTTGGCTGTCAGCATCAGAATCGGCACGTTGTCGCCAGCCGCACGCAGCCGCTTGCAGACCTCCAGACCTGTGATGCCGGGCAGCATGATATCGAGCACGATCAGGTCGGGCGGTCGTTCGGCCACTTTGCGCAGCGCTTCATCACCACGCCGCGCCACCTCGACAGTATAGCCCTCATACGCCAGCGTGCGCCGCAGGACCTCGGTGATGTGGCGGTCGTCGTCTACCACCAGAACGTGCGCTTTCACCTCGTGCCCCTCTCCGCCTCGCTTCCTAACGTTGCTGTCCGCCCGGTCAGCGGGTGCGCCAGCGCGCGCCTGCGCGCCGCGGATCACCAGTCGGCACGAGACTTGCGCGCCATAGCTGCTAGCCTACGGAGCGGTGTTGGCGAGGTCTTACCTACATTTCAGGATTCTATCATCTCCACATTAAGGGAGTGCGGTATACCGCTCTATGGTAGCATCCTGTGCGCTGTGACCGGCGGCGGATGCCTAGGAGGAGATACCATGAGCGTGTGCGAAGGCGCCTCGATGGCACCGGTCGCGCTGCCTGACTTGCAGCATAAGGAGCAGTTGGCGCCCGCGGGTGGCCGCCTGATCTTCGTGACGAATCGTGGGCCGATCGAGCATTCAACCGGCCCGGACGGTATTCTGCTGGCCACACGCGGCGCCGGTGGCGTTGTCAGCGGCTTACTCTGTGCCGCGGAAGGTCGGCCGGTTTCGTGGATCTCGTTGGCGATGACCGAGGCCGACCGCGCGGTGGCTATGTCTGGTGAAGCGGTGGCCGCTCCGGATGGGCTGGAGCAGCTCACCCCGCGGCTGGTCGCCGTGGATGCGGAGACCTATCGCCGCCATTACTACGGTTTCAGCAATCGCGCGCTGTGGTTCGCGCAGCACGGCATGCGCCCCGCCCGCGGCGCGGCGCGGCTCCGCGCGAACTGGGAGCAGGGTTATCTGCCCACGAATGAGGCCGTCGCACGGGCGGTGATCGCCGAGCTGGCACGCTGCGGCGCCGAGACGCCGATCATCTTCCACGATTACCACCTTTACCTGGCGCCCGCGATGGTGCGGCGACACGCGCCCAGCGCGCACTTGCAGCACTTCATCCACACGCCCTGGCCGTCGGTCGGGGCGTGGTCGGCGCTGCCGGCCGATCTCGTCCGTGCCATCTATCTAGGCCTGGCCGGCAACGATGTGATTGGCATGCAGACTGAGCGCGACGTGCGCCACTTCTTGCAGGGCGCCGCACGTTATCTGCCTGAGGCGCGCATGGATTCGGCGGCTGGCGTGCTGCGCTGGCAGGGCCGACGCATCGTCGTGCGTGCCTTCCCCATCGCCGTGACGCCGGCGAGCGTCTTTGGCTCGGCCACTGAGTCGCGCGCCGTCGCGGAGGCCGCGGCGCTCAGCGCCCAGCTTCGGCGCACCCCAGATCATCGCATCATCCTGCGGGTGGATCGCGTCGAGCCGACCAAGAACATTCTGCGCGGCTTTCACGCCTACGAGCGGCTGCTCGGCACACATCCTGAGCTGCGCGGCAATGTCACCTTCCTGGCGCTGCTGGTGCCGACGCGCGAGGGACTGGCCGAGTATCGCGCCTATGCGCGGCAAGTTCGCCGAGCGATCCGGCGCCTCAACGCGCGCTTCGGCAAGGGCGACTGGCAGCCGGTGGTGGCGCTCTTCGGCAACGACCACGCGCGGGCGCTGGCCTGCATGCGCGACTTCGACGTGTTGCTGGTCAACCCGCTGATTGACGGCATGAATCTGGTCGCCAAGGAGGGCGGGCTGCTCAACCAGCGCGATGGCGTGCTGGTGCTCTCGGAGCGTGCCGGCGCCCATGCGCAGCTCGCCGATAGCGTGCTAGGCGTGGATCCACGCGACGTGGCGGCGACCGCCGAGGCGCTCTACGCGGCGCTGGCGATGCCGCCGGAGCGGCGCGCGGAGCTGGCGGCGCGCGTACGCGAGACGCTGCTGGCCGAAGACGCCGGTACCTGGCTGGAGCGGCAATTGACCGCCCTGCCAGACGATCTGCCCGCCCCGTTGCCCGCGCCCCCGACTGTCCCGGCGGCGCCGTCGCTCGCCGCACGCCTCGCCGCCGCCGAGCGAGACTTCACCTGGCATACGCGCCCGCCCGCTGCCGCGCGCTCCCCATTCGCCGCGCCCGCCGCGTGGCAGCCCTGGCTGGACAGCCTGGCCGACGTTGGCGAGCAGTCGCTGCCATCGTAGTGGCAAGCGCAGCACATTTCCCAGAGGCGGCCACGTGCCAGCTTCCATTACACGCGCATTTCACCCGCAAGCCAAAGCTTGCGCCGCGCGGGATCCACCAGCCCCGGAATCTGGCTGCCTTCGAGGGCGTTGATCGCCTCGTGATACCACTTCACCGCCCGATGCGCGTTACGCCGGGTGGCAGCCATCTCGTCGCCAATCGCCATGAAGACTTGGGACCTCAGGGCGATATCGTGTAGGCGCTGGGCGGCGTTGGCAATGCTCTCTAGCATCTGGACGCGCTGGCGAGACGTGAGACGCCTGCGGAGCCGATTGAGCCGCAACTGGACGAGTTGGCTGCTGAGGAGGCCGTTTTCATCCTGAGCGTGGTTCGCCCACTCGCAGGCAAGGTCAATGCGCTTTTGTGCCTCATCGAGCAAGATGCGTCGTTCGGCGAGAACAGTCGTTTCGGCGAGATCGAGCGCGATATCGGCGGCTAGCCACGTAATACGAATGGCAGAGCTGGCAGCGCTGGCGGAGTGCATGTCCCTATACATGCGCGCGGCGCTCGCGGCGGCCTGCCAGGCGTCGAACAACTGGCCCTTGGCGCGATGGATCAGGCATTGTCCCCAATCCAGATCGGCGGTCGTGATCTGGGAGTGAGGCACCAAAGGAAGCAATCCACGCCCGCGTTCGATAAACTCCTGTGCAAGCTCGTAGCGCCCCAGAAAGGGCAGGAAGCATCCAAGAAGAGCGAGTAGATCAAGCTGAAAGGGAGCAGTCAACTCGTCCATAACACCGAAGTGTTGCTGGTAGTACATGACGGCGTCCACGAGGTCGTTGGCCGCGTCGTCAAAGTCGTTCACAGCGCGATGGGCCATGCCTCGGCACAAGAAAATGAGGGCCATGTCAAGCCCATCGTCTTCGGCGATTGCCAACGTCAATGCGCGAGTATAGTAGCTGATAGCCGCTTCAAACTCGCCAAGGCCAAACGATGCCTTGCCGAGGATGAAGGAAACGCGCAAACGCTGCTGTTGGCAGATAGCCACGTCGAGCCAGGGAGCCAGGAGATCGCAGGTGCGTCGGAAGTCGTCGTCGGCCGCATGGGGATTCGTGACTGCTGCGTGGCACTCCAAGAGGATTGCATCCAGGCGCTCGGCATGCCGGCCGAACTCATCGCTGTGCAGGGGATCGGGCGTCTCAATAGGAAAGAGGAAGGCGCGCATGCGGTGCTCCCACCTTACTATGTGAGCCATGCACCATACTTCGATAGGGGCAAGTATATCATCGGCAACAAGGCTGGCCATGGGTGCAGGGAGATGCAGAGGAGTGAATGGGGTGGCGAAATGCTCGCCGACCACTCCATGGAGTGGTCGGCGAGTCGCTGCGAGATTGTGATGGGCAGACTAAATCCTGCTAGGTAGGCAGGGCGCGGGAGCGGCGCTACAGCTCGGCTTGGGGCTGACGTACATCGCCGTTGCCGGCTGGGCGGAGAACGCGCCGCCGGTGGGGGCCGCGTGTGCGGCCAGCGGCGCCAACTGGCTGGCGATCAGGGCGAGCGCCAGCGCTGCGAGGAGGGCCAGCCGCCAGAGCATGGCTGGCATCAGGGTGACGATGCTCGGATGTTGCAGGGCATGGTACACTGCACGCACGAGAGTGGTCTCCTTCGTGTGTCGGTTGACAGGTGACGTGCGAGGGCGTCGGGCGCCGTTAGCGGTGCCTGGGGCAGCGAGACACTCCCATAGAAAGCCTTGGTCGTTCGCTTGATACCCGGCGGCCGGAGGCTTTCGCCTTGCTTGGGAGCATGCG
The DNA here is from genome assembly GCA_035763125.1 of Ktedonobacterales bacterium. Taxonomy (GTDB): domain Bacteria; phylum Chloroflexota; class Ktedonobacteria; order Ktedonobacterales; family JADMIN01; genus SMAG-U1939. The sequence goes on from DASUBU010000231.1 coordinate 29,888, forward strand.
ACCCTACAGGCGAAAGGTGATCGCGTGTTTCTTGCGGCTGGCGGCGGTGACGAATGTGCTGTGGATTGGGCGCTCATCGCCCCGGCCAGGCCGCGACTCGTTTGGCGCACCTCCTTCTGAGGTGTAGGGAAATCCAGGCGAGTGCCAAGACACTCGCCGGAGGGTGGCTGCTGGGTGATGTGAGTAGCGTGCCGGTCGCGCGTGTCCTCTTCGCGCGGCTGGCGGTGCTGGAGAGCCTGGGCAGTTGTGCCCGCGTTCTCCGCGTCTTGTGCTGCTACATTGATATTGACGTGGCGAAGAATGTGAATCTCTGGGGCAGGGTGAGCGAGGCGCCGCGCCTCCATTGACACGCCCTGCCGCGTGCGACTAGACTGCCCGCACTGCAACGACAGCGCCCGCGCGTTCGCGCGGCGGCACGCCGTCCACGGCAGATCACGTCAGGTGACGACAGCCAGAACCCGAACGGAGCAGGATGCGCTCATGGATGACCTGCGCACGCTCACGGCCGCCGACCTCACGGCTGCGGATGCCTCGGCGGTCCGCCGGATCTTCGAAACCTCCGAATATACGCACTATCGCGTCACCCCCGACGAGCTGCCAGGGCTGATCGAGCGGCTGCCGGCGGCGGGTGTCTCCAGCGCGCCGGACGGTCGGCTCGCGCGTGTCACGCAGGGCACGCTGCGCGCGTTTCTGCTGGTCAACTGGCTGGTGGCGCCCAGCGCATGGATTGGCGGCTTCGGCGTGACGTGGAGCGAGGGCGGCCGCTTCGAGCGCTACCTCGAGCTGCTGCTGCCCCACATCGCGCGGGCCTGCGCGGCGCGCGGCGCGCGTACGCTCTACTACTCCGGCGGCGACCTACAGGGTGACTGGCTGCGCGATCCATTGCGTCGCCTGGGCTTCGCATTGCACTCGCGCCTGCGCTCGTACGACAAAGTGGATTTCTCGGTGCCGTCAGAGGGCAACACCGCCTTGCGTGTGCGCCCCTTCCGGCCTGATGATGCCGCGGCCGTCGTCGAGATCGAGCGGCACGGCTTCGAGCAGCTCTGGCGGCACGATGCCGCCAGCTTCCTGGAGGTTGCCGCAACGCACCCCTACTTCGTCGTCGCCGAGGACGAGCAGGGCATCGTCGGCTACCAGTTCAACGCGCTCGACGCGACCACTGGCTATCTGATACGGATCGCCGTGCATCCGCGGGTGGTTGGCATGGGCGTCGGCACGCGGCTGATGGCCGAGGCGACGCGCTACTTCCAGCGCCATCACGTCTGGCGCATCGCGCTCAACACGCAGGAAGACAACGCCCGCGCGCAGGCGCTCTACCAGCGCTTCGGCTTCGAGCTTGTGCCGCCCCACGGCTTCGTGATGGCCGCCGACGTTGCCTCGCTGGCCGCTCGCGGGAGATAGAACTCCAGCTACCGCCGCACTCGCTCTATGCAGCGCACATCGCCACAGGCGGAAGTGAGGGGTGGGGGACTTAGCGCAGGCCGTCGAGCTGATAGACGCTGAGCGGCTGCGTCTTGCCTTTGACGGCGATCGGCCCCAGCTCGTGGGCCAGCACATGCGGCGCGACCTCTAGATACGCCGCCGCGCTGAGCAGAATCTGGTTGCCGCTCGCCTGCGCCTGCAGCCGCTGCGCCGTGTTGACGGCGTCGCCGATGGCCGTGTAGTTCTGCATGCGGGCCGCCGCCCCCAGGTTGCCGACGACCGCCGGGCCGGTGTGGACGCCGATGCCATACTCGACCGCCGCCGCCTCTGGCTCGAACGTTGCGCGGCGCAGGAGCGCCTGACGCATCGCCCAGGCGGCGCGTACCGCGCGCACGGCGTGATCCTCCTGCGGCAGCGGCGCATTGAAGATTGCCATCAGTGCATCGCCCAAGAAGGCCGTGATCGTCCCCTCCTCGCGCCAGACCGCCTCGGTCAGCATGTCTAGCTCGGCGTTGAGGATGCGCATCAGCTCGCGCGGCGCGCACTGCTCGGCCAGTCGCGTGTAGCCGCGGATATCGGCGAAGAGGATGCTGACCTCGCGCGTCTCGCCGCCGAGCTGGACCGCGCTGGGATCGTCGAGCAATTGCCGCACTACCGCCGGATGGACATAGCGGCCAAAGAGCCGCTCGATCTCGCGCGCTTGCCGCTGTGTCTGGCGCAGCTCGGTCAGGTCATC
>DASUBU010000232.1:0-44725 GCA_035763125.1 Ktedonobacterales bacterium
TGCGCATCTGCTCGCTCGCCGCGCGGTCAATCTGCTCCTCGCCCCACACGGCGTAGTCCAGCGGCTGGTCGCGGAGCGTATCGGCCACCGGCTCAGCCGCGGCCTGCTGGCGGCGAATGCACTCGCGCGCCAGGTCCGCCAGCAGCGGATCGGCCAGATAGTCGCCCGGCTTGGCGCGCACGGCATCCAGACGATCGAGCGTGGCCTCGCGCTCCAGCCCGCCGTCCTCCAACGCCTGACCCGCCGCCTTCGCCAGCCCGGTCACCTTGCCCTGCGGCCATCCCCGCGCCTGCAGGATCTTCCCGCTCAACATCTCGTCCTCCCCGCCGCCGTCGCTACGTGATAGGCGAGCGCGGCAGCGCAAGGTCGCGCTTCTTCAACTTGACTTTGTCGCAGTCTGGATCCGCGATGTCGCGCCACCAGACAATGCCCTCGACATCGCGTGCGGCCAGATATGCCCGCAAGCCCGCGAAGTCGCGCGGCGCGTCGGGCAGCACGTCCCGGCCGTGTGGGATCAGAACATGCCGGTCGCGACGCTCGGCGTTGCCCTGCACCTTCGGCCCCACCAGCTCATATGTGCCGTCTGGCAGCACGCCGCCGGCATCCACCAGCGCCTCGCGATGCCAGCGATCCTCCGGCCCCTCGCCAACGGGCAGCCAGCCCGGCCAGTGCCCTGTCACCTCGTCAGGTTCCTCCTGTGCTGCCTCGAAATCCGCCGGGGGAGTCTTGCCGCGCTTGGCGTCGTAGCGCTTGTAGAGCCGGCCGTCGCGGATCAGGCAGGCCGTGCCGTCGTACTTGCGGGTCGCCACTCCCTCGCCAGCGGCCACCCACTCGGCACCGGGCACCAGCTCATCACGCACGAGCCGATCCGTCTCGTAGTTGCGCTGGAATAGACTGATGATCTTGCGCATGGCCGTTCTTGTCCTTTCCCTCATCTCCCAGCCGACTGCTGTTCCGCTGCTCCCCTGGCGCCGCGCGCAAAACAAAGGCGCGGACGCCGTTCTCCGACTGTCCGCGCCTGTCGCTTCGCGTGCGTGCGAGCTGCTACTCTTCTCGCTTCAGCGCGCACCTCCCACGGCAGGCACGGAGCGCACGGTCGAGGAGACGACCGCGCTGCATGTTGAGCTCGAACCTGATCCGTGCCGGCATGACATTACCCTCCCGCGCGGCGCGCTCGCATCGTCGCGTTCGACGACGCCCGCCAGCCGCGGCGGCTCGCACTCTATCACACGGCGTGCGCCAGTCGCAAGGATGCGGCGTGCCGAAGGGTCAGTTTTCTGTATCTCGCGGCCACGCCCTCAGGCGACGGTGATGCCCAGGCGGGCCAGCAGATCGCGGCACAGTGCGGCGGGATACTTGATGGGCGGCTGGCTGGGCTTTCCGTGGCAGTCAGAGCCGGCGCTCACCAGCAGGCCGTGCGTGCGGGCGTAGGCGAGGTAGGCTTGCACCTGCTCGGGGGTGTGGGTGGGGTAGTGAGCTTCGAGGCCATCAATCGGAACGGTGGTGCGCAGGCGGTCGAGCTGCTCGGCGTCGAAGCAGGCGAAGCCGTCGCCGCGACCGGGATGCGCGAGCAGCGCCACGGCCCCCTGCTGATGGGCAGCCGCGACAATCGCGCCGAGGTCAACGTTCATCCACTCGTAGCCGGCGGCGCGCAGGGCAGACCCAACACCCTCGGTGTAGCCGTGGGCGCTCAGCAGCGCCAGCAGATCGTCGAGCTGGCGCAGCTCGCCGTCGCGCACGGCCAGCACCTCATCCGTCCGCGGGAAGCGGTAGCCGGCCCGCTCGAGCGCATCGTAGACTTCGCGCACATTCTCGGCCTGCCGCCGGCACGTGTCGGCGGCGATGGAGGCCAGCGCGCTGGGGCCGGCATGGACGCCGAAGCAGAGCACGTCGCAGAGGTCGCCCTGCCAGGTGGAGCTCATCTCGACCGCCGGAAGCACGCGCACGCCGCGCTGGTCGGCCAGCCGCTGTATCTCGCCGATGGTATCGGGGCGATCGTGATCGGTGACGGCAACCAGTGCGAACCCTTCGCCGGCCACGTGGTCGAGGAGCTGAGTGGCGCTCCACTGCGCGTCGCTGAACGTGGTGTGCATCTGCAGGTCTATGGCGGCGTCGGGCGCAAGCGTGAGGGGGGCGATGGGCACGTACGGAGCGCGCGGCTGCATTGAAAGCTCCTGTCCTGATCATGCTTCCGGTGTGCCGGAGTCGTTAATTCATCGAATGGGGGCGCTCTCCGCATTATCCGTCGGGCTCACGGAGGAAATACTTGGTGGCATAGTTGCCCATCCCCATATCCGCCACAAATGACTGCCAGAACCCACCCGTGACCGCGAGGGCCGCCGGATCAATGCGATCCAGGGTCTCCCCCAGTTCTAACACCGCTGGGCCCATTCATTGAAGCGCCGCTCGTCGCGGGCCTCCTCGTCCTCGTGCGCCTCTGCTGTGAGGTCGCTGTCGAACGGGAAGCGCCCCGTCGCCGCACACACCATTGCAGTGAACTGGTCGAGGCTGGAGCCGACCAGGTGCGCAGGCCCCACTACTTCGGGCTGGATTTGATGGGGCCTGAAGTCGCCATACAAGATGTGAACGGCATGCTTGGTACGCGGGTCCAGACAGAGGTGCTCAGAGCGCCCAGCGGTACCGAAACACACCAGTGGGCCGGAGCCTGGGTCTTGCAGCAGCGTCAGTGTATCTTGCGCCTCGCAGACCAGGCCATCCGGCGCCCCCTTCGCGAGCAGCTCCGCGTCCCACCCATGGGGGATGCCGGTCGGTGCGGAGTAGGTGACCAACTTAAAGCGCGGCCAATCGACCCTCGTGTCCGCAGCGTCAGGCATCTTCTCTCCTCTCATACAACTCTCCGTTCTCTCTGTGTCCTCCTTGTTTCCCCCAACTTCTCCTCTTTGAACCTCCGTGTCCTCTGTGGTGAGGGTCTCTCTTATTCCCGTCCGAGGCCGAAGCGGTTGGCGATGGCGACGGCCTCGGTGCGGTTGCCGGCGCCCAGCTTGGTGAGGATCGAGCTGACGTGGAACTTGACCGTGCGCTCCGTCACCACCAGCTCGGCGGCGATCTCTTTGTTCTGCAGGCCGCGCATCAGCAGCCGCAGCACGTCTCGCTCGCGCTCCGTCAGCGTCTGGATGCCGCGCGCCGCCATGCTCTCGTCGCTCATCTGGCGCATCAGCCGCGACGCCACCACCGGCTGCAGCAGCGAGCTGCCCGCATGCACCACCCGGATGGCCTGGAAGATCTCCTCACGCGGCGCGCCTTTCAGCAGGTAGCCTTGTGCCCCAGCCCGCACTGCCCCCAGGATGCGCTCGTCCGTGTCGTAGGCCGTGAAGACAATCACCCGTGGAGGCGCTGCCTGCTCGCGCAGCCGGCGCAGCGCCTCCACACCGTCCATCTCCGGCATCTCCAGGTCCAGCAGCACCACGTCCGGCTGCCGCGCCGCCGCTTCGCGCACCACCTCGGCCCCGGTACCAGCGGTGCCCACCACCTCGAAGTCGGGCTGCGTCGTCAGGATCGCGGCCAGACCGTCGCGCACGACCGGGTGATCGTCGGCGACCAGGATGCGAATGGGAGTCTGGGAGGGGGTGGTCATGGTCTCTCCGTCAGCGGAACGACGACCTCTACCCGCGCGCCAGCGCCGGGGCTGCTCTCGATACACAGTGTACCGCCCAGCAGCCGCGCCCGCTCATTGAGGCCAATCAGCCCGAAGTGGTCCGCCTCTGGCGCGCCCTCGTCGAAGCCACGCCCGTCGTCCTCGACCACCAGCCGGATGCGGTCGGGCAGCGTCTCTAATCGTAGCGTTACGTACGACGCCTCGGCATGCCGCGCGATATTGGTCAGCGCCTCCTGCGCGATGCGATAGAGGCCGGTTTCCACGCGCACCGGCAGCGGGCGCGCGTCGGTCGCCAGGATTGTACGCACGGGTGGATTGCCCTGCGCGGCCCAGTCGCGCGCCAGCGCCTCGATCGCCTCGCCCAGGGTACGCCCTTCCAGCGGCGCAGCGCGCAGATCCTGCACCGAGCGGCGTGTCTCTTCCAGATTCGCCCGCGCCAGCCCCAGCGCCTGCCGCACCAACGACTGCACCTGTCCCGGCGCAGCGCCAGCGTCCAGCAGTGCGTCGGCGGCTTCGAGCTGCAAGCCTAGCCCCGTCAATCCCTGGGCGAGCGTGTCGTGGATCTCCCGCGCCAGCCGGTTGCGCTCCTCAGCCGCTCCCAGCCGCGCGCTGGCGGTGGAGAGGCGCGTGCGCTCGATGGCGATGCTGACCATGTCCCCAACGGTGTAGAGCAGTCGCAGATCGTCTGGCCCCAGCTCGCGCCAGTCCGCGCTGGCGACGTTCAGCACGCCGAGCTTCTTGCCATGCGCGTAGAGAGGGATGCTGGCGTGATAGCGCAGGCCGTTCGTCTCGTCCACCAGCCCGGCCAGGCGGCTGCAGCGCACCACATTCACGTTCGCCGCGCCCTCAAGGTCGCCGTTGCGATAGGTGTCCAGGCAATAGCACGAGCCAGTCATGCGGCGCGGATTCTTGGTCAGCGCGCGCGGCAGATTCTGTGCGGCGCCCAGGTACGAGGCGCCGCTCTCCTCCTCCACCAGCCAGACCCAGCCAGTCTCGAGCCCTAGCAGCTCCGCCACCTGCGCCAGCGTCGCGCGCAAGGTCTGCTCTAGCGCCACCGAGCGGTTCAGCGCCTGCGCGATGCTATTGAGAATCTGCAGCTCGCGGTTGAGCTGCCCCAGCTTCTCGGCGTCCGTCGCTCCCACGCGCTTGCCTCCAGTGCGCCCATCATCCCTGCCCGCGGCACGCCGGCAGTTCCATCGTGTCACGATATTGTGATGCCGCGGCGCGCTGCCTCGCATTATACTGCCGTGATAGGGCGTGCCGCTTGCGCGCCTCCATTGCAGCCACCATTGCACCATGTCGAGAGGAGCCGAGGATGGCGCTAGCCGAGCGACGCGGGAAGACGCAGACAAGCGATAGCCGCCAGCGGCCGTTCACGGTTGTCGCCCCTGTGCTCGCCTCCGCGCTGGTGATCGGCGTCGCGGGCGGATTCGCGCTGGCCGCCACGCTGACCCTCTCGCGTGGTCTGGGGATCCCGGCCGGCGCCTGGTGGCTCGCGCTCGCCCAAGCCCACGGCCACCTGCAACTCTACGGCTGGGCTGGCCTCTTCGTGATGGGCGTCCTGCTGCACTTCGTGCCGCGGCTGCGCGGCTCGCCGTTGGTCGGCGCGCAGTGGGTGCGCCCGCTGCTGATCGCTCTGATCGCCGGTCTAGCCCTCCGCGCGCTGGCCCAGCCGCTCGCCGCCGAGAGCCCCCTCTGGCTCTGGCACGTCCTGCTGGTCGCGAGCGCTTTCGTCGAGCTGCTGGCGCTCGACGGCCTAGCGGCGCTTGTGCTCGCCACACTGCTGCGGGGCCCGGCGCTGGCCGCGCGCCCGGCATTCCGCGCTGTGCTGCCGCTGCTGGCGATTGGGCTGTTCAGCCTTGCCGCTCAGCCTCTGGTCAATCTCCTGAATCTGCTGCTGGCGGCTCGGTCGCCTGCTGGACTCGTCCCGATCGGCCCGGATGGGCTCGACGTCACGCTGGGTCTGCTGGGCTTCCTGGTGCCAGTGGCGCTGGCCATGTCGGCTCAGTCGCTGCCGATGTACGCCGGACTCTCGCCCTTCCCGCGGCGCGCGCTCTGGCCGCTGGCCACACTCTACGCGCTGGGGCTGCTGCTGCTCTGCACGGGTACAGTCTGGCCGGCCGTATTCGCCGCGCGACTCGAAGGCATCGGCATGCTCGCCATCGGCGCGGCGCTGCTGTCCTTCGTCGGCATCTTCCTGCGCATGATGCGGCTGCGCGGCAAGCTCCCGCAGACGGTACGTTCTCTCGCCCCCCAGCCCGAGGCCGTCGCGCGGGGCTACCGCCGGCAGGTCGCCGCGCAGCGCTCCAGCTTCGGCCCGTTCGTCGCGCTGGTCGCTTCGGCGTACATGTGGGCGCTGGCCGGTGGAGTGCTGCTCGTGCTAGACGGCGTGTTCGGTCTCGCTGGCGCGGCGCTGCCCATCCCGGTGGACGCCGCCCGCCACAGCCTCGCCGTCGGCTTCATCGCCCTGCTGATTTGTGGTATCGCGCCGCGCATGGTGCCTGGCTTCTCCGGCGGACACATCCGCTCGCCCGCGCTCGTCGCCGCCACGCTCTGGCTGGGCAATGCGGCGGCGCTGCTGCGGGTCGGATCGGTGATCGCCGGGGCCCACGTGACCGCTGGCCCTGGCGCAGGCATCACACTGGCCGCCTTCGCCCTCTCCGGCCCGGTGGGTCTGGCGCTCGCCGCCGTGCTGGCCGTCAATCTGTGGCCGGCCGTGCTGGCCGAGCAGCGCACAAAGTCCGTCTAAAGGTCGCCTAAAGTCCGCATGAACAGCCGGCTCGCAAGGGCGAAGCGGCGAACCGGTGCAACTCCTCGCATCTCCCTTGCGGTGGCGCACAGCCATATGCTATACTGCGGCGCGTGGGGAACGAGCGACAGGTCCATATCGCTCCACATGGCCCACACGACGATGCCATTCTGACACAGGATGCCGTCTCTCGGGGTGTAGCGCAGTTGGTTAGCGCGCAGCGTTCGGGACGCTGAGGTCGGAGGTTCGAGTCCTCTCACCCCGACCAGACCGTCATCCGCCCGACGGATCGCCACACGCGGCGACTCTGGAGGACGGGGATGGGGTCGAGCCGAAGGGCATGCCATGCGGGCGAGGGTCGCCGCCGCGAGTCCCCACAGACTCGTCGCGTCGTCCCCCTGTGGGGCGTGCCCTTTGTGTTGTCTGCCACCTGGGCGGAGTCGTCACGCATGATCCAGCGCAACGGACAGTCGAGCAGCCGTCGCAGACGGCGTAGATAGCGGTTCGGCCCGCGGCCGGCTGGCCGCGGGAACGGACTGAGTACGACTCCCTGTGCTGGTGGTGGTGTGTGTGGCGTCTGCGTTTGGCTGGCGCGGGAAGAGAGGGAGTCGCCGATGCCGGTGCTCGTTCTGAATGCCTCCCTTCAGCCGCTGTCTGTGATTCCGGAGCGGCGGCTTGTCGTGCTGCTCTCGAAGAACAAGGTCACCTTTGTGGATGACGCCGTCCGCAAGGTGATTGAGGACGGCATTGCCTCGCGCCAGCTCCCCAACGATGAGCCGGTGATCGTCCAGCTCCTGGCAAATGTGCGGGTGCCGCGTATGGCGCTGCGCCCGACGCGAGCCAACATCCTGCTGCGCGACGAGGAGACCTGCCAGTACTGCGGTAAGCACTCGCGCGAGCTGACGCTCGACCACATCATCCCGCGCTCCAAGGGCGGCCAAAGCACCTGGGAGAATCTGGTGGCCTGCTGCCGTGCCTGCAACGGGCGCAAGGGCAGCCGCAGCCTGAAGGATGTTGGCATGCGCCTCATCCGCCAGCCCAAGCCGCTCAATCAGGAGTACGCCGGGTTCTTCTTGCTGCGCTACCCGCGCCTGCGCGAGGCCTACGAGCAATACTTGCTCTCGGCACAGGTGCGGACGGCTTGAGACACCGTCTGATAAGTCGGCCATCCGGCAGCAGCAGATCTGCTGCAAGCCCTGACGTTCAGCTCTACTACTGACACCACGGATGCCGGATTGGAGCGACACGCCCGCAAAGCCCGGCAGGAGAAAGAGGAACGTCCTATGAATTCGTCCGCCGCCGGGGTGGGAGCCGACCTCCGCGATCGCATCGCGACTGTGCTCATGCTCGTGAGCGCGGTCGGCGCGCTCTATGCCTTCGGCACCGCGGTCGGAGCTGTCCAGGCGGCCGGTCCCGCGACCCAGCAGGTCGAAACCTGGCGGATGTTTGGCTTCCTCATGTTCGCGGGCGTGTTCGTGCTCCTGGGCGTCTGGCCGCGTCGCCTGCCCGGCCTGTGGGAGATGACCATCGCGGGCAAGGTCGGGCTGACCGTCGTGGAAGCTTTGCTCATCGGTAATCATGCGGATGGGGCGCAGTTTGCCGCCGTTTCCGATGGCATCCTGTGCACCTTCCTCATCGCCGCGTATCTCCTCAGCCGAGGCTACACGGCATGGAGCCCCCGCCCGAGGCTCTACACGCCGTAACGAGCTGGCGCTGCAGCAGGCATGCGTCCCCATTTCGTCGATTACACAATGCACTTAACGTATCAGACGATTTCTAAGCCGGTCCTTCAGCCGTCAGTACGCGCACGAGAGGCGCCGTTTCCCGTGGTTTGGGAGGCGGCGCTTTCGTTGTGCCCCATCACTCCCACCCCAAATCCGCACCGGCCCCAGCGCCGCTGCTGCACACCCACGTGTTGAACTTTCGTTCAAGCGGTACGTATAGTGTTGTAGAGGTTGCGGCGGGCGCGTGGCGGGCTTGCATGTCCAGGAGGAGCGCGGGCGGGACAGCCGGTATACCTCTTGCAGTCGGCCCCGTTTGACACACGCGCCGCCGCTCCCCAAGAGGAACGTGTGGATGGAGCACACAGCGCGCGGGTCAGGATCCATCGCGATGGAGCAATGGAGATGTCCCCGACGGTACCGCTCGGGCTGGTACTTCCTTGGGGGAAGTACACGTAAGCCAGCTGAGCCGTTGTATACGGTACAGGTAGGTACATCGTCGCGACCTGAGCCGCGGGCCGCTCACACCGCTGTGAGATGTGGAAAGCAAGGTGCGTAGGTGTCATCCAATACTCACCAATACCTGTGCCTCTACGGGCATTTTTATCAGCCGCCGCGTGAAGATCCCTTCACCGGCCAGATCCCCATCGAGCCCGGCGCGACGCCCTACGGGAACTACAACGAGAAGATCACCGCCGAGTGCTACCGGCCCAACGCCGACGCCGGCAACTTCGAGGCGATCAGCTTTGACCTCGGCCCGACGCTCGCCGCCTGGCTGGAGCATGCCCACCCCGACGTCTACGGCCGCATTATCTCCGCCGACCGCGCCAACGTCGAGCGATACGGCGTCGGCAACGCCCTTGCGCAGGCCTACAACCACACGATCTTGCCGCTGGCATCCGATCGCGACAAGCGTACGCAGATCCACTGGGGACTCGACGACTTCGCCCACCGTTTCGGCCGGCGCGCCGAGGGCATGTGGCTGGCCGAGACGGCGGTGGATTTCGAGACGCTGGCGCTGCTGGCCGAAGAAGGCGTCTCGTACACTGTGCTCGCCCCGTGGCAGGCCGATGGTCAGATTGACCCGACGGAGCCGTATCGCGTGCGGCTGCGCGATGGCCTCTCGATTACTGTCTTCTTCTATAACGGCCCCCTGAGCGGCGGCGTCTCCTTTGATTGGGACGCCACCAACAACGCCGACACCTTCGCCGCCGCTTACCTGCCCCAGCATGTGCATCCCGACAAGTCTGCGCGTGGGGACGATCAATTGATTCTGGTGGCGACCGATGGCGAGCTCTACGGTCACCACAAGCCCTGGCGCGACCGTTTCCTCTCGCATCTGGTCCGCGAGGGTGCCGCCGGCTACGGCCTCACCGTCACCACACTCGGCCGCTATCTGCACGAGCACCAGCCCCAGCGCGAGATCTCATTGCGGCTGCCGAGCGCCTGGAGCTGCTCGCATGGTGTGAACCGCTGGAGCACGGGCTGTGACTGCACGGCGGGCGATAGCCACTGGAAGCCGGCGCTGCGCGCTGCGCTTGATGCGCTGGCGGCGCGGCTGCACGGGGTCTTCGCCCAGACGACAGCCGAGACGCTGCACGATCCGTGGGCCGCGCGCGACGGCTACCTCGCGCGCCGCATGGGTTGGATCGCTGAGCACGAGTTCTGGGAACGTTACGGCAAGAACGACGGCCGGCCGCTCAGCCGCGCCGACCAGGAGCGCACGGAGCGCCTGTTGGAGGCGGAGTATTTCGGCCAGGCGATGTACACGAGCTGCGGCTTCTTCTTCGAGGACCTCGACCGCATCGAGCCGCGCAACGACATCGCCTTCGCGCGCAAGGCCATCAGCCTGGTGTGGCAGGCGACTGGCATAGACCTGGAGAGCGACTTCGTGCGCGACCTGGCCGCGGCGCGCAGTTGGCGCAGCGGCCTCTCCGGCGCCGACATTTACCGCCAGCTCCCGCCGCAGCCGCGGGGCGCCTTGCCCAGCGGCACGGCCGGCTCGCCGGAGGACGAGGACCCGGCGGCATAGGTCGCACGCTTCTGTCGCGTGCGCTGGACCGCACCTAGCCGGCGAGGCAGGCCACGTCACTGCGCCTGATGTCAACCTTCCACCGTCGGGCACGGCAGGCCTCGCCACTGCGCCTGGCGTCGCGTGCTGGGCGTTCTCCCTCGCCGCTCCTTCCAACCTCTCCCCCCGCCCCGCATCCCGCTTCCGTAGGGGCGTCTTGCGGATGCCCTTCGACGCCAAGGGAGGTGCTCAATCCCCCTGCTGCGCTGGCAGCGCCAGGGCCGCCACATCTTCGCCATCCTCGCTCCCGTCGCCGGCCAGCGCCGCCTCACCGGCGATTGGCAGCGTGAAGGAGAAGACGCTGCCCGCGCCTGGCTCGCTCTCTGCCCAGATGCGGCCGCCGTGCAGCTCGACCAGATGGCGCGCGATGGCCAGCCCCAGGCCGGTTCCCGTCGCGGCGCGGGCCTGCGCGCCGGTATCCTCAGCCGGCGCGATGCGCTCTGGCGGGGCCGCCTCGATGCTGCGCGTGCGGGCGCGATCGGCCTTATAGAAGCGCTCGAAGATGCGCGGCAAGTCCTCCGGCGCGATGCCCACGCCGGTATCGCTGACTCGTACGAGCAGGCGCCCTGTACCGTCGGCGCGCTGCTCTCCCTCACCGGGCGCCGCCTCGGCGCTGGCCGTCACTGTGCCGCCCGGCGGCGTGTACTTGATGCCGTTGTGCAGCAGATTCACCAGCACCTCGCCGATACGTGCGCCATCCACCAGCGCCAGCGGCAGATCGTCGCCGATTTCGCTGCGCAGGGCGACGCCGTGCTCCTCGGCCAGCGGGCGCAAGCGATCTAGCGCCACCTCCACCAGTCCGGCCAGCTCGGTCGGCTCGCGCTGCAGCTGCATCGCCCCGGATTCGATCTGTGAAAGCTCGAGCAATTCGGCGACGAGCTGAGCGAGGTGGTTGCTCTCGGCGCCGATGCGCGCAGCGAAGCGGCGGGCAGCGGGCGGATCGCTCTCGACCGCGCCTTCGAGCGTCTCGGCCAGCAGGCGCAGTGCGGCCAGCGGCGTGCGCAGCTCGTGCGAGACGTGCGCCACGAAATCGCGGCGGACGCGCTCCAGACGCCGCAGCTCGGTCACGTCCTCGATCACCAGAATCAGGTGCGGGCGCTTGCCCGGCCGTGGCTCGGGCAGATTGGGATCAGGCTCGTAGGGGGTGAGCTGGAAGGGCGTCACCGAGACGCGCCAGACCTGGCCGGTAGAGGCTCGCTGGATGGTCCGCTCGATCGGCTGACCGTGCTCGGCGGCCTCCATCAGCAGCAGCGCCGTGTCGTAGTCGCGGATGACGCGCGCCGCCAGCCGCCGCTCTGCCTGCTGGCGAGTGATCTCTAGCATCTCGAGCGCCGCCGGGTTGGCGTACAGCACGATGCGGTGATGGTCGGTGATGATGACGGGCCGCGGAAAGGCGTCCATCACGGCGTCGAAGAGCCCGCGCAGATGCTCGGCCTCGACACGCTTGGTGAACAGCTCGCCGCGTGTGCGACCCAGCGCGAGGGCATCCAGCACACTGCGGCGGCGGGCCAGGCGCAGCCGTGTCCAGAGCGCGGCGGCGGCGAACAGCGCGCCCAGCAGCGCGGCGACAATCAGATCGAAGTGGGGCATAGCCAAGCACTCTCCGCACGGCGCATGGCGGCGGCGCACGGGATAGGAGAGAACGCACTCGCCGGCAGTATATCACCGACCCAGTGGACCACCGAACGGCGCCGCGGTGCCTTCCTCGCCGCCATTACACAACTTTAACAGGAGCTTTCAGAGGCGTTAACGGCACGCCTCTATCGTCTGGTCGGGATCGGGATACGCGGGAGCTGGGCCGAGCGGCACATCGAGCGTGAGGCGCCGGGGCTGACCGGGAAGTATCCGCAGTCGAGAGAGTTAGGGAGGAAGTATGCTCGGTCGCTCACATGCGATCCGTTCAATCACCGTCAGACTTGCCCTGGGCGTAGTAGCGCTCACGAGTCTGACCCTCGCTGCGTGCAGCGGCTCGAATTCAGGCGGCACGTCGGGAGGCTGCCCAAATACGAACGCATTGACAGGCGCGGGCTCGACCTTCATCAACCCACTGATGGCCAAGTGGACTGACGCCTACGTCAACGCGACATGCGGCGCCCAGGTGACGTATCAGTCGGTGGGCAGCGGCGCCGGCATCACCCAGTTTTTGCAGCAGACGGTGGACTTCGGCGCAACCGACTCGCCGATGACCGACGCCCAGGTGGGCCAAAGCCCCAATGGCGCTGTCCTGCACGTTCCGGCGACCATCGGCGGAGTCGCCATCTCCTACAATGTGCCCGAGATGGCGGCTGGCACGCACCTGCAGCTGACCGGCGATACGATTGCCAAGATCTTCCTGGGGACCATCAAGAACTGGAACGATCCGGCCATCGCTGCCAGCAACACGGGCGCCTCCCTGCCGAACAAGCCGATCACTGTCGTCCATCGCTCGGACGGCAGCGGCACCACCGGCATCCTCACGCACTACCTCGCCGCCGTCAGCCCTGACTGGGCGAATGGGCCGGGCGCCGGCACGACGATCAACTGGCCGACCGGTGTCGGCGCGAAAGGCAATGATGGCGTCGCCGCCCAGGTGAAGAACACGGCCTACGCGATCGGCTACAACGAGCTGGCCTACGTCGTGGCCAACAACATCTCCTACGCAGCGGTCCAGAATAAGGACGCTAGCGCGTTCGTCGTGCCCTCGTCCGACACGGTGGCGGCGGCAGCCAACAGTGTAACCAGTATTCCGGACGACCTGCGATTCTTCTTCGTGAACGCCCCAGGCGCCACCTCCTATCCCATCGCCGGCTTCAGCTGGCTGCTGGTCTACCAGAACCAGAAGGACGCGGACAAGGGGCAGGCCATCGCCAACTTCCTGTGGTACGGCGTCCACGACGGCCAGCAGTTCGCCTCGCCGAATTACGTCCCGTTGCCCGCAAACATCGTGCAGAAGGACGAGGCCAAGATCAAGGCGATGCAGTGCGGCGGCAGTGCCTGCTACAAAGGGTAGTCCTCGGAGCATACCAAGCCTTCGGTCTGGCTTGATCGGGCAGCTCTCCAGCATAGCGGCCACGCCGGCCCTATCCTGGAGGACTGCCGTCCATCGCCTTCGGAGGTCAAGGACCCAAAGGACCCAAAGGACCCAAAGGTTGCCGCAGGATGGACTGCGCGGGCCTTGAAAGTGAAAGTCGGCATCCATGCAGCCTCGACTCGCCGCCAGGATTAGCTCCACCCAGGCCCGCAGCCGGGCCTGGGGCCATCAGCTTCGTGTGCGGGCGCGCCGCCCGGGCGACTTCGCCTTTCGCGTGTTGATTTATGCGTTCGTGGTGGTCGTGCTCGCTGTCGTCGCGGGCATCGCGTGGGTGTTGCTGAGCAATTCGTGGCCCACGATTCAGGCTTTTGGGCTCCGCTTCCTCACCAATAGCGCGTTCGATCCCATCCACAACACCTACGGCGTCGGTCCCGCGCTCTTCGGTACGTTCATCACGTCAGCCATCGCCTTCGTCCTGGCGCTGCCGCTAGGCATCGGGACCGCCGCCTTCCTCACCGAGTTCTGCCCGTCGGCGTTCAGGGCGCCACTGGCCTTTCTGGTCGACTCGCTGGCCGTCATCCCCAGCATCGTGATCGGGCTGTGGGGCTTCCTGGTCTTCGCGCCCTGGCTGCAACAGAGGGGCGAGCCATGGCTGCAGCAGCATCTCGGCTTCTTGCCCTTCTTCCAAGGGACCCCTCACGGCGTTGGCATCCTCGCGGCGGGCCTGATTCTGACCGCGATGATCCTGCCAATCATCACCGCCATCGCCCGCGAGGTGATGGCGACTGTGCCTGTCTCGCAGCGTGAGGCGCTACTGGCGCTTGGCGCGACACGCTGGGAAGTCATCCGCTATGCCGTGCTGCCCTACAGCCGCGTTGGCATCATGGGCGGCGCCATCCTGGGCCTGGGGCGGGCGCTCGGCGAGACCATCGCCGTCACGCTGGTCATCGGCAACCAGGCCGCCAGTCCCAGCCTCAGCCTCTTCCAGACGGGTTACACGCTTGCCAGCGTCATCATCAACCAATTTGGCGAGGCGACGCCTGGCCTCTTCCTCTCGGCGGTGCTCGAGACCGGCTTGCTGCTTCTACTCATCACCTTGATCACCAACGTACTGGCACGGCTGCTCATTGCTCGGCTTGGTCGTGTCGGAGGAGGATTGATCGTATGAGGCTTGCTGAGCAGGCGACACCGCCAGCATCTCCCCGGAGCAATCCATTCCAGGAGGAACGGAACGGGTTGGCGCGCCGCCGCCGCGTGACGAACCAGCTCGCGGTGGTGCTGACGGGGGCATTTACGGTGCTGGCCAGCCTCTTCCTTCTCTACCTGATCGTCTACGTCGCGGGGAAGGGGCTGCAGTTCATCAACCTCGACTTCTTTACCCAGCGCCCGAAGCCGCCAGGTGAGACGGGGGGCGGCTGGGCGACGGCGCTGCAAGGCACGGCAGTCCTTATCGGCCTGGCCGCCCTCATCGGCGTACCGCTGGGCATGGCAGTCGGCATCTATCTGTCAGAGATTGGACGCGGCCGGTTCGCGTCCTTGGTCCGCTTCCTGGTGGATACGCTGACGGGCATCCCGACGGTCATCTTCGGCCTCTTCGCGTGGGTCCTGATCGTGGTGCCGTCTCACTCGTTCTCCGCGCTTTCGGCCGGCGTGGCGCTGGGCATCATCATGGTCCCGACCGTTGCCCGTGCCACCGAGGAGATGCTGCGCCTGGTGCCCAAGGAGCTGCGCGAGGCCTCCGCAGCTCTGGGGGCGACGGAATCGCGCACCGTCCTGCGGGTGGTCATCCCCGCGGCGCGCAGCGGTATTGTCACGGGCATCATGCTCGCGCTGGCCCGGGTCGCCGGGGAGACCGCGCCGCTGCTCCTGACGGCCTTCGGCACGTCTTTCTTCAACACGAGTCTGCTGCGGCCAATTGACGCCATTCCGCTGCGCATCTTCGTCTTCACCCTGAGCCCCTACGCTATCGAACAGCAACAGGCCTTCGCTGGCGCACTCGTGCTCATTGCGTTCGTGCTGCTGACGTCGCTGGCGATCCGCTGGGCGACCGGTGGCTTCCGCGTGCGCCGCCGTTAACTGCATTGGAGGGCAGAGTGCAACAGCAGGTATCCCTGGTGGAACGTCCCTTGACGGAGGCCGCGGTCGCTATCCGGGATCTGAACGCCTGGTACGATCAGGCGCAGAGTCTCTTCGACATACATCTTGACATTGTCCCGCTCAGCGTCACGGCGGCGATAGGTCCCTCCGGCTCGGGCAAATCCACCTTCGTGCGCTGCCTCAATCGCATGCATGAGGAGGTGATAGGCGCACGGGTGACCGGCAGCGTCGAGGTCGAGGGCGTCAACATCTATAGCACTGGCATCAATCCGATGAACGTCCGCCGGCACATCGGCATGGTGTTCCAGCAGCCCAATCCGCTCCCCACACGAAGTATCTACGAGAATGTCGCCATCGGCGCCCGCATCAACGGACTGGCGAAGGGGCAGGAGCTGGATGAGCTGGTGCGCCGATGTCTGGGCCAGGCGGCGCTGTGGGACGAGGTAAAGGATCGGCTCCGCGCGCCTCCAACCCAGCTCTCCGGGGGTCAGCAGCAGCGGCTGTGCATCGCGCGGGCGCTGGCTCTCGATCCGCGCATCGTGCTGATGGACGAGCCCTGCTCGGCGCTCGACCCCATCGCGACGCTGCAGATCGAAGACCTGATCAAGCAGCTTGCACAGCGCTACACCATCGTGATCGTGACACACAACTTGCAGCAGGCAGCGCGCATCGCCGATCGCACCGCATTCTTCTTGAGCGGACGGCTCATCGAAGAGAACGCGACCGCGGAGCTCTTTTCGCGGCCCAAGAAACGACAGACGGAAGACTTTATCACCGGGCGCTTTGGGTAGTCGGCCGGCGGAGAGGAGACGGAGCGATGCTGGCGAACATGCAAACAGGACCCGCACGTGAAGAGCGCTTGCTCGGCGATACCCAGGCGTCATGGGAGATCAGCCCGCAGCCGAACGCACCTATCAAGATGCAGGTGCGAAATCTGAACGTCTATTATGCTGCGACTCACGCCCTGCACGATATCAGCATAGACATTCCCGCCAATCGTGTGACTGCGCTGATGGGGCCGTCGGGCTGTGGAAAGTCCACCTTCCTGCGCGCGCTCAATCGCATGCACGACCTGACGCCTTCCGCGCGGGTGACCGGCAGCGTGTTGCTTGACGGCGAAGACATCTACGCGGCCGACATGGATGTCGTGCGCGTGCGCCAGCGCATCGGGATGGTCTTCCAGCGCCCCAATCCGTTCCCCACGTCCATCTTCGAGAATGTCGCGTATGGCCTTCGCGTGCAGGGCAGCAGGAGCCGAGCCGAGCTTGCCGAGCGCGTCGAGCGGAGCCTGCGCGGTGCCGCACTGTGGGACGAGGTGAAGGGCCGCCTCAACCGCAGCGCGCTCGACCTCTCCGGTGGACAACAGCAGCGGCTGTGCATCGCGCGCGCGCTGGCCGTCGAGCCGGAGGTGATCCTGATGGACGAGCCGGCCTCGGCGCTCGATCCCATTGCCACGCTCAAGATCGAAGAGCTGATTGACCGGCTCAAGGAGCGCTACACCATCGCGATCGTGACCCACAACCTCCAGCAGGCGGGGCGTGTCTCGCAGTTTACCGGATTCTTCCTCTCAGGACGGTTGATCGAGCGCGGCCCGACCACACAGATCTTCTCTCGGCCGCAAGACAAACGGACGGAGGACTTCATCACCGGCCGCTTTGGCTAGCCAACGGCCACGGAAAGGGGCGCCAGTGTGACCCGCGATGCCTTTCATCAAGAGCTGCGCGAGATCGAAGAGTCAGTGATCCAGATGGCGAGTCTGGTCGAGGAGGCGGTGGCCCGCGCGATGCAGGCGCTGGCTCAACGTGATACGCTATTGGCCGACGCGGTGATCGCCGCCGACGGCGCGGTCAATGAGCTGCAGCGCAGCATCCGCAACCGCTGCCTCAATGTGATGGCCCGTCAGGCGCCGGTCGCGCGTGATCTGCGCGAGCTGACCACGGTACAGCTCGTCATCAACGAGCTGGAACGCATGGGCGACCACGCGGTAGGCATCGCCAAGCAGGCCCAACGCCTGCGCGATGCACAGCCGCTGCCGGTCGTGGACGATCTGTTGGAGCTGGCGGCGCTGGTGCGTGCGCAGGTGCATGCCGGCATCCAGGCCTTCGTGGAAGTGAACGTACAGGCGGCGCGCGATATCTGCCAGCGCGACGACGAGGTAGACCACGCGTACAAGGCCATCTTCTCCGGCCTGCTGGACCTCATGGCGCACACTGCCGCGCAGATTCCAGCCGCTACGAGCCTGCTTTTCGTCGCTCATGACCTGGAACGGATCGGCGATCGCGTGACGAACATCTGCGAGGATGTCATCTTCATGGTGACTGGCGAGATCGAGGAGCTCAACTGAACGGCGAGTTCACCAGCGGCGCGAATGAAGCGCCGCGCACGATCCTGGTGGTCGAGGACGATCAGGCGCTGCGCGACACCCTCACCTACAATCTGACGGCCGAGGGCTATCGCGTGCTGACCGCGGCGGACGGCGTCACGGCGCTGGACCTGGCCGGCCGTGAGCGTGTGGCGCTGGTGCTACTGGATGTGATGCTGCCGCGGCTGGACGGTCTGTCCGTTTGCCGCCGGCTGCGTGCTTCACCCACCACAGCGCAGACGCCGATCCTGATGCTGACGGCGCGCGGCGACGAGACCGACAAGGTGGTTGGGCTGGAGCTAGGCGCCGACGACTACGTGACCAAGCCTTTCGGCTGGGCTGAGCTGCGTGCGCGCATCCGGGCGCTGCTGCGGCGTGGTGAGCAGGCTGGCGCGGCTGAGAGGGCGGAGTCCGAGGGGCGACCACCATCGCGGGCGCTCGTCGCGGACCACCTGCACATTGATCTGGAGCGGCGCGAAGTCCGACGCGACGGGCGCGAGATCGAGCTGCCGGCGCGACTCTTCGACCTGCTGGTCTACATGGTGCGCAATCGCGGTGTCGTGCTGACGCGCGAGCGCATCCTGCGGCAGGTCTGGGGCTACGACTATGACTTCATCGGCGAGACACGCACAGTGGATGTGCATGTGCGCTGGCTCCGCGAGAAGATCGAGGACGATCCCGCGCGCCCCACGCGGATTGTGACGGTGCGCGGCGTGGGCTATCGCTTTCGCTGAAGTCTCGCGCTGGACTGGGCGACACCTCGCTAAAAGGACCGCGCGTGCGCAGTAGCATTCCCACTGGGCGACCGGGTATAATGCGGCAGGAGCATAACGCGTCGGTGCCTTCGCGACAGAGGGCGCCGTCGGCGCACATCGGCGCTTGCCCGCGCCGGCACAATTGTAGACGTTGACGTTCAGGCCACGGCGGGGCTTCCAGGCCGTGGCCGCCGTGTGCGCGGCTCGACTCGCGGGACGAGGTCGCGCAGCCAAACTGGCGTAGCAGTGCATATGGCATACAAGCTGCCCACTGGTGTCGGCATGCGAATCCCTGGAGGGGCCTGATGTCAATCCTGCAGCCGCGCGAAGATCGCTTCTACCGGCTCTTCGAAGAAGCGACAGCCAACGTGCGGCGAGGCGCGGAGATGCTGCTCGCCATGCTTTCAGACTACACTGACGTGGCAGCCAAAGCGAGGGCCATCAAAGATGTCGAGCACGAGGGCGACACGCTGACACACGAAATGTACGAGCAGCTGAACAAGGTATTCGTCACGCCGCTGGATCGTGAAGATATCGCGGCCATTGCCTCCGCGCTTGACGACGTGCTGGATCTGAGTGAAGCCTCCGCCGACGACTTTGTGGTGCTCCACGTCGAGCAGCCACAGGCAGCGGCGATCCAGATGGCGGAGCTGATCGTGCAATCAACGATCCAGATCCAGGAGGCGTTCTCGTATCTCAAGCGACTGAGCAGAGAGCGAGAGGCGATGCGCGACCGGCTGGAGGAGATCAATCGCCTGGAGAACGAGGGCGACCTGGTCTACCGCAACGCGGTGGAGGCGCTCTTCTCGCAGACCGATGCCATCCAGATCATCAAGTGGAAGCAGATCTACGACCATATGGAGCGCGCAATAGACATGTGCGAGAACGTGGCCGACGTGCTGCATGGGGTGCTGCTCAAGTATGCCTAGTCACCCACTCATGCCTGGCGTTGTCGGCGCCCTCAGCCTCGCTCCCAAGAGCGGGGGCGCGCTTGTCTTCCTGATCGTGACAATTCTGGTCGCGGTGATTTTCGACTTCACGAATGGCTTTCACGACACAGCCAACGCCGTCGCGACCAGCATCTCCACGCGCGTGCTCACGCCGTGGTTCGCTATTATCATGGCCGCACTGCTCAATTTCCTGGGCGCCTTTATCAGCACGAGCGTCGCCAAGACGATCGGCACCGATGTGGCAAATCCCGAGGCTCTCACCTCCACTGTCGTGCTAGCGGCGCTGCTGGCTGCTATCGCATGGAACTTGCTGACGTGGTACTACGGGCTGCCCAGCAGCTCATCCCACGCGCTGATCGGCGGCCTGATTGGGGCGGCAGTGGTCCTTTCGCCGCAGCACTTTGGCGCGCTGAACGGGGGAGGCATCTTCAAGATCGTGCTGTCGCTGATTCTCTCGCCTGCCATCGGCCTGCTGGTCGCATACGCGATCGCGACGACGGTGGTCTGGGCCTTCCGCCGGGCCAGCCCGCACCGCGTGACAGCCACTTCGAGCTGGCTGCAGCGCCTCTCGGCGGCGTTCGTCGCCTTCAGCCACGGCTCCAACGATGCCCAAAAGACGATGGGTGTCATCACCGCGGCACTGTTGACCTATCAGGGGCTCCAGACGAGCAAGAGCTTCGCGGTACCGGTGTGGGTGATCGTGCTGAGCGCGACGGCGATGGGCCTGGGCACCAGCTTCGGCGGCTGGCGCATCATCCGCACGATGGGCATGCGTACAGTCAAGCTCAAGCCGCTGGATGGCTTCGCCGCCGAGAGCGCCTCCGCGGCGGTGATCTTCAGCGCCAGCCACCTCGGTCTGCCCGTCAGCACCACGCACGTCATCGCCGGCTCGATCATGGGCGTGGGTGCGCGGCAGCGGCTCTCGGCGGTGCGCTGGGGCGTCGCGGGCAATATGGTGACGGCCTGGCTACTGACCGGGCCGATTACGGCGGTGCTGGCGGCGGTGATCGTGCTGGTGGTGCGGGGGGTCGCCGTCACGCTGTAGGCCGCGTGGGCGGGGCAGGCCCGCGCCGATCAGTCCTTCTCTTTCTCCTTCTCCCTGGGCTCGAGCGACGTGCGGGTGTGCTTGTCGCCGTTGTAGCTCAGGCGCACCTTCTGCTCCTCATACACGGTCTCCAGGTGAACGGGGCGTGACCAGATATAGTAGACGTATTCGAGCGTCTTCTGGGCGTAGGTCATATCTAGCTCGTGCTCCTCGAACTGGTGATTGAGAACGAGCTCGGTGTTGCCGTTGAAGTCGGCGTCCACGACGGTAATGAAGGGATAGCCGAAGTTGGTCATGCTGCTGATGATCCCGTCGCGCACCCTCTCCCAGTTCTTCTCGACGATCACCCACTCGTCGCCCTCTTTGCGGTAGAGGTACAGATCCAGCTCCTCGACCAGCTCTTTGGTGAGGTAGTTGCGTAGCAGTGAGAGGTCGCTCTCGGTCTCGCGCACCTCGAAGAGCTTCTGGCGGCCCTGACCTGGCTGGCGGCCAAGCTTCTCGCGCTCCTCGGGTGTGGGGTTGTCCCAGCGGCGCTCGATATCCTGTAGGATGTGGTAGCCCAGGTGATACGGGTTGATGCGCATGCGGCTGGGAGCCAGCACACCGGAATGCATCTGCGCGAAAGCCATCGCTTCGCCGTCGGTCAGGTTCAGCTCGCGCATGATACGTGCATGCCAGAAACTGTTGTGGTGGAGCAAACCGTTGGCAACGTAGCGATGCGACCGCTCCACTGTGATGTCGTATACGTCAGCGACGCCATGCTCGATGCTGACGACCACATCGGTAGGATCCTCGGTGAGCATCCAGCGGTGATTGGCGATGTATTGACGTAGCTTGGCCGCCTTGCGTGTCAGTCCGAAGCCAATTTCGCGCTCAAAGTGCTCGGCGGCACGGCCCTGCATTTGGATGTTTGGGCCGTATTTCCGACTGAGGATACCGTAGTTGAGGAGCAGGATCTGTAGGGTCTGGGCAATCTCATCGCTAAAAGTTGAGAGAATGACACCTGCCTTGAGCGATGCGCAGCCATCGCAATCGAGGTAGGCGCGCAGGAATGGGCTGACCACAGCTTTGGGCGAGCGCAGGATGACATCAGGAATGCGCTTCTCGCGCGCCTTGGCATGCAGATCGATGCCAATCGAGGCCAGCAGCTCAAGCACGTTGGTCGAGTAGAAGACCACGCGCCAGCGTCCGCCTTTGCCATTGGCTGTCCGGTCGTCCCAGAAGACCTTCGGCTCAATAGCGAAGAGATCAGTGACAAGCGCAGCGTAGCGTTCGGCTAGCTCGCGGTCGCCGCTGGTGAAGCCGATGGCATGCTTCGACGTATGGATGTTGCCATCACCGACGAGATATCCCAGGAACTCCGCGAACTCTGGAGTGACATGTGCCGGGGCAACCAGCGGAGTACGACCACCGTGAACTGGCTTGCCAGCGTGGCCGAACGTGAAACCAACTTGCTCGATGGCTCGGGCAATGCGATCCTCTGCGTATCGCGTCTTGCCTCCGAAATAGCGGTAGACAGTATGCGCGCTCACCTTCGCCGTGGCAGCAACACCAGCCACAGTGGCCGCTGGCATTAGCTGAGGAACGGCGAGCGGAACCAGCGTTTGGGGCCAGACGTTGGTTCCGACGCTCAGCGGAATGCGCTGGCCAACCTGGACGTCTTTGAGAGCAATCCATTCGTCAGGACCGACGCTGAGCTTGTGCTCCTCTGCGCCTTCGATTGTCAGACCGCGTTTCGTTCGCAGTCGGATTGTTGGGGCATTGTGGCGCTTGTGGCGGTCGGTGATCGCATCGAGACCCTTGCCGCCTGACACGACGGCGATGCCATCGCCCTGAGCAAGCCGCTCGTAGAGCGCGTCGTAGCGCAGCAAGCCGTGCTCGGTGAGCACGAGGCTGCTTCCAACCAAACAAGCCCAGCCCTCATTTATGGTCTTGGTCTGCATCTGCGGCACGAAGTACTGCATCTCCTCGCGCACGATCAGCAGGATGTCGCGCTGCCACTCTTCGAGGTTGGGGGCGTGTTGCGCCAGGAAGAGCAACAGATCTTTCTCTGGCTCCGGCGGGAAACGCCGGCGGCGCAGGCGGCGGCGCTCCTCGGCTTCATCCTGCCGCCGGCGCGCTACGCGCTCGTCCATCGTCCACAGGTCGTCGTAGACACCATCCCGCGTCTTCTTCCGCTCGCCATCCTTTGGATCGTCGCCCGCTTTCTTGATGCGGAAGTTGGGATCAATGTGCTCCTCGATGGCCAGCACGGAGTCCAGGAAGCGCTCGACGGTCGCCTGCCCATGCTCGTACTCGTACTTGCGGATGCGGTCGGCGTTGACGCTGACCTTATCTATCATGTTACCGGCGGTGTGCTTGAAGTAGATGTTGTTCTTGAAGAAATCAGTGTGGCCGAGCACATGTGCCACCACGACCTTATTCTGCAGCAGGTCGTTCTGCTCCATCAGAAAGGCGTAGGAGGGATTGGTATTGACCACCAGCTCGTAGATCTTGCTCAGGCCGTAATCGTACTCAGTCTTCATGCGGTAATACGCTTTGCCGCGCGACCAGTGGCTGAAGCGGCCCGGCAGGCCATACGAGCCGAATTCGTACATGATGGTCGAGGGCACCAGCTCGAAGTGCGTGGGATAAGGGTCCAGGCCGAAACGGCGCGCGATGTCCCAGATCTTTTCGATGGCGTCCTCGAGCTCGGCGACGTAACGCTCGTCAGGGGTCATATCTGGCATGGAAGTATCCTTCCGCTGCCGGCCGGGGCCAATGACCCCAGCCAGAGGGTCGCGAGAATGCGCGGCAAAACACGAGGCGAACGGCGTGCGACGTGGGCGGTGAGCCACCCCACGCAACCTATGGTGTGCCGACGCCTGCCGGCACCGGGTCGCGCGTGGCGAAGAACCGCCGCAATGCCGGATACACTTCGGATTTGTCGGTGATGGTGACGGCGATGAACTTCTTCTCCTGAATCTTGCTGAAGGCGGACATCAGCGTGCTCTGCGAGCGATAGTGACCCTCGCGGATCTCGCCGTAGCCGAAGAGGTTGCACTGTTCCATCAGCTTGTGGACGAGATTGACGCAGCGCTCATTATCCCACGGCAGGTTGTCGCCGTCGGAGAAGTGGAACGGGTAGATGTTCCAGTCGTCGGGGTTGAAGCGCTCTTTGATGATCTCCAGAGCCAGCTCGTAGGCCGAGGAGACCTGTGTACCGCCACTCTCGCCGTGGGTGAAGAACTCCTCTTCCGTCACCTCTCGGGCCTCGGTATGGTGGCTGATGAAGACGATCTTCACGTTGTTGTACTTGGTGCGGAGGAAGCGCACCATCCAGAAGTAGAAGCTGCGGGCGATGTACTTCTCGAACTCGCCCATCGACCCCGACACGTCCATCATGGCGATGACGACGGCGTTCGACTGGTATTTGATCGTCGGCTCCCAGACCTTGAAGCGCAGATCGTCGTTCTTGATGTCGTGGAAGCGCGGATCGCCCTTGGCCGCGTTGCGCTTGAGGTTCTCCAGAATTGTACGCTTCTTGTCGAGATTGGCGAGCGGGCCGACGCGCCGCACATCGGTGAAACGGACGGATTCCGTCTCCATCTCGGCTAGCTTCTTCTCTTCCAGGAACGGCAGCCCCAGGTCCTCGAAGATCATCGCCGCCAGCTCGTCCAGCGTGACCTCAGCCTCGTAATAATCCTGGCCGGGCTCCTCTCCAGCCTGGCCCTTGCGCCCGCGGCCAGGGCGTGGCTCGGTCGCCAGCACATCCCCAACCTCGCTGTCACCGTTGCCCTCGCCAGCGTGCTGTTGGCGTCCAGGGTCGAAGCGAAAGCGATACTCGTCGAGCGAGCGGATCGGCACCTTGATGACGCGCTTGCCATCGGAGAGAATGATGCTCTCCTCGCTGACGATATCGGCCAGGTTCTTCTTGATGGCTTCGCGGATCTTCTGCTTGTGGCGCTCCTGGTCAATCTGGCCCTTGCGGTGCAGCGACCAGTCCTGGCGCGAGATAGACGACGTATTCATGCGCCTCTCCTCTGGTGATGCGCGGCGCCCCGGCGAGTGGATGCGCCACGTCACCCGCCGCGTGAACGGAGGCTGGCGGCGCGTTGCCGGGCGGGCCAGCGCGGCGCGGCATGGTGTGCTGCGCTCCCGCCCGGCAGACGCGGCTAGCGATTGAGCAGTGAGCCGACGTACTTGAGCAGCTCGTTGGCACAGACCGGGCAGTAGCCGTGGTCCGCCACCAGCCGATTGATGACCTCGTTGGACTTCTTGAGCTGTTCGGCGTCGGGGGTCTTGGACGATGTCGTGATCTTGACCACATCGCGCAGGTCGGCGAAGAGCTTCTTCTCGATCGCCTCCTTCAAGCGATCATGACTGGTGTAGTCGAAGGTCTGGCCACGGCGTGCCAGCGACGAGATGCGGATCAGAATCTCCTCGCGGAACGGCTTCTTGGCATTCTCGGTGATACCGATCTGCTCCTCGATCGAGCGCATGAGCTGCTCGTCGGGTTCCATGTCCTCTTCGGTGATGGGATCGCGCAGCTTCGTCTTGTTGCAGTACGCCTCGACGTTGTCCAGGTAGTTGTTCAGCAGCGTGCGGGCCGACTCCTCGAAGGAGTAGACAAAAGCGCGCTGAACCTCTTTGCGGGCGTACTCGTCGTACTCTTTGCGTGCTTCGCTGATGAAGTTGAGGTAGCGCTCGCGCTCGTCGCGGGTAATGCCCGTATGCTGGTCGAGGCCGTCGCGCAGCGCCCGCAGCGCATCAATCGGGTTGATGCAGGTGACGCGGTCGCGTACCAGCGCACTGGAAAGCCGGTTGATGACATAGCGCGGCGAGATGCCGTCCATGCCCTCGCGGACCGTCTCCTCTTGCAGCTCCTTGATGTCCTTCTGCTTGAACTCTTCGAGCTCCTCGCCGTCGTAGAGCTTGAGCTTCTTCATCAAGCTCATGCCCGCCTTCTTCGAAGGCTCAAGCCGCGTCAGCACGGCGAACATGCTCGCGACCCGCAGCGTATACGGCGCGAGGTGTACGTCGTTGAGCGCGCTCTGGCCGAGCAGCTTCTCGTAGATCTTGACCTCATCGCTGACGCGCAGGTTATAAGGCACCTTGACGAGGATGATGCGGTCCTGTAGCGCCTCGGACTTCTTGTTGCCGACGAACGCCTGATACTCGTTTTCGTTGGTATGGCTGACGACCACCTCATCGGCGTAGATCATCGAGAAGCGGCCGGTCTTGATGTTCTGTTCCTGCGAGAGCGTCAGGAGGACGTAGAGGAACTTCTCGTCCACCTTCAACATCTCGACGAACTCCATCATGCCGCGGTTGGCGATGTTGAGCTCGCCGTCAAAGCGATAGGCACGTGGGTCGCTCTCGACACCCACCTCGCCGATCGTCGAGAGGTCAATCCCGCCGACCAGCTCGGCGATGTCCTGGCTCTTCGGATCAGACGGAGTGAAGGTGCCGATGCCCTGGCGGTGCTTCTCGCTGAAGGCCATGCGCACCACCGGCACTTGCTCGATCTTGCCATTGTACTTGTGTTCGAGCAGCCAGCGGCACTGAGGGCAGAGATCGCCTTCGATGTAGAGGCCGAACTCCTTCTCCACGTCTGGGCGCAGCTCGGACGGGATCAGGTGCAGCGGCTCTTCGTGCATCGGGCATTCTTTGATCGCATACGTCGCGCCCACCTCGGCACGCGTGTAGGCCTCCATCCCACGCTTGAGCAGGCTGACGATCGTTGACTTGCCGCCGCCGACCGGGCCCATCAGCAGCAGAATGCGCTTGCGCACCTCGAGGCGCTGGGCGCCGGAGTGGAAGTATTCGACGATCTGCTGCAGTGGGCGATCGAGGCCAAAGATCTCGTTGTCGAAGAACTTGTAGCGCGGTTCTCCCAGTCGGTTGGTCTCGGTGCCGGCAGCCACGATCATGTTGTAGATGCGCTCATGCGAAAGCTGCGCAACTGCCGGCTGGCGCGTGGCGATCTCAAAATATTGGGCAAAGGTGCCCTCCCAGCCCAGCGCACGCTCGCGTTCCCGAAACTCTTCAAGCCGTTTCACCAGGTCCATGCCCATGCTCTCTTCCCGACCTGCCCCGCCCGCTTGTGCCGGTGCGTGGAGGTACTGTACTGCCTCCCCGCCTCCGCGGGCGAGCGCGGGTTCCGTGGTGGCACTCCCCATCCGCGAGGGGACGGAGGTGTACGGACAGCTTGCCAAAAGGAACGATGACTCGTCGCTTTCCCATGCAGCAGATGAGCTGTAGGAGAATGCCTGGCGGCCGCTATTCCGTCTCGCGCGGCTCCCACGTCAGGGCGAGCCGCAGAAGCGCCGCCATGGCCGCTCCAGACAAAAGACCCCGTGCATCAGCGCACGACGTGGAGCGGTTCAGGCTCGTCGAGGATGAAGACCAGCGTGCCGCCACTACCACCAGAGACCAGGCGCGCGTCGTACCGTGCAAGTGCAGACAGCTCATGCGCGTGGCATCTCCGGGGTGCTGCTCCGCGAGCGCAGGGCGGCACGATCTCGTACCCAACGAGATGTGTGCTTCGACCGACCGAGCACGCACACTCGGCGGCGTCCCGTCACAGTGGGAGACGCCGGGGAATCGCGGCGCTCAGCGGGGAGGAGACAACGTGGGCTCGCGTGGCAGTATTCATTGTTTGGCACTGCTTAGATCGCGCATCGCGAGCGGGCGTTGTCCTCCGCCTGCCTGGCGGAGTGACGCGGGAACGTCGAGCGGCGCGATTCCCCGCCGACGTTGTCGAGGAGGTCGCCGCTCGCTGTGCCCGGTATCGTTACGGAACGGCAAGTCTTCAGTTGGAAAGTGCGAGTGAGTACCGTGGCGTTGCCGCCGGACGACTCTGCACGCGGGAGGCGTGCTGCGAGTATCAAACGCCTATGCATGTTACGTGCCAGATTGCGGTAGAAGCCAATCTAGCGCCGCATCGCGCCTCTCGGTGTGGCTACACGCTATCACAACCTCAGCCAGCCGTGCAAGGGTTCAAACGCGCGGTCAGCATGACCCCTGGACTTCTGGGCTACTCGACGTAAGGTAGCGGGCACAGAGATACGCCGTAGCGAGCAAGAGGCGCACTAGGCCCATGCTGGCAGCATGCTGTGTGGTACGTTGTGTCTGGATTTGCCCTGGGTTCTGGCTCGTGTCGCCCAGCCGATCTGGCGCACACTGACGCCACGGATTGATTGATAACGAGCGGCCACGGCACGGAGGCTCGGCTGAGTTGACTCGCACGGCGTAAGGCGAGCGCGGCTGGCAAGACGCAAAGGCCCGACTGGCCGCGGGTGGACAGCGTGAGCGAAGTTGTGATCAACAGAGTGGCTCGTTCGAGCAGGCGCTGAAGCGCTTCACCCGCAAGGTCCAGCAAGATGGCCTGGCCGGCGGCGTGTTCACTACGCGCCGAAAGCGGGCAGCGCCCGCAACCGCTCGATCTGGGCGAGATGGTCCAGATCGTGGATGATTGCCAGGAGCACCCACCCGCGTAACGAAAGATCGCCGAAAAACGTGGAGTCGCGCTGGGCAGAGAGATCGGCATCAGGCGGCAGCGCGTCTATGAAGGAGAGCAGGCGCGCTGTCGCGGCGTGCAGGTCGGCTTCCAGCGCCACTTTGGGCACATCGGGGCGCGCCTGATCGCCCAAGCCACGGACCATCAGGTCGAAGTGCTCGCGGCGGCCGATCAGGCGGTTCATATGCAGCAGATACCAGTTCTGCGTCGCGATCACGTGCGTGAGGGCCTCGGTCGCCGACCAGTGGTCTTCGCCCTCGCCTGCGGGCGGCTGAATGTGTAGCTGTGCCGGCGTCCAGCTTTCCGCCAGCGCCTGGAGCCGGCCGCGGGTGAGCGCGAGCCCGGCGCGCAGCTCACCGAGGCTGTGAGCGGTCGCCGCTGATTCGATCGTCATTTCGCCGCGGGTCACGCGGGCGCGCAGAGCTTGCAGGGAATCGAAGCTCAACTCTGACATGCGGGCTCCTTTCGGACGGCCGGGCCGGCTCGGCAGGTAGGACGCATGATGCGCGTCCGAGACAGCCTACTGCCGCTAGCGCATGGCAATCAATGCTTGATGAGATGGTATCATCTCTTGTGCGGGCAGAGCTTGCGCCGAGCCGGATGGCCGCGCATGTATGGACGGGGAGCGTAGAGCGCACATGCTGGAGGGGCTACGCGGGCGCAACCTGGCACACGTCGGCT
This sequence comes from Ktedonobacterales bacterium, assembly GCA_035763125.1. Classification (GTDB taxonomy): domain Bacteria; phylum Chloroflexota; class Ktedonobacteria; order Ktedonobacterales; family JADMIN01; genus SMAG-U1939. The sequence goes on from DASUBU010000232.1 coordinate 28,559, forward strand.
GCACGATTGGGCTGCTTGCCGGGCTGACGCTGGGGTTGGTGGCGGCGATGGGCGTGCTGGCGGTGGCGAGCGCCGCCTCGGGCGCGCTATGGGCGGTGGTGGCCTGGCTGGGGCTGACGGTAGTGCTGGGAGCAGCCGGCTACTGGCTCGGCGGCTGGGCGACGCGGCGCCTCTGGGGACGGCGCGGCGGACAATGAACCGCGATACTTCTCAGGCGTCTCGATGCGCCGGGCAAGGAGGCGCAGTCTGAAACCGCATCGGGCATCGTGCGTAGAGCATGTATGGGTATGGGCGCAGGCGGCACGCTCTGCCGTCGCCCGCACGCCACACAGACGATGCGGCAGCTTGCCTATCCATCCAGCCTGAGAGGTTCTCACATGTCCCAACAGTATCCGCAGTACCCACAGGGCTATCCGCAACAGCCAGGTGGTCAGCGCCCGCCGGCAGGCCTGGCCAGCTTCGACCACTCGCAGGTGACGTCGGCATTCGAGCTGCCCAGCCGGACGGTGGTCAGCAACCATGGCATCGTGCGCGGGATCATCGTGCGCTCGCGCAGTGTGGTGGGCAACATCGGCGCCGCGTTCCAGACGCTGGTGGGCGGCAACATCTCGATCTACACGGAGCTCTGCGAGCGGGCGCGGCGCGATGCGTATGAGCTGATGATCCAGCACGCGGCCGAGATCGGCGCGAACGCCGTGATCGGCGTGCGGTACGACGCGACCGAGATCGCTTCTGGCGTCACCGAGGTGCTGTGCTACGGTACGGCAGTGACGGTGCGGGCGGGCTAGGCCTCGGGTGCGGGGATGTAGCTCGCCTCCCGCAAGATCCCGTCGCCAACCAGCTCCGATGCCAACTGCATGACGGCAGGCTCAGGGAGCTGGATGCGGCCGGCAATAACCCACAAAGGCGCTTGGCCATCCACCGCCGTCAGCAGACGCCAGTGTTCCGGGCGGAGCTGCACGGCGGGCTGCCCAGAAAGATCAATCTCGGCGAACGCTACCACGGTGTCGCGCGTGAGGCTGTGGGCGGGGTGGACGGGCGGGTGTGCGCTTGGCGCCCGTGCAGCCTGCGCCAGCAGCATGCCAATCGGCAGCGGCAGGTAGACCCGGCCTGGTGGCGGCTGAGCGGTCTCGTCGAAAGCGAACTCCCCCTGGCCCCATGGCAAGAGCACCGCCAGAAGACTGGTGGCGTCTTCGATGCAGAACGCCCGCACGTGCTGGTCGGGGAGGACGCCGGTATTCACGAGCGCCGCAATGATCCGTGTCTCGGGAATCTCGGCGACCTGGTCGAAGGGCACTCCGATCGCTGCCTCGACGGCGCCATCTGTCAGGTGCCCGCTGCGCACGAGCCGGTGGACGAGCGTGAGCCCGGAACCCACCCGTTCACCGAGCAGCCACAGGCCCCCGCTAAAGTAGAGGGCTGCCTGGCGCGTGCCATCGGTGACGAACAACCCGCCGGTTCGCTGCCCGCTTTCGATCAGCCGCAAGAGATCGGCGAGCGCGTACTCCTGTAGAGTACCGGCGAGCGGCATGCCATGCCATCCGCTGCTACTCAAGCTGTCCCTGCGAGGCAAGCTGCTGCTGCTGTGCGTAGAGGCTCGTCCAGGTCCACGCGAGACGCTCATAGCAGCCATCGTGCGTGTGATTCTTATTGGGCGTTACCCAGGCCCAGAAGCGAATGCGCTCGCCGCAGACCTCGCACTTGAAGCGGCCCAGGCTGAGCCGCTGCTTGCGGCTGGTGTAGAAGCGCTGCATTGTGCGCGTGTAGGAGAGCAGCGGCACGCCATGCTTGGTAACGGTGTTGGAGACGCCGACCAGTGACTGCTCGGGCTGCAGAATCAGGCCGAGCTCCTCGCCCTCGGCCTCGCCGTACCCGCCCGCATATCCGCCCGGCGCTCCAGCGTACTGCTCGTCCTCATAGTAGCCGCCCGCATCATAGCCAGTGGCATCGTAGCGGCCATCTGGAGGGGCGTGGTCATAGCCGTAGCCATCGAATCCGCCTTCGTCGTCCTGGTCGCCCCCATCGTCCCATCCACTCCATTGAGACAAACGATTGCGCATGGCTCACACCCCTCCTGACCTGTTGGACGGCTTGCGGCTTAGCCCGTCGGCTTAGGTCGCAAGTATAGCACACATGCGCTGGCAGCGCGCCGCCGGTGGGACGAATGATTCACTCCCCATGCCCGGCTCGCATCTTCGCGCGGGGCGCTTTGCCGCCCGCACGCATTGCCGCGCTCAATCGTCGGCACGGGCAAGGCGGAACGGCGAGGCGGGGTCGTCGCGTATGAGGGCCGTCAGGTGGTCGCTCGGCTCGACATCTGCGGGGGACGCATCGGCCAGCAGCCGCTCGCGCTCGGCGGTGTCCAGGTCGCGGCTCGGATCCCAGCCGAAGCGTTTCATGTTGATGCGGCCGGCCTCGTCGAAGACGATGCCCTCGGCTTCGAGCAGCGCGCGCATCCGGCCGCGCTGCCCAAAGGCCCAGCTGCCGCTCAGCTCGCCCTTGGCGTTGACGACACGCTGAGCGGGCACGCTTGCCCCTTTGGGCGTCTCATTCATGAGCCAGCCCACAAACCGTGCTCCCCTGGGCAAGCCGACGGCCGCGCCGAGCCAGCCATAGGTGGTGACGCGCCCCGGCGGGCAGGCACGCACCAGCGCATAGACCTGCGAGGCGAGGCGTGCGAGATCCTCGCGTGTGATGGAGCTATCCGGCATGGCGAGCTCTGCCTCCCTTCCAAGAACAGCATGCATAAACTGTAACACGCCGCCCCCGTGATGAGTTGCCAGGCTGGATGCCACCTATGCGAGCATCCCGCATCGGCCATGTGATACGATGCCGCGGCAATAGTGCAGCAACGAGGTAGTCGATCGCGGGAGAGTGGAGGAAGACCGGTATGCGACCGCCAACCATCCAGGAGCAGATGGTGCAATTCGCTGAGCTGCGCGGTGCGCACGTGCTCCTGCGATCGCTGCGCCTGGAGGATGCCGAGCAGCACTTCGCGGCGGTCGAGGAGTCGCGGGCGACGAGCCGGCGCTGGCTGCCCTGGATGGACACCTACACCAGCGTCGAGCAATCGCGGGCATACGTTGCTCGCTGCGAGGCGCAGCGCCTGCTGGGCGAGCAGCTCTCGCTTGGCATCTTCGACACAACATCAGGTCGGCTCCTGGGCGGCGTGAGCCTCTTTCTGCGCTCTATCCTGCCGCAGCAGCTCGGTGATGAGGAAGGCGGCGCCTACGAGGTGGGCTATTGGCTGCGGACCTCGGCACGCGGCCAGGGCCATATGACCGAGGCCGTGCGACTGCTGGAAGAGTATGCTTTCGAGACACTCGGCGCACGGCGGGTCGTGATCCGCTGCGACACGCTCAACCCCCACAGCGCGGGGGTGGCCCGGCGGCTAGGGTACACACACGAGGCGACGCTGCGCCACGACGACCGCGACGGCGACGGCAACCTGGGTGATACGCTGGTCTTTGCCCGGACGGATCTGGACCGCCGACCAGTAGGGCAGTCGCCAGCGGCAGACGAGGCGGCAGGGGCGAATACGAGTTGGTTCACACTCGGCGACCCAGCCCAGCACACGACGCTGCGGCCGATCTTCGACGAGCTGTGCGGCGAGCGAGTGCTCGTGCGCCCCTTCCGACCCGAAGACGCCGAGGCGCTTTTCGCGGCGGTGGTCGCGTCACGCGACTACCTGCTGCCCTGGCTGCCGTGGGCGATCGGCTACGACTCGGTGGACGAGGCCCGCGAGTTCATCAACCGAGCGCGTGCGCGCTGGCTGCTGCGCGAGGACTTCACTGTCAGCGTGTGGGAGCGCGAGAGCGGACGGCTGCTCGGCGGGAGTGGGCTGCACCCCCGTAACACCGCGGTGAGCGAGTACGAGATTGGCTACTGGCTGCAGCGCGACGCCGCCGGCCATGGCTACATGGCCGAGACCGTGCGGTTGCTGGCCGATTGCGCCTTCGACACGCTGGGCGCCGAGCGTGTCTTCATCCGCTGCGACGCGCGCAACAGGCGCAGTGCGGCGGTGGCCGAGCGGGTCGGTTTCCGCTTCGAGGGGCGGCTGCGCCGTGACGGTATGGCCTACGACGGCGCCGTGCGCGACACCCTGATCTACTCGCTCACCCGCGACGACGCACGCGGGACAGAGTAGCCCCCTCGCCCGGACCCCACACATCAGGACGCATGCGGCGCCAGGAGGACGGATGATTACCAGCGGCTCGAACCAACACATCCAGCTTCTGCGCACGCTGCACACGCCGAAGGGACGCGAGCAGCATGGCGCTTTCCTGATGGAGGGGCCGCATCTGCTGGAGGCGGCCTTCGAGGCGGGCATCACGCCGCTGCTGATCGTGTACGAGCCCGACGCGCTGGGCAAGACGGCCGAGGGGCGGCGGCTGATCGGGCGAATCGAGGCGGCCGCGGCGACGGGGGCGCAGGTCTTCGAGGCGGCGCCGGCAGCGATCGAGCGCGCGGCGGATACGCGCACGCCGCGGGGCGTCGTCACTTCGGTGGCGTCGGCCGACGTCGCGGCGACCAAAGTGCGGGCGCGACGGCGCGGACGGATGCGGCCCATCTTGCTGGTGCTGGACGCAATCAGCGATCCCGGCAACCTGGGGACGATCCTGCGCACGGCGCTGGCGGCCGACGCCGACGAGGTGGTACTGGCACCGGGCTGTGCCGATCCGCTCAATCCTAAGGTGGTGCGCGCGGGGGCTGGGGCACACTTCCGCATGCCGGTGCAGGAGCTGGCGAGCTGGCAGGCAGCGCGCGAGGTGCTGCACGGGGCGCCGGCGGTGCGGCAGGTGCTCGCGGCGGAGTCCAGCGGGCGAACGGCCTATACAGAGTGTGACTTGACGCTGCGGACGGCGCTCATCATCGGCAACGAGGCGCATGGCCTCTCGCCGGAGGCACAGAAGCTGACGACGCTGCCGGTGAGCATCCCGATGTATAATCGTGTCGAGTCGCTCAATGCAGCGGTGGCCGCGAGTGTGATACTCTTTGAGGCAGCGCGGCAGCGCCGCGCAGCCGAGCGCGAGGGCCGCGAGACGCGCGAGCAGACGACAACCGAAGACTGAGACGCGACGACGGAGAGAGTAGGCGGAGTGCACGGCCAGGGAGCCGGGGTCAGCGACTGGAAGCCCCGATACGCGGCGCTCCGCGCGAAGTTCACTCCTGAGCCGGCGGCTGAAGCCGGGCAGTGACGACCAATCGCGGCACTACAGTGCCGGTGCACGAGATGGTGAGGACTGAAGTCCCCGACATTCGCGCACGATTGGGCCAGATAGCCCGGTGTGTAGGCGCCGCGGAGGCCCACCGATAGCGGGGCGAACGAGCGGGGTGCGCTCAGGGGTCCTCACCCCCCTACCCCCTCTCCGTGCGCGGAGAGGGGGAGCCAGAGGCAGAGGACTTCAATGTGCGGTTTCAGCCGCCAGGCGCGCCCAATGCGGGTGGTACCACGGAGCCGTACGGCAGCTTCGTCCCTGACGAAGCTGCCGTTTGTTGTGTCCGCGAATGGGGCGGGCAGGAGGATTGGAGGAGGCGCATGGCCACCGGAGATACGCAGGAGGAGCGGGCGCTCCAAGAGCTGCGCGCGCGCGCGCTGGCCGAGCTGGAGCGCGCGGAGACGACCGCCGCGCTCGACGAGGTCCGCACGCGCTTCCTGGGGCGCGAGCGCGGCGAGCTGACGAACATTCTAAAGGGGCTGGGCAAGCTTGCTGGCGAGCAGCGCAAGGCCGTCGGGCAGGCCGCGAACGCGGTCAAGACCGAGATCGAGCAGGACCTGCAGCAGCGGGCCCAGGCGCTGCGGACCGCGGAGCGCGCGGCAGCGCTGGAGATCGAGCGGCTGGATATCACGCTGCCTGGGCGCGAGGTTCCGCGCGGGCACGTGCACCCGCTGGCGCAGACCACGCGCGACATCATCCGCATCTTCGGTGAGATGGGCTTCCAGGCGCTCGAGGGGCCGGAGATCGAGACAGATTACTACAACTTCCAGGCGCTCAACATCCCGGTTGACCATCCCGCACGGGATATGCAGGATACCTTCTGGATCGTGCCGGGGCAGCTTCTGCTGCGCACGCAGACCTCGAATAACCAGATTCGCATCATGGAGCAGACGCAGCCGCCCGTGCGAGCCATCGTGCCGGGCAAGGTCTACCGCAACGAGGCGATTGACGCCAGCCACGAAGCGGCCTTCCATCAGGTCGAGGGGCTGATGGTGGACGAGACGACCACCATGGCCGATCTCCGCGGGGTGGTCGAGCGCTTCGCCCGCCAGATGTTCGGCGCTGAGCGCAAAGTACGCTTCCGGCCGAGCTATTTCCCGTTCACCGAGCCCAGCGCCGAGTTCGATATGGACTGCATCAACTGTGGCGGCAAGGGCTGCCGGGTCTGCAAGTACTCCGGCTGGCTGGAGATGGGCGGCTCGGGCATGGTGCATCCGAAGGTACTGCGCGGCGTCGGCTATAACCCCGACGTCTACCGCGGCTTCGCCTTCGGGCTGGGCATCGAGCGGATCGCCATGCTGCGCTACGGCATTGACGATATGCGCCTTTTCACCGGCAACGATCTGCGCTTCCTGCGCCAGTTCACGTGACAAAGCGCTCACCACAGAGGACACAGAGAACACAGAGAGTTGGGGGAGAGAGCAGAGAGCAGAGGTCTTCGGCCAGTATCAGCACCCGCTGGAGATGAGCCCGCGGAGGCAGGCTTGGCGGCTGTAGGCCCTCCAGGTGCGGTTTCCAGCCGCCGGCCCTCGCTCCGCAAGCCCTTGTATGACGCAAACTTGATGAGGCAATACCATGCATCTGCGATTGGCATCGCTTGGATTCGGCAATGCGGGGCAGGCGCTGGCGCGCATGCTCGCCGAGAAAGAAGGTGAGCTGCGCGAGCGCTACGGCCTGACGCTGGCGTTCACCGCCGCGCTGACCCGCTCAGCCGGCGGCTGGACCGCGCCGGAAGGCATCAGCGCAGCGGACCTGGCGGCCTCCGTGTGGCCCAAGGGAGCGCCTCCCGCTGGCGCACAGCCCTTTACTGGCGGCGCGCTGGAACTCGCGGCGAGTGCTCCAGCCGATGTAGTGCTGGAGCTGACAACGCTCAACCCGCAGGGCGGCCAGCCGGCGCTGGATCACGTGCGCGCGGCACTCTCCGCGGGCCGGCACGTCGTCACCGCCAACAAGGGGCCTATAGCGTTCGCCTATCGCGAGCTTTCGGCGCTGGCGGCCGAGCGTGGGGTGGCGCTGCGCTTCGAGTCCACGGTGATGGACGGCACGCCGATCTTCAGCATGGCCGAGGCATCGCTGCCCGCGACCCGCATCGAGGGCTTCACCGGGCTGCTCAACGGCACCAGCAATTACGTGCTGAGCCGCATGGCGGCCGGAGCGACGCTCGAAGAAGCAGTGGCCGGCGCGCAGGCGCTCGGCATCGCCGAGGCCAACCCCGCCAACGACCTGGAGGGCTGGGATGCGGCGGTCAAGGCGACGGTGCTGGCGAACGTGCTGATGGGCGCGGACCTGCGGCCGGGCGACGTCGTCCGCGAGGGGCTGGGCGCCGAGGCGATGCGGGCGGCGCAGGCGACATTGCCGGCGGGCCACGCGCTGAAGCAGCTCGTCGAGGTGCGGCGTGAGCCTGGGGCAGATGGCACCGTAACGGCGCGCATCCAGCTAGCGGCGCTGCCGCCGGAGAATGCCTTCGCTCACGTCGGCATCGGCGAGACGGCGCTGCTGCTACACACCGACACCATGCGCGATCTCACCATCATCGAGGGCGACGGCGGTCCGGGGCAGACGGCCTTCGGCATCGTGGCCGACCTCGTCAACATCGCCCGCGGCCGCTGGACCGTGTAGGGCGAGACAGAGAGATTTCACCGCAGAGGGCGCAGAGGGAACGGAGGGGAGAGAGAGGAAGTGAAAGCAGATAGGCTGTCCTCCGTTTCCTCTGCGGTGAGGATCTGGCTACCGAAGCACGAGCTGCGCGTGGTCCACACAGCCGGAATGTTGGCGGAGTAAGAAGAGTTAGGAGTAAGCCCGATGAGGGTGCCATATCACTGGCTGAACGAGTACGTAGAGACCGACCTCGACCCGGAGGAGCTGGCCTATCAGCTCACCATGCACGGGCTGGAGGTAGACCGCGTGGACTACGGCTGGCCGGATATCGTGACCGCCGAAATCACGCACCTGGAGAAGATCAAAGGGTCCGATCACCTCAGCGCGACGCGCGTGACCACCGGCAGCGAGGAGTTCAGCGTCGTCTGCGGCGCGCCCAACATCAAGCTGCACGACAAGGTGCCGCTGGCGAAGGTGGGTGCGCGGGTTGGCGAGATCATCATCCAGCCGAAGAAGGCGATGGGTGTGCTCTCGGAGGGCATGCTCTGCTCGCCGCGCGAGCTGGGGTTGGGCGACGATCACTCCGGCATCTTGATCCTGCCGAAGAAGACGCCGCTGGGCGTGCCGCTGGGGCAGGTGATCGGCGAGCCGGTGATTGATCTCGACATCAAGGCGCACCGCGGCGATCTCTCCTGCATGGTGGGCGTCGCGCGTGAGGTGGCGGCGTTCACCGGCCGGCCGCTCAAGCCGCCCGCCATCGAGGTGCCGGAGAAGGGGACGGCGGCCGGCAAGCTGATGAAGCTCGAGGTGCGCGACGAGACGCTCTGCCCGCGCTACACCGCGCGCGTGGTGCGCAACGTGACCCTCGGCCCGTCGCCGCAGTGGATGCAGGATCGCCTGCTGCACGCGGGCATGCGCCCGATCAACAACGTGGTGGACATCACCAACTACGTCATGCTGGAGCTGGGCCAGCCGCTGCACGCCTTCGACTACGACAAGGTAGCCGACCACACCATCGTCGTGCGGCGCGCTGAGCCCGGCGAGACTATCACGACGCTCGACGGCGTGACGCGCACGCTCACCTCCGAGATGCTGCTGATTACCGACCCGGCGGGACCGATGGTGATCGCGGGCGTCTTCGGCGGCGCGCGGGTAGAGGTCGGCGAGGAGACGACCAGCGTGCTGCTAGAGGCGGCGCACTTCAACCCGACCAACGTCCGCCGCACGTCGCAGGCGCTTGGGTTGCGCACGGAGTCATCGGGCCGCTTCGAGAAGAACCCCGATATCGAGCTGACGAGCATGGCGATTGACCGCGCGGCGCAACTGCTGGCCGAGCTGGCCGGCGGCACTGTCGCGCCCGGCCGCGTGGACTTCTATCCGCATCCGGTCAAAGAGCGGCAGATCGCGTTCCGCACCGGACTCGTCGAATGGCTGACCGGCATGACGGTGACGCGCAATGAGATCATCGAAAGCCTGCGGCGGCTCGGCTTCGGCGTGGCCGAGCGCGAGAGCGAGGTTGGCGAAGAGGACATTCTCGACGTGACGGTGCCCACCTGGCGCGGCGACGTGGAGGAGGGTGCCGACCTCGTGGAGGAGGCAGCGCGCATCGTCGGCTACGAGCGCATCCCCAGCACCATCCCCGCCGGGCCGCTGCCGGCCCCGATACCGGAGACCTGGCTGGACCGCCAGCAGCGCGTGCGGCAAATCTTGGTAGGCGCGGGGATGACCGAGGCCATGAACTACCCGCTCACCAGCCGCATCCAGATGGCGAAGCTGCTGCTGGGCGCGGCGCCCGGCGAGGAGCTGCTGCTGACGGCTCCCGTCACGGAAACCACGGCAGACGAGGGCGCGAGCGCGGGACAGGCAGAGGCTAGGAGTGGGGCAACTGTGAGCAAGGCGGGCGAGCGGCGGCAGCTCGAAGCCATCGCGGCGCGCGTGCCGGGCATCACGCTCGTCAATCCGCTCAGCTCGGACCTGGATGTGCTGCGGCTGACGATGATGCCGGGGCTGCTGGGCACGGTGCGCGAGAACGCCAAGCATGAGCGCGCCGGGCTGTGGTTCTTCGAGCTAGGCAAGCGCTACCTGCCGACGGCGGAGATGGCCGCGGGCGCCGGACTGGCGGACGAGCGGCACACACTGGCGGTGGCGATCGCTGGAGCGCGTACGGAGTCCTGGCTGGGCGAAGCGCGACCGGCCGATTTCTACGACATCAAGGGCATCGCCGAGACGCTGCTCGACGCGTTGAAGGTGCGCGCGTACCGCTTCGTGCCCGCCCGCACGCCCACGTTCCACCCAGGCCGCACGGCCGTGCTGGAGGTGGCCGTCACAGCGGATGGTGTCAGTGGCGAGGGCGAGACTGCGCTCGCGCTCATGGAACAGACGTGGCTGCCGGTGGCGGTGCTGGGCGAGCTACACCCAGAGGTGGCCGAGCGCTTCGAGGTGCCCGAGCGAACGTACGCGCTGGAGATGGACCTGGAGCGGCTCTTCCGGGCGGTACCGGAGGTCGTGCCACATGCGGGCGTGCCGCGCTATCCGCCGGCGGTGCGCGATCTGGCGATCGTCGTGGCGGCCGAGACGCCGCATGCTCGCGTGGCCGAGGTGATCGGCGCAACGGGCGGGCCACTGCTGCGGGATGTGCGGCTCTTCGACGTCTACACCGGCGCGGGCATCCCGGCGGGCAAGAAGAGCCTCGCCTACACGCTGACCTACCAGTCGCCGGAGCGCACGCTGACTGACCAGGAGATCGAGGAAGCCCAGCGTGCGGTCGTCGCCGCGCTGCGCGAGCGCCTGGACGCCGAGTTGAGAAGCTGATTCGCGCTTCGGCCCGGCTGGGAGCAGTGACCCGCGTGCGCTGCATCATGAAGCGATTGGTGCTACGCTTATGGCGAGACGGGGCGCCGGTATGAGCGCCCCCGCCAGAGCGCCGCGCTTCGCGGTTGTGGCGGCGCGCAGTCTGTGAGCTGCAGGATGGGGTGAGACGATGCGCGTTGCTCTCTTCATCACATGCTTCAATGACACGCTGTTCCCCGATGTGGGCATCGCCACCACGCGCCTGCTGGAGCGGCTCGGCCACACTGTCCAGTTTCCGCAGGCGCAGACCTGCTGCGGGCAGATGCACTACAACACCGGCTACCAGCGCGAGTCCATCCCGCTGGTCCGGCACTTCGTCGAGGTCTTCGGCGACGCGGAGGTGGTGGTGGCGCCGTCGGCCTCGTGCGTGGGCATGGTGCGCGAGCTGTACCCAAAGGCGGCCGCCCTCAGCGGCGACGAGCGACTCATCACGGCGGTGCGGGATCTCGTGCCGCGCGTGGACGAGCTGGGCGAGTTCCTGGTCAAGCGCACGGGCATCGTGGATGTCGGCGCGTATTTCCCGCACCGCGTGACCTACCACGCGACGTGCCACAGTCTGCGCGTGCTCCACGTCGGAGATATCCCTTGGCGGCTGCTGCAGGCGGTGAAGGGCATTGACCTGGTGGAGCTGCCGAACGTGCGGGAGTGCTGCGGCTTCGGCGGCACCTTCGCCGTGAAGAACGCCGACACATCGGTGGCGATGCTCGGCGACAAGGTGCGCAGCGTCCTGGATACGGGTGCCGAGGTGGTCTGCGCCGCCGATACCTCGTGCCTCATGCACATCGGCGGCGGGCTGCATCGCCTGCGTGCTGGCGTGCGCACGATACACCTGGCGGAGATTCTGGCTAACACCGAGGAGGACTAGGATGGTGGCACCCGCTCATGTCGGGCCATTGCCCGCCTTCCCAGAGGCCGCGAAGACCGCTCTGGCCGATACGCAGCTGCGCCGCAATCTGGCCAAGGCCACCACGACGATCCGTTCCAAGCGCGGCAACGTCGTCGGCGAGCTGCCGGACTGGGAAGAGCTGCGCGCGGCGGGTGCGGCGATAAAAGCTGACGTCATGCGCCATCTCGACCGCTACCTGCTCCAACTGGAGGAGTCGGTCATCCACGCGGGCGGGCAAGTGCATTGGGCGCGCGACGCCGTCGAGGCCAACGCCATCATCACCGGGCTGGTGCAGGCGGCCGGGGCGGAGCGTGTCGTCAAGGTGAAATCGCTGACCACCGACGAGATCGGCCTGAACGCGGCGTTACGGCGCGCGGGCATCACGGCCGTCGAAACCGACCTGGCCGAGCTCATCATCCAGCTTGCCGACGAGTCCTCCTCGCACATCCTGGTGCCCGCGATCCACAAGAATCGCAGCGAGATTCGCGATCTCTTCCGCCGCACCATCGCCCGCGACGAGGACCTCAGCGACGAGCCGCAGCAGTTGACGGCTGCCGCCCGGCGGTACCTGCGCGCGCAGTTCCTGGCCGCCGAGGTGGCGATCAGCGGGGCAAACTTCGGCGTGGCGGAGACCGGCACGGTGGCGGTGGTCGAGAGCGAAGGCAACGGCCGCATGTGCCTGACGCTGCCGCGGACGCTCATCACCGTCATGGGCATCGAAAAGATCATCCCGACGTTTCAGGACTTCGAGGTCTTTCTCCAGCTTCTGCCGCGCAGCTCCACAGGCGAGCGAATGAACCCCTACACCAGCCTGTGGACGGGGGTGACGCCGGGCGACGGGCCGCAGACCTTTCACCTCGTCCTGCTCGACAATGGGCGCACGCAGGTGCTGGCCGACGAAGTGGGGCGCCAGGCGCTGCACTGCATCCGCTGTAGCGCCTGCCTCAATATCTGCCCGGTCTATTCGCGCACAGGCGGGCATGCCTATGGCTCGGTCTATCCCGGCCCCATCGGCGCGATCCTGACGCCTCAGCTCGTGGGGATCGAGCGGGCGAAGACGCTCCCCTACGCCTCCAGTCTGTGCGGCGCGTGCTACGAGGTCTGCCCGGTCAAGATCAACATCCCAGACGTGCTGCTGCACCTGCGCGGCCAGATAACAGCCCATGCCGGGGCGCTGAACCCGGAGGCGATTGTGATGCGCCAGCTCGCCGCCATCTTCGCCAGCCCGAAGCGCTACGAGCGCGCGCAAAAGCTCGGCCGCCAGGGGCAGCGCGTCTTCATGCACGACGGCGTGATTGACCATTTGCCGGGCATGCTGGCAGGTTGGACGCACGCCCGCGATCTGCAGGCATTGCCGAACCAGACCTTCCGTGAGTGGTGGCGGCAGCGCCAGCGCGAGAACGAGCGCGCGAGCGAGGGCGGTAGAGAGAAGGAGATTGGGTGATGGCCGAGACAGCGGGCGCGAAGGAGACGGTCCTCGCCAGGATTCGCGCGGCACTAGACGACGCCTCAGAGGTCGGGCCGGTGGTGCGCACCTACCGCTGGCACGACGACCGCGAGCGAGCCGCGATCATCGCCGAGCTGGTGGACCGGCTGCGTGACTACAAGGCCCACGTCGAGCGCATCGCGCCGGCCGCACTGCCGTCTGCGATTGCCGACGCCTGTGCGCGCCACGGTATTCGCCGGCTGGTGGCCCCCGCCGATGTGCCTGCGGAGTGGATGCCGGCCGGTGTCGAGGCGCTCCGCGATGACCCGCCGCTCGCCAATGAGGCGCTGGACGAGAGTGACGGCGTACTGACGGGCTGCGCCTTCGCCATCGCACAGACGGGCACCATCGTGCTGGATGGCGGCGCGCACCAGGGGCGGCGCGCCCTGACACTCGTACCGGACCGACATCTGTGCGTGGTGCGCGAGGAGCAGGTGGTGGGCATCGTGCCCGAGGGCATCACACGCCTGGTGGAGCAGCCGACGCGGCCGATCACCTTCATCTCTGGCCCCTCGGCGACCAGCGATATCGAGCTCTCGCGGGTCGAGGGGGTGCATGGGCCGCGCACGCTGCACGTCCTGGTGGTGGAGACTGCCCGGACGTGAGGTGGTAGCTGGACCAGACGCGCGCACCATGAAGACGACCGGACGCACCGAGCTACGCGCTATCGTGAAGTGGCGAGCGCCAGCGGCGAAGCTTCTGGCATGTGAGGGCCTTCATCTACTGGGCACGTTTGACCGATACGCCGACATCCCGCACCATCTCAGCAGTGCCTATCCCTGGACCGCCGCCCAGTCCATAGCGTGCAGCGAGAATGCGTCATGCGAGCGGAGGAAGGGCGGACAGCGCACGTCGCTGCTCGTCGGCGGCGAGTTGCGACCCACGGGCGACTTCTGGCTCTGCCGCCGCAGAGTAGGCAAGCTTGGTCACGCTGGCGTCACAGTCAGTGGACCAGTGAAACGGGAGGCCATCCATGGCACACGATCAACCTGATACGCCGTCGGCTACCACCAATCAGATCGCGCGCGAACACCTGCTCACTGGCACCTTCGGCGCGCACGTGGAGCGCATCGAAGCGCATCGCATTACCTTGCAGCCGGCCCAGAAAGCGGGTCTTCACGTCCATCCCGGCGGTGTTGTCGGCTACGTCAAGGATGGCGACATCTTCTTCGAGATCCAGGGTCAACCTGCGACGATGTTGCGCGCGGGAAGCGTGTTCTGCGAGCCTCCCGGCACCACGATAGTCCACTTCGACAATGCGTCCGCCACGGCGACGGCGACCTTCATCGCGTTCTATCCACTAGCGGGCGACCAAGCGTTCATCACATTCCTTGAAAGCTGACGCCTGCCAGCTCTCACTCGCCTGGCGTCAGTGGTTGGCCGTCCCGGCATCGTGAGCGGCGTTGACCTCGTTAACGTCGAATCTGCCACGAACGGAGAGGTATTTCACAGACATTGGTGCTGGACCGGCATCTGTGCGTGGTGCGCGAGGAGCAGGTGGTGGGCATCGTGCCCGAGGGCATCACACGCCTGGTGGGGCAGCCGACGCGGCCGATCACCTTCATCTCCGGTCCCTCCGCGACCGGAGACGGCCACTCCGCTGCCTTTGAGCGCATCTGGACCTTCGCGAGCGAGAGCGGGATCGGGTCTATCAATTGTGGACCGACGATAGCCCGTCAGGGGCCGTACAAACCGCGCTGGAGACATTTGCACCGCGGTACGCGAGTGGGGCTGCGGCTGAGTGCGCGGCCCTCGACGTGGGTCAGCCCGCGCCGAAGGCCGCGCTATGACGCTCTGGAGTCATCGCGTTACGGCTTGAGGCAAGCGTTCTGGGTGCTCATATCGCCGAAGCAGTTGCCGTCTTTGGTCAGGATGACCACCTTCTTGATATTCGAGAACTGGGTCAGCGTGGCCTTGATCTCGGAGGTGATGCGCGCGTCGGCGCCGATGCCGGCGGTCGCGGTGGCGCGGCAGAACTGCAGCGTCGCGGTGCCAGTCTCGGGCGCGGTGCCCCGATGGTCGAGCGTGATCTTGAAGTCGGCGCCGCCGCAGCTCGAGGCATCATTCTTGTTGATCGCGCCCGTCAGCTCCGTGAAGTAGCCCGCCTGCGCCTCCGCCGCTGTGGGGCCGGCGATCAGCTGCTTGATGGCGTAGGTCGCCACGCCGAGATCGGGCGAGGTCCGGTTCACCGGGAACACTTTGGTGAAGTCCGAGTCCGAGTCGGGATGCTTGGAGAAGAACACCTTCACCGCGTAGCCCGTCGTCTGGCCCGCGCTCGAGATGACCGCCACGTTGAGGTGGTGGGCCGCATCGGTGCCGGTCCAGGCGATCAGCACCTGCTGGTCGCCGCCCACGTAGCCTATCTGTGGGCCGCTGAAGGCAGTCTCACCTAGCGTCACCTTGGTGCCGGCGGCCGGCCAGCTTGGGAAGCTCGTCGAGTACTGCACGTTGATGTGATGGGCCGTGTCGGTGCCGGTGCCGGCCCAGGCCATCCAGTGGGCCGGCGTGTCACCCTTGCCCTTGATGCCCATCATGCTCGGCTCGCTGCCGCTCCACTCGTTCGTGAGCGCTGCGGCCGTCCAGCTCATCCCATCGCTCGATGTCGCGAAGGCGATCTGGCCGGTGGGTGGGGTCGCCCAGCTCAGCAGCAGCTTCCCGGTGGCGACATCGCGGCTCAGGTTGGGGCTGGCGATGGTGCCGTTGTGCCACATCGTCGTCTTGGGGCCGAGCTTGAGAGCCGGCACCGTTAGCGACTGCACGTTGAGCGAGTGGTTGACATCGGTGCCGGTCCACGCCAGCAACAGGCCGTCTCCGCCCTGCTCCAGCGAGGGCGAGGTGTCGCTGTTCTCGTGCTGGAGCGTCAGCTTGGTCGGGTGTGCTGACCGCACGTCGAAGATGACATTGAGCGAGTGGTTGGCATCGGTGCCGGTCCAGGCGATGGCGATCGAGCCGGCCCAGCCCCCGACGACGGCTGGCCGCGCGAACGACGTTTCGTTCAGCGTCAGCTTGCCGCTGTAGTGGATGCCATCGCTGCTGGTCAGCAGATTCAGCCGATGATCGGTGCCTGTCCAGGCGATGACAGCGTTGAGGCCGGTTCCTGGCTCGCCGGGTGCGGGCTTGCTCGTGTA
>DASUBU010000233.1:0-22132 GCA_035763125.1 Ktedonobacterales bacterium
CTCGAACGAGATCAGCGGCTTTTTGACATAGTGAAAGACGAGAGCGCCGCCGGTGTACTCGACCGAGGCGATGTCGGCGAGCGGCACCTCGATGGTCTTGCTGACCAGCTTGCCTACCGACCGGGTGACGAAGCTGACAAACCGCGCGATCAAGGGCGACTCCTTGGCCTCGGTCTCGCTTGCCGCCGAGGCTAGCTCCGCGTTGACCTCGTCCAGCAGTTTGCCGGCGAGCTGCATACGCACACTCGTCGGAGTCAGCATCAGATCCACGGCCTCTGGCCGGGAGGTGATCTTCAACAGCGGGTCGCTCATCGTGCCCTCCTGCACTGCTCGTCGCCCCAACACAACATTCCACAGCCCGCTGGAGCGTCGCCGTCCGGCTCGTCTGCGACGGCGTGCGGCAATTCTAGCATGCGGCGAGGCGAAGCGCACGCACGAGCTGCGCGCCGCTAGCCCCGCGCCGACACGACACGCGCGTACGCCTCGGGATCGGTGGCTCCTTCGGTCGAGATGACCAGGATGCTGGAAGTCTGATCTACGCCCAGTGCCTCACGGATGGGGGACGCGTCGGCTCCCCGCAGGATGGCGAGCAGACCGCCCAGGCCGGCCGCGCCCGTCTCGCCCGATACCACAGCGGCATCGGCGAGGGCACGCATCGCAGCACGTGCATACTCATCATCTATCGCGGCAAAGAGGTCTAGGCCCCGCGAGACAAGCGGCCACGCCGTTGCCGACGGGATGCCGCAGTTCAGCCCTGCCATGATTGACCTGTGCGGGCCAGGGATTGAGACACGCTCTCCTGCTTGTGCGGAGGCCAGGACGCAGGCGGCGCTCGCCGGCTCGACGCCCACGATCCGTGGACGAGTTTCAAGCGCCGGGCGCCGGTAGTGCGTGACAACAGCCGCGGCCAGAGCGCCGACGCCCATCTGCACGGCGACCAGGTCAGGCGCCTGCGCTCCCGCTTCGGCGAGCTGGTCATCCACCTCGCAGAAGATGGTCGAGTATCCTTCGACCACCCATGCTGGCACATCTTCGTACCCCGGCCACCCCGTATCGGAGATCACCAGCGCTCGGTCGGAAGCCAGGGCTGCGGCTTGCTCGACCGCGTCGTCATACGTCCCATGGACGATCGTGACCGCGGCGCCTTCGCCCTGTATGGCCTCGATGCGCGCCGGCGCCATCCCATCGGGCACGAAGATATGCGCGTGCAGTCCGAGCAAATGCGCCATGTGCGCCACCGCGCGCCCATGATTGCCGTCGGTGGCGGCCACCAGCGTGAGCGGCTTGAGGGGATCGAGCTGTCGTCCTAGCTCGTCGAGCGTGTGCCACTCTGGGATGGCGCCGCCGGCCCTGGCGGCGAGTGCACGGTATGTCGCCCACGAGGCGCCGAGGATCTTGAACGATGGCAGCCCGAATCTGCTCGATTCGTCCTTGACCCAGACATCGCCCACATCGAGCATGCG
Source organism: Ktedonobacterales bacterium (assembly GCA_035763125.1). Classification (GTDB taxonomy): domain Bacteria; phylum Chloroflexota; class Ktedonobacteria; order Ktedonobacterales; family JADMIN01; genus SMAG-U1939. Next base: position 1,464 of record DASUBU010000233.1, read on the forward strand.
CGCCAGCGTGGGGGCATGGACGAGCCGCGTCGGCGCGTAGCCCGGCAGCCGGCGATGAAACGCGAGGACTTCCCGATTTGGCGGCTCCCCGACCACGAGCCCACTGGTCGCCTGCGGATTGCGGAAGGTCACGACACTGGGTTCCACGCGCATCTTCAGGCCCCTCTCGCTCAACGCGACCAGCACCCGCGCACCCTCGGCGCGCTTTGCAGTCAAAGATACTCAATCTCGCCAAAGATACTCATTCCGTGAACGTGAGTATCTTAGACGAAGATGAGTATCTTTGGCGCCGGTGCCGGCTCACCGGTGCTAACGTGCGCACCGCTGCGCGCGGTCGAGGTGGCTAGGGCAGCCGGATCTCGTTCTGATAGAGACTCCAGGCGCCGCTGTGGTAGTGCAAGAGGAAGGTCTCATACGGGCCGCTGGCGCCGCACGTCCCGATGGCCCAGCCATCGCTCGCCGAGTCCATGGCGAGCACGGAGAGGGCACAACCGGCGACGAGCGGCGTACTGACGGCGCTCCACCGGCCGTCGAGGTAGTGCAGCACGAAGCCGCTCCGCCCAAGCTCAGCCGAAGGCCCCGGTCGGGAGCCGATCATCCAGCCCTCGCGCGGAGAGACCATCGCGACGCCGGTCAAGATAGCGCCGTCGAATTGGTCGGCATGCGCCAGATTCTCTGGGCCGGCAATCGTCCACTTCCCGCCGCAGTAGCGGGCCACGAAACCCGACGTGGCGGTCTGCCCCACCGCCCAGCCCTCGGCGGACGACGCCATGCTGGCGCTATTCACCTGCACGGACTTCCAGGCTGGATCTGATGTGGCGGTCTCGTCCTCGAGCCAGCGCCCTTGCTGATACCGAAAGACGCCGCCGGCGCCCAGGGTCCACCCGTCGCCCGCGGAGACCATCGAGACCACCGGCGGCCGTTCGACAGGCCCTGGCGTCGCCGGCTCCACAACCGTCCAGCGGCCGCCGGTGTAGTGAACGAAGACGCGAACCTCCTGCATGTGGCCGGCGCTGTCCTTCTGGATGCCCTGCCCCACGGCCCAGCCGTCGGTCGCTGAGGTCATCGAGACGCTGCTCAGATAGTTCGTCATGTAGTCGGGGCCGACGAACGGAAAGTGGTGGAAGTACGGCAGGCTGCCCGCTGGCACGGTGACTGTCCACTTGCCGCCGGTGTAGTGCATGATGACGCCTTCATCGCCCACAGCCCAGCCCTCATTGGGCGAGACCATGGCCAGGCTGCGCAGGTCTTGCTGCAGCGGGCCGAAGGGGGCCGTCCAGCGCCCAGCGTGGTAGCGGATGAAGAGCGTGGAGTGCGGAATCGGCGTATTGCGCGCGATGGCCCAGCCCTCGTCCGCCGAGGCCATCGCGATGGCGGCCCACTGCTCCGCCCGTAGCGCGGACCTGCCGGTTCCAGGCTCGTAGGGAAGCGACCCCTGCGGCGCCGGCGGGGGATCGTCCAGGGTGAAGTCACAGGAGACCGCCGGGGTGGCCGCGCTGGTGGGCGTCGGCTGGGTGCCGGTCTGGCCAGAGACGCCGCAGCCGGCGAGCACGAGAACGAACGCAATGAGGACGACGTGACGAACGCGACGAAGATGCGGGAGCATGCGAACCACCACCCATGTCAAGCGCCCTGGGTGCGGCCGGGCGTCGCATCCGTATGCGCGCCGGAATCATAGCTCCCCTGTGTCGTGGCGGCATCACAGTCCGTCAGCCGCGCCTCACAGTCATCTCACAGCCAGGCGGCGCGATGGACGCGGTACTCCTCCGCAGCCGCCGCCAGGCACTACTTGGCGATATAGAGCGCGCCCACCATCGCGCTCTCACCCTTGCTCTCACGCCCGCGCACGCTGGCGTCACGCGCGCTCTTCACCGCGCAGCAAGCCCACAAGGCAAGCGATGAACGTCACGAAGGAGACGGACGCCGCGCCGAGCACCCGGCTTTCAGCTTCAGCCTTCTACTCGCCGCCCGCCGTTCGTAGTATGCGTTACCTGAGCGGGCAGCGATCATTGTCCTCCAGCACATCAATGTCGGCAGCTTGTCGCGACGAGACTGTGTCATAGGGCTCATTGATTGCGAGGCGATTGCGATGCCAGGGTGCGAGACTGGCAGCCACTACTGTGGGCATTCCGGCAAGCACAGGGTGTGGCTTGCCTGCCATGTACACAGGAAGGAGGGCAACGTCGGGCAAGCAACTAGCGACCTGCGTTGAACCGTACATGGCGCTCGCGCACACATTGCGAGCGGTGGAAAGGCTGTCACCTGTTCACCGACAGCGAAAGGTCGACGATATGACGAAGGTCCGATCAACCTCACGGACATACCTCCGCATACTGGTGGTCGGGATCGTCCTGGCGGGTGTGCTCGTTGCGGCGTTTGCGGCGGTGGCGCCAGCCAAGGCCGCGACCGGCCAGAGCACCTGGGTAGCAGTGGATGAATACGATCTCGACCCCTGTACCTACAGCGGCGTCCACATGACCGGAAGTCTGCACATCTTGTATCATGTCACCGAAACGGGCAATGGGACCCTGCGTATCACCGACGAGACGGACGCCCAACTCACAGGCGTCGGTATTGACCTGATCACTGGGGAGCCCACCGGGGTGACCTACATCGGCGCAACCTCCTACCACGACGACTTCGTGGCCAACGTGTTCCCAGCCAGCCGGACACTCACCGGTAATGCGCTCATGATCAGCCAAGGGGCGGGCCCCAACTATAGGAGCTACATGCTCATCAACGAGACGTATGACGCCAACGGCAACCTTACGGCGGTCAAGTACGCCTTTACCTCAAGCTGCGTTGGTTGAGCCCGATCTGCTCCTGGCCACACACCACAGGCTCTGGCGAGTGGTCGCCATCGCACATGCCGCGTCAGGCTCGCGGTGGAAGTGAGACGGTAGCGAGCGACGAGAATGGGGTGCGTAATACAAACACCACCTACTTGCCGCTCGCTATTGTTCTGGGCCAGCAGGTGCGAGCGTGCGTGACGGCTCAGCGCCTTCGATTGCCGGCGGCGGGGATGGAGTGCCCTTTACAGAGTACGCAGCCCGCCAGGAAGGAGCAATGTCCACGTCTGCGCGCTCGCTTCACGCGCGCTCTTCGCTGCGCAGCAGGCCCACAAGGCAGGCGATGAACGTCACCAGGAAGATGAGCGTCGCGCCGAGCATCACCGCCTGTAGCACGGTCGGATCGAGCATGGGAGATGAGGCGCTGTAGTCCCAGACGACGCCCGCCGCGCTTGCCACGAGCAGCGCCTCCACGGCGAGCAGCGCCGGCGCGGTCCACCAGCCGCGCGCAATGTCGGCGGACGAGTTGGCATGTCCATCCACGCGCAGCCAGCTGATGAGGATGATCGCGCACGCGCCGACGAAGACGATCACAGCGGCCAGCATGGCGCCTTGGAAAGGGGTAAGATCGCCAATCGTCGAGCCAGCGGCATCCAGTGTGATGCCCAGGCCAAGCGCCAGGAGAATTGCTTCGCTCGCCAGCAGCAGCGCCCACCACGAGATACGCGAAACACCCCGTGTAGCCGTGTCCATCGTGTACGTACTCCTCATCTATTCGGCTTGGCGCCCGCACGCCAGCCAGTGCCTCCTAATCTAGCGTACTGCGGCACTTGAGACAAGAGCAGGCAGGATACGAAATAATGCGCAAAGACGAGGAAATCGCCGTCCGCACAGGATTACTGCCGGCGCTTGAGACCGGCTTCCGCCGGTGCGCGGCGCACGCGCCGGGATGCGTCGTGTAGGGGCCGGATGAACCGCGTGCGTGGGCTCAGCCCAGATGCGCGTCCAGGAAGCGCGCGATGGCTGGATAGGCGACGAGGCGATTAGCGCGCTTGACCACGCCGTGGCCCTCGTCCTCGTAGCGCAGATACTCGACCGGCACGCTCCGCGCCCGCAGCGCGGCGACGATCTGCACCGCCTCGCCCACCGGCACGCGCGGATCGTTGGCGCCATGCACGACGAAGAGCGGCGCGGTGATGCGGTCCACGTGGCCGAGCGGCGAGATCTGCTCCAGGAACTCGCGGTCGTGCTCCAGGCTACCGTACTCCGACTCACGCAGGTGGCGCCGCCAGGGACCAGTCTGCTCCATGAACGTGACGAAGTTGGCGATACCGACGATATCCACCGCCGCTGCCCACAGGTCGGGATAGGTCGTCACCGCCGAGAGCGTCATGAAGCCGCCGTAGCTGCCGCCCATCACCGCGATGCGCCGCGCGTCCGCTACGCCACTCGCCGCTAGCCACTCCGCCGCCGCCTTCAGGTCGGCCACCGAATCCATGCGCTTGCGCACGTCGTCGAGACTCTGGTAGGTGTAGCCGTAGCCGGTGCTGCCGCGCACATTGGGCGCCAGCACGCCGTAGCCGCGGCTGACGAAGTACTGCACGACGGCGTTGAAGGTCGGGCGGAACTGGCTCTCCGGTCCGCCGTGCACGTAGACCACCACCGGCAGGTTGCGCGGGTCGGCGCCCGCCTCCGCTGGCACGTAGAGCAGCGCCGGAATCTGCCGCCCGTCGAAGGTCGGGAACGCTACCTGCCGCGGCTCGACAAAGGCCTCCGCCGGCAGTCCCGCCCGCGCGCTGCGGGTGAGCTGCCGCAGCCGCCGCGCCTCCGGCTCCCAGATCCACACGTCGGGATTGCCTTCCGCTGGATCGAGCGTGAAGGCCAGCTTGCGCCCGTCGCGCGACCACACCAGCTCGCGCGCGACGCCCATCGGCAGCTCCGGCGCCAGGAGCGCCTGGCGACGCTCCCAGCCATCCGCTATGTCGAAGAGCTCCAGCCGCGAGGCGCCGTTCTCGTTGAACGTCAGCGCCAGCCGCGTGCCGTCCGGCGTCAGGGCCAGCGCCTCCACGTCCCACGGATCGTCGCGCAGAAAACGCTCATCGCCGGAGGCCAGGTCAATGTAGGCCAGCGTCGTGAATTCGCGCCCACGGTCGCCCAGCACGTAGATGCCGGCGCCGCCTGGACCAAACGCCGGGGCGGCGTACGTGCCGTGCCCCTCGTGCTGCTCGGGTGTCAGCCGCCGCGCCTCGCCGCTGTGCACGTCCACCAGCAGCAGACTGGCGCGCACGTTGTTCTCCGCGCGCAGCACCAGCACGCGCTCGCCGTCCGGCGAGTAGCCCGCCGCATAGTTCGTGTCGTCGCTGGAAAAGAGCAGGCGCGGCTGCGGCTGCTCATCGCCTGGCGCCATCTCGTAGACGTCGAAGAAGCGCGGGTCGCGGGCGTTGCTCGCGTAGCAGATGCGCGCGCCGTCGGGTGACCAGCCGCCGAACTGGTGGATCACCTCTGGCTGGTCGGTCAGCGCGGCGAGGTGCGTGCCGTCGGCATTGACGCGAAACATCTGTGCGCGCTCGCCGCCGCCCACGTCGCCCTGCACCAGCAGCACGTCGCGAGTGGGCGCGAACGCCGCCGACATCGCGCGCTCGCCGCGGAACGTCACCTGCTCCGGCCAGGGCGTCGTCTCGCCGCCCGTGTCGCGCGCCGTCCAGACCTCCGCGACGCCGGTGATGTCGGTGAGGAAGCTGACCAGCTCGCCGCCCGGTGAGAAGCTCGGCCACGCCGCCGTACGCACATTGAGATACTGCTCGAAGCTGAAGCCCTGCCCTGCCATCGCGCTGCCCTGCCTCCTGCTGTCGAACTCGTCACATCTGCCGCGCTTGCCGCCACCGCTGATGGGGTGCGTCTTCCACTATAGCGTGTCCGGGCGAGCGCGTGCCGCTCGCTCCTATCCCACGAGGCGGGGCGTGCACAACCACGCGGGGCGTGCGCAACGCGCCCTTACAAACCCGGGTGGGGGTAATGTAGCGGCGAGGCCCGCCTCGCCCGTACGTGGAGAGGGGGAGCGCTCAACCTACTTCGTGGCTGGCAGGCTGTGTGGGAGTGCCTGTGCGCGCGTGACCGTCGTGACGAATGGCGTGTCAGGGTGGCGGGCAGGTGTGAGCTAGGCCACTTGTGGGCGAGGCGAGCGACAGGCTACACTACGCGCGAATGTGCGGGCGAGCGGGCAGGGACACGAGCGGCCGGAGGCGGAGGCGCAATGTCGCGGCGGCGAGACGACTTGACAGCCAACGGAAACAGTGGCGACGACGAGCGCGCGCTGGTCGAGCGCAGCCAGCGCGGTGAGGTCGCGGCCTTCAACGTGCTGGTCGAGCGCTACCAATCCGCCGCCTATGCCGTCGCGCTGCGTATGCTGGGCGATGCCGAGGCCGCCGCTGACGTCACGCAGGACGCCTTCTTCTCGGCGTATCGCGCGATCGGCTCGTTCCATGGCTCGTCGTTCCGCGCGTGGCTCTTCCGCATCGTTAGCAATGGCTGCTACGATCATTTCCGCGCCCAAGGACGCCGCCCCGCCGTCTCGCTGGAGGCGACGCTGGAGGACGAGCGCGACGCCGATCCCCAGAACAGCAGCGACGCGCGGCTGCCCAGGGCGATGATTGACCCGTCATGGGATCCCGAGCGCGCCGCGCTGCGCGCCGAGACCATCGCGCGGATCGAGGCTGCGCTGCAGCGCCTGCCAGCCGAGCAGCGCCTGGCCGTCGTCCTCAGCGACATCCAGGGCCTGGCCTACGACGAGATCGCCGCCATCATGGGCACCTCGCTCGGCACGGTCAAGTCGCGCATCGCGCGGGGGCGGGCCCATCTGCGTGGGATGCTGCTGCGCGAGGGGGAACCATTTCGCCCTTCGGGCCGTCCTGGCAGTGAGCGCGACTACTCGTGAACAGAGATCAGAGCAGGCGAGTGGAGCGCGCGGACGATCAGGCGAGGCAGACAGAGCAAACATGAGCAGCAGCGGCGACAGCAATCGATGGCACGCGGACTGGGATGCCCAGCGCGAGCGCCTCTCGGCCTATCTGGACGGCGAGCTTACGCCGGACGAGGCCGCGGCGCTCGAACGGCACCTGGCGGACTGCCATGCCTGCCAGACGGAGCTGGCTAGCCTGCGCGAGGTGCGCGCGCTACTCGGTGCGCTGCCGCCGCCCGCGCTGCCACGCTCCTTCGCTCTCCCGGAGACCGGCGCGCCACCGGCTCGCACCGCGCTACCTGACCGTGTCACACCTCTCGCGCCACGTACCCCCGTCCCGCCGCGCCGGGCGCCCGCCCGCCGATCTGGCTTCGCCGCCGCCCGCGCCGCGCAGTGGCTTGGCGGAATCGCGGCGGTGCTGGGCCTCGCGCTGCTACTCTCGTCCGCGTTGGCCGGCCATGGTCCGGTGACGTACTCCAGCGGTGGGTTCGGGCCGAGACTGGGCAGCGGAGGCGCCTCGACCACCAGCCATCCCGTCGGGCCAACCAGCCAGGGAGCGGCGCCCACCGCCACACGCACGGCAACTGGCGTCCCCGGCGAGACGACGGCGCCCAATAGCGACACGCGCACGGCGGCAGGCGAGCCACCGCCGCTTCTCCCGCTTGCGGGCGGCGGTCTGCTGCTGGGCGGCGGACTGCTCATCGTCGGCGGCACGGTCGCCAGGCGGCGCAGACGCCAACGCGCGCCGCCAGCGTAGAGCGCTTAGCGCTATCGGCGATGCGTGTCAATCAGCGGGCGCGTGCCGCCGAAGATCAGCTCTGTCACCTCGTCGTCCTCCAGGAAGTCCATCGGGAAGCCCCGTCGGAAGCCGCTTGCCTCGTCCAGCCGGCGCAGTTGGTCGGGGGTGAGGGTGAGATCGAGGCAGCCCAGGTTCTCGCGCATCTGCGCTACGGTCCGCGTGCCGACGATGGGGATGATGACGTCACCCTCCTGTCGCTGCCGCATCCAGCCGAGCGCCACCTGGGCCGGCGAGCGGCCAATCTCGCGCGCTACCGCCGCCACCGCCTCGACGACGCGCTGGTCAGCTTCGCCTACCGTATGTTCGCCGTAGCGCCGTGGCTCCTGGCTCTGCCCGCCGTACTTGCCCGTCACCACACCACCAGCGAGCGGCGCCCACGCCAGCACTGCCAAGTCCAGCGCGCGTGCCATCGGCAGCAGGTCGCGCTCAGGATCGCGTCGCAGCACGCTATAGGGCATCTGCGCTGCCACGGGGCGTGTGTAGCCGCGCAGCTCCGCTGCCGTCACTGCCTGTGAGATGACCCACGCCGGCGTATCCGAGAAGCCAACGTAGAGGACTTTGCCGCTGCGCACCACGTCGTCCAACGCCCGCAGCGCCTCGTCCAGCGGCGTCATGCCGTCCCACATGTGCAGCCACAGCAAGTCCACGTAATCTGTTCGCAGGCGGCGCAGGCTCCCTTCCAATGACTGCACCAGATTCTTGCGAGAGTTGCCGCCGCCGTTGGGGTCGTCCTTGCGCGCCGTCAGCGTGTACTTGGTCGCCAAGACGTAGCGCTCGCGAGTCGGCGCGATCAGCTCGCCCGCGATGCGCTCGCTGGAGCCGTCGGTATAGTTGTTGGCGGTGTCAATGAAGTTGCCGCCGGCCCCCACGAACAGCTCGAAGATGCGCTGGCTCTCCTCCTGTGAGGCGCCCCAGCCCCAGTCTTCACCAAAGGTCATTGTCCCCAGGCACAGCTCCGAGATCCGCAGGCCGCTATGGCCCAGCAGCTTATAGCGCATCACCCGTCATCCCTCCTCCGTCCCGTTCGCCCGGCTGGCCCTGCTCCAGCCTATGGCACGCAGCGCACTGCGCCCTGCTCAACCCGCGCGCTCGACCGGCACCTGCAGCTCGGTCAGATACTCGTCCGTTTCCCGCGCCAGATACGCCGGCGGCAGGGCGAGCGGCAGTCCTCCCACCCCGAAGCGCAGATAGACCTCGCGATACGCGCCGGCTACCCGATACCCCTGTGCGGCGATCCACGTCAGAAGCGCGGCCGATGTCTGGTCAATCGTGGCATAGCTGCCGGCATGGACGACGCAGGCGACCGCTTCGGCGCCGGGCAGCTCGCGCACGACGACTCGCGGCCCGTCAGAGATGCGCGTGGATAGCGGCACCGTGACCTCGACATCCACCTCGCGCTCACGATAGTCGGCGTCGTGATAGATGGCCGTGGGCGGAGCGTCCGCGCGAGCACGGTAGCGCGCCGCATGCGCCTCGGCCTCTTCAAAGAGCCGTTCGACGGCGTCCAGCGTTGGAACTACCGCGCGCAGACTGGCGACGAGCTGCGGCGCAACCGGGCGCAACACCACCTCGGAGGCAGGGCCACTGCCTTCGCGCTCGATGTGCCGTAGGCGCGCCTCGACGGATGCAAGCCGTGCCTGCTGCGCCAGCAGCTCCCGCTCGATTTCAGACCGCTTCTGCACGAGCATGCCGCGCATCTGCTCCGCCGAGACTTCTGCCCGCAAGAGCTGCGCGATCTGCTCCAGTGAGAAGCCCAGCTCTTTCAGCGCCAGGATGCGATGCAGGCGCGGCAATTGCTCCACCGCGTAGTAGCGGTAGCCGCTTTCGGGATCGGTGTGCGCCGGTTTGAGCAGCCCCAGGTCGTCGTAGTGGCGCAGAGTCACCACCGATACGCGGCCCAACCGCGAGAAGTCGCCGATCCTGACCAGCCCGCTCATATCCTAGCTCTCCTGCCGCACATCACAGATCGCGGCACGGCGGCGCCACTTCGCTCTCGGCTTGGCCCGCCGTATCTGCGGGCAACTGTACGGCCTCAGGTAACCGGAGAGTCAATAGAGCAGGTGGGAACCCGCGGCCGAGCGTCGAGTGGTCGCAGTGGAGAGCGGTCGCCCCAGCGCCGTGGCGGCACTGCCGGCTTACGCGTCGAGCGTGATGTGCGCGTTGCCGTGGCGGTCTATGCGCGCGGTCGCGCCGGGCGGCACGAGGGCCGTGGCGTGCTCGCCGGCCAGGATCGCCGGGCCAGGGATCGCCTGCTCGCGTGCCAGCGCCTCCAGCCGGTAGACCACAGTGGGCTGCCGCTCGCCATCGAACCATGCCTCTTGCGTGCGCAGGGGCGGCGCCGGCTCGTCGGATACGACCTCAGGCAGTGAGAAGCCGGGATTGGCCGCGCGCACCGCCACCACCGCGTTGACCGCCTCGACCAGCCGGCCGCGGTCGGCGTAGCCGTAGCGGCGCTCGTGCTCGCGATGGAATGCCTCGGCCGTCGCGGCGACGTCACCCTGCCACGGAACCGTCAGCTCGTAGGATTGCCCGCGGTAGCGCAGCTCGAGCGCCGGGAGGGCGGTGATGCGCTCCGCCGCATGGCCATCGGCCAGCAGCTCGGCCTCGCAGACGGCCGCCAGCCGCGCGAACCGCGCCGCCAGCTCATCCGCGTCGAGTGTATCGAGATTGCGCAGCACACTCTCGCGCGCCGAGCTTTGCGTATCCGCCAGCGCCATGCCCAACGCGCTCAACACTCCCGCCAGCCGCGGCACCAGCACGCCCCGCATGCCCAGCGCACGCGCGAGGTCGGCGGCGTGCAGCCCACCCGCCCCGCCGAAGCAGACCAGCGTGAAGTCGGCCGGATCATAGCCCTTGCGCGCGCTGACACTGCGCACCGCGCGCTCCATCGCCGCGTTCGCCACCGCCAGCACACCCGCCGCCAGCTCTTCCACGCTCGCCATCCGCCCGCCGTTGGCGGCTTCCGCCGCCGTCCGCGCCGCTTCCACATCCAGCGTCATCCGCCCGCCCAGGAAGGCCTCCGGCAGCAGGTGGCCGAGCAGCAGGTGCGCGTCGGTGACGGTGAGCTCGGTGCCGCCGCGCCCATAGCAGGCCGGTCCGGGTACCGCGCCCGCCGACTGCGGCCCGACAGCCAGCGCGCCCCCGCGGTCGAAGCGCGCCAGCGAGCCGCCGCCCGCGCCGATCGTGGTGATATCCAGCATCGGCGCCCGCAGCGGCAGCCCCTCCAGCACGGCCTCGCGCGTCACCAGCGGCTCGCCGGGAATCAGCGCAACGTCGGTGCTGGTGCCGCCCATGTCGAGCGTGATCGCGTCGCGCAGGTCCGCCGCGCGCGCCACTGCTAGCGTGCCCACCACACCCCCCGCCGGACCCGAGAGGATCATGTTGGCCGGCCGCGTCAGCAGATCGCCCGGCTCGCGCCCACCATGCGCGCCCATCAGCCGCAGCGGTCCCGCCAGTTGCCCGCGCAGCCGCTCGACGTAGGCCGCCACCTTCGGCGCGACGTAGGCGTTGAGGACCGTCGTGCTCATACGCTCGTATTCGCGGTAGGCTGGATCGAGCGCGCTGGAGACGTAGACGAACGGGCAGACTTCACGCAGCGCCCGCGCCAGCCGCCGCTCGTGCTCCGCGTTGGCGTAGCTATGCAGCAGGCAGATGGCGACGGCCTCGGGCTGCGTCGCGCGGACAGCCTCGACGACTCGCGCGATCTCCTCATCGCTCAGCGGTTCGAGCGTCGCACCGGTGTAGTCCAGCCGCTCGCGCGTTTCGATGCGCCGCCCGGCCGGTACCAGTGGCGCGGGCTTGCGGGCGCGGGCGTCGTAGATGGCGGTGCGGTTCTGGCGCCCGATGGCCAGCGTGTCGCCGAAGCCGGCGGTGGTCACCAGCGTAACGCGCGCGCCCTTGCGCTCCAAGAAGGCGTTGGTCGCCACCGTCGAGCCGTGGACCAGCAGCACATCGTCCCGGTTGGCGCCGAGGGCGGCCATCCCGGCCAGCAGCGCCTCGTCCGGTGCGGCCGGCGTCGTCGGCAGCTTGTGCGTCACCACACGCTCGCCATCCCACCAGACCAGGTCGGTAAACGTTCCGCCGATATCCGCGCCGAGCAGCATCACAATGCGCCTCCGGTTCGCCAACCGGCCGCGCGCACGCCTCAGCAGGCCGCGCGTCTTCGGCCTCGATCACCGCGAGAGTGTAGCAGCATCAGGGCGCGGATGCCAGACCCTCGTTGGACGCCGGCCTGTCCGGTTGGCCCGCGAGTTGCGTCATCGCGATCATGCGATGCGCCGGGCGAGGATTGCTCGCGCCACCGCGCTCCACCGCTCTGCACGCAATCGCCGGAGTAAGCTTGATGGCCGATGACCCGCAGCTGCCGCCCACCATCACCCACCCCTCTGAAGCGCCGCGGGATGCCGCGCAGACGTGGGCGCGCCGGCGCGATATCGCCATCGCCGTGCTCGTCTGGCTCATCATCGCGTCCGCTGCTGTGTGGGGCGCCGCGCACTTCGTCCGCGTCTTGCTGATCCTGGTCGTCGCGGCGCTGCTCGCCTACGCGCTGATGCCCGCCGTGGCATACCTCACGCGCTGGGTACCGCGTTGGGTGGCGATTCTGGTGGTCTACCTCGCCTTCGTCAGCGCGATTGGCGCGTTGGGCTACCTGACCGTCACTGCCGTCGTTGATCAGATCGGCGCGCTCAGTCGCCATCTGACGGCCTTGATCGCTCCCGCTCACCAGGGTACCTCGCCGCTGGTGCAGAAACTGGAGCAGCTCGGCATCCCCGCGGCGCAGATTGACGCCGCCGGCGCACAGCTCCTGGCGCAGACACAAGTGGTCGCCGCCGGCCTCGTCCCCCTGCTGGAAGGCGTGTTCAACGGCGTGCTCGACGCCGTGCTGGTGACTGTGCTCAGCATCTACCTGCTGGTGGATGGTGAGCGGCTGATCCGCTGGCTGCGCACCAGCGCACCGATCAAGCATCGGCCGCGCGTGACGTTCGTTTTCATCACGCTGCAGAGCGTGGTGGGTGGCTACATTCGCGGTCAGCTGATCCTCTGCACGCTCATTGGGGTACTGGTGGGCGTTGGCATGGAGCTGCTGGGCGTACCCTACGCCGTGTTGCTGGGCGTGATGGCCTTTCTGCTGGAATTCATCCCGATCATAGGCGTGCTTATCTCAGGTGCCGCCTGCGTGCTGTTGGCGCTGACGCAAGGCTGGCTGACGGCGCTGCTGGTGCTGGCGTACTTCGTCTTCGTCCACATCATCGAGGGCGATGTGGTAGGGCCGCGTGTGGTGGGCAAAGCGGTTGGCGTGCATCCGGCGGTCTCGCTCGTGGCGCTGGTGGCCGGCGGCGAGCTCTTCGGCATCTGGGGCGCGCTCTTCGCCTCGCCAATCGCCGGGCTGATCCAGACAGTGGCCACCGAGCTCTGGCGCGACTGGCGCCTGACCCACGCCAGCCAGTTCCCCGAGCAGTTCGGGCCGCCGGTCGTCCCCGTCACCACTGCCGAGGCCGCGGTAGAGCGTGCTGTTACCACGACCGCCACCGAGACCGCCACGGAAGCCGTCACGCCCGCATCCGCGCCCTCACCGCCCTCATCGCCGACTGGCGCGCCATCCGTGCCGTTAGTATCAGCGCCAACCGACGTGCCACCCCCACCGGCCCAGCGGGAACTCGAGCCGCACGAGCGCACGCCAGCCAGCACTGCCTGATTCTGCCCCTTCCGTCTCACGTTGACAGCGCCCGCTTCCATTTGTACAATGTTCCTTGCGAGCGCTGATGAGCGCTCCGCTGCGGCATTGTGAAGGGTGTGATGGTGGACAGCGGAGGCCCATAATGCAGGAGCAGCGGCGCACTCCCTCCGCCACGGACGATCCCACCGAGTGGCTGCACTACTGGCGCAGCTTCGGTGATCGCTACGTCGCCGACGACGAGCCGTGGCGGACCCAGCCGCTCATCTCGCCAGAGCGCCAGCAGTTGCTCGCCGCGCGTCTGGCGGTCGCGCCCGATATCGAGGAGAGCCGCTTCCCCTTCAAAGACATTGCCCTCACGCGCGCCGATATCGAGTGGTTGCTCGATGCGCATCGCGACGGTCAGGGCCCGCTCGACTGGGACGATCCGGACCAGCAGGGGCAGTCCGGTCTCGATCTGCGGGGGGCCGACCTGCGGCACGTCGACCTGAGCCACCTGCCCCTTGCCGGGTTGACTGGCGGGCTCACCAGCCTGGAGAGTCTCGTCTCGACGGCTGAGCAAGAAGAAGCTGCCGCCGTGCAAATGCAGGGTGCACATCTTTACTTCGCGCATCTTGAGGGCGCCCAGCTTGCAGGCGCCCATCTCGACGATGCCGACCTGGCGCGCACACGTCTGCAAGACGCTCATCTAGCCTCGGCACACCTGGCTCGCGTAGACTTGCGCGCAGCGCATCTCGAACGCGCCATTCTGGAAGCTGCGCATCTCGAAGGCGCCGATCTAACCCGCGCTCACCTCGATGAGGCCAACCTGCGTGGGGCACACTGCGAAAACGCCGATCTCAAGTTCGCGTTGCTGCACCGGGCAGACCTGCGTGGGGCACACTGCGAGGGCGCCGACCTGACGCGTGCCCACCTCGAAGGCGCCGATCTGGCCCGTTGCTTCTTCGATGGCGCCACGACACTTGACCGCGTGTACTTCTGCGACCGCGAGCATGGCTGCGCCCGCCTCGCTGACGTCCAGTGGGGGGATGTCAACCTCTCCGTCGTCACGTGGTCTAGCGTCAAGACGCTCACCGGACGGCGTCCCGCTCGGCATCACGACCGCGACACCCACGAGTACGTGGCGCCTCGCCAGGAATCCATCTATTTCTATGAGGAGGCGGTGCGCACCAATCGCCAGATTGCCATCCATCTCTATAATCAGGGGCTCAACGAGGAGGGCGCCCGCTTCTCCCATGCTGCCTATAGCATTCGCCGGCAAATCTATCGGCTCAAGCACCGCTACATCCGCTACGGCCTCTCCTGCTTGATTGCCGTGCTCGCTGGCTATGGCTACACGCCTCTGCGCATCCTCATGTGGTATGTTGCCATTAATACCGTCTGTGCGGTCATCTACTCCCGCCTCGGCTCGCCCGATCCGATCGTCGAGAGCATTACCGCCTTCCATGGCCGCGGCTTCTTTTCCGAGCAGTTCCGGCTCGGCAACCCTGAGTATCGTATCGCAGCGAGTGAGGCCGTGATCGGCTTGCTGATCGAGATCTGCTTTATCGCCACATTTACTCAGCGATTCCTAGGGCGCGGCTCCGATACATGATGACTTCCGGCAGCATGGCACGCCGCAGCGCAGCGTGCGCGATTCCGTCTCTATTCCTCTATCTCAAGCGCCGTGCGCAAAGGCAGTCCACGAGTAGCCAATGCGATTGAGCCGCGCACCTTTTCCGCCAACCGCCACACGCAGCACCACCCGGATGTGGTCGCCATCGTCACGCTGTATGATGTCACAGTCCCAGCGATCTACCGACCAACCGGTATCTTCCTCGCCGTAGCCGCTCATCGAGCAGAGCCACGCGGATAGCTGCACATCCTCACGCCGCACCGAATCCCGCGGGAACGCCGGCTTGCTCACCCACTTCAGCTCGGTCCGTACCCATGTTGACCGCGGTGGAGAGTAGTCGCAGACCAACACCTCTGAGAATGAATAAATGGAGATTGCTTGCCCGCTCCATTGGTCTGCTGTTGGCGCTGGAGCTAGCGCCAGCGGCCCGATTGGCCCCACCAACCTGCCCGACATTGTTTCGCGTACCTTGAGCGGGTCGTGAGATCTGCGAGGATGCATGTACAGCTCCACTCCCAAACGCCGACGGATTGCATCGCCATTATGCGGATTCGCCGCATCCCTGTCAATGCGGCTCCACTGGCCGCGTGCTCACGCTGCTACAAGCGGTACTTCATCCCCGTGGAGCCGGCCAACAATGCGCCAACGGCTGATATGAGAGCCGCTGTCTACCAGGGGCGTGGGCATGAGGTGGCCTTTGGCCCGGCCAGTTGACAACCGCTACCAAGCTGGAGACAATGGGACAACAGTCTGCGGCTTGCTGATGGTTTGATTCTTGCTGGGTGAGGCAGGCGGTCTTGCTTGTCGCCTCCCACATGCATGCATGGAGAACCGACAATGGCCCTCTCCCGCCTATCAGCGGCCGCCTCACCTGAAGAACTGGCGCAACAGTCTCTCGACGCATGCCCCGCTGTCGAGCGCTTGCTCCGTTCTCGCCCGCGTGGCCTGTTCACCGACATTGACGGCACTATCAGCCCTATTACTTCTTCACCCGACGTGGCCGAATTGCTGCCAGAGGCAGCGAACCTCTTGCGCGAGGCGCTAACTGCCTTCGATGTGGTTGGTGTGGTATCAGGGCGCGCTGTCCGCGATGCCTTTCGGCTCGTTGGGGTGCCTGGGTTGATCTATGTTGGCAACCATGGCCTGGAGGAGCTCGAGCGGAACGGCGCCGTGATAGAGCACTGCGAAGGCGCCGGCCAAGCGCTCGACGCCGAGCACCGCGCAGCAGTTGTCGAATCCGTGCTGAGCCGTCTTAACGACGCGCTGTCACCATCCTTGCCTGGCCTGGTGATCGAGCGCAAGAACCTGGGCGGCAGCATCCACGTTCGCGCCACCGCCGATCCCGACGCCGCTGAGGAGATCGTTCTCGCTCGCGCCCGCGATCTCGCCCTCCCGGCGGGGCTGCGGGTCACGCGGGGCAAGCGCGTCGTTGAGGTTCTGCCGTCCACCAGCATTGACAAGGGCACCACACTCACACGGCTGGTCGGCAGGCACGCATTGGCCGGCGCGGTCTACCTTGGCGATGACCGCACCGATATCGACGCCTTTCGGGCGCTGGCGGCGCTCAACCAGAGCGAGCGATTCTGTGGGGTCTCGATCGCTGTTCTCCACGATGAGGCGCCAGAAGGACTGGCCGAGGCGGCCGATATCGTGCTTGACGCTATCGAAATGGTCCCCTTCGCGCTTCGGTGGCTCCTGTTGCACGCCGCGTAGGTGCCAGATCCAGGTGGCTCAGCCGCTGGCTTGTATTCCCCGGTCCTCTGCCACGCCCACCACCAGCCGCACCATCAGATCAACCGCCTGCTCGTCCGTGAGGCCCTGCCGGCGCGCCAGCGAGCGCCACGTCTCGAAGTCTAGCGCGTGGCCGATGACGGCCTCCAATAGCGCTCGCCGCTCGCCCAATACTCCCCATGGCGCCGCCAGCAGATCGCGCACGGCGCGCACATACACCGGCATACCCTGCAGCAGCTCGGCCAGCGCCGGCATGCTGGGCGCATCGCGCAGGAGGTTGGCGGTCATCGCTTCAGTGGTGCGGTAGCGGGCGTACAGCACACACAGTGCGACGCGCAGCCGCTCGCGAGGATCAGCGATGGCCGCCCAGGTCGCTGGGTCGGGGTAAGGATACCGCGCGAGGAAGTGCTGCTGGCAGGCACGCAGCAGCTCGCGCTCGGTCGGGAAATGACGATAGACCGTCAGCCGCTCGACGCCGGCGCGCTCGGCGACCGCGCTGATCGTCGTCTGCGCGGGACCGACCTCCTCGTGCAGCTCCATCGTCGCCTCAGCGATGCGGCGGCGCGTCTCGTCCTGGCGCTCGGCGCGCCGCTTGAGCTGGTAGGGGCGCTTCCGTGTCATTTAGCTAAACACCTCTGTAACATGAATCTTGACAAGGCACGCCGTGTCCAGTATCCTCTTTATCATGATACATCATTGTTCACCGAAGGGGGTGGCGCGTGTCAACTGAGCTGGTGCTGGAGCCGCAGGCTACGCGCACCGTGTGGCTGCGTGGGCTTGGGGTCCGCTTTCTAGTGGGCGGCGAGCAGACTGACGGGCGCGTGGCGGTGGTCGAGCATCCGATCGAGCCGCGCTCGCTGGCCTCGCCAATGCACACGCACGAGCGTGAGGACGAGATCAGCTTCGTCACCGAGGGGCAGGTTGGCGTGCAGATCGGCGACCGTATTGCCGTTGCGGGGCCGGGTGCGGTGGTCTTCAAGCCGCGCGGCATACCCCACGCGTTCTGGAATGCCGGCGACACGCCCGCGCGCCTGCTCGAGGTAATCACCCCGGCCGGCTTCGAGCGCTATTTCGAAGAGATGGCGGCGCTCTTCGCCGAGGCTAATGGCGGGCTGCCCAATCCGGAGCGCGCGGCGGCAGTGCTCGCTCGATACGCCCTGCAATTGGACTTCGCCAGCGTGCCGCAGTTGATCCAGGCGCATGGCCTGCGGGGCTAGCCCGAACCGTTGCACCACCTAAGACGAAACGCCGCCTGCTGTGCGCAGGCGGCGTGGTCGCTGCAATGCTCTCCGGCTCCGGGACCTGGATTCGAACCAGGGTCGGCTGATCCAGAGTCAGCTGTCCTACCGCTAGACGATCCCGGAACACACTCCGCGCCGAGGCATGTACCTCAGCGCACAGCAACGATACCACATCGTGGCACGAAGTGCAAGTCTGCTGCCACCGGCTCGCAGAGCGCGCGATATCCGCACCATCCAGGTTTCTGGCATGGAAGCCGCTGACATGACGCAACGCTCCGCCCACTTGACGGAAGCGCCTGCCTTGTATACTGTTGACCTCATAGTGCGATGTGGGTCGCACACATCATCGGCAAAGGAGCGCACGCATGTCCGACAACTCGGTCGGCGCCGGCCGCAGCAAGATGCGGTACCTCTGGTACCTCGTGCTGCTGATTCCCTTCGTCGCGATGCTGTGGGTCTCGAGCTACAACGTGGCTGAGCCCAGTTTCCTCGGCTTCCCGTTCTTTTACTGGTACCAGTTCCTGTGGGTCATCATCAGCGCGATCCTCACCGCCATCGTCTACTTCATCGTGAAGTAGCGCCCTCGGATCCCAGGCGCGCGCCAGGCGGGCGGATCGCGCGCATCCACAGCGTCAACTTGGCTTGTCCCGTTGTCCCTCCACAGTGTTGTAGAACAGAGGCGGACAATGCTCAACTGGACCGAGCTCAGCGTCTTCATCGTCCTTTTTGCCCTCGTCACGGTCTTGGGCTTCGTCGCGGCGCGCTGGCGCCGTGGCGACCTCAACCAGCTCAACGAGTGGGGCCTTGCCGGCCGTCGCTTCGGCACGGTCGTCACCTGGTTCCTGCTAGGCGGTGACCTTTACACCGCCTACACCTTCGTCGCCGTCCCCGGCCTGGTGTATAGCTCGGGTGCGATCGGCTTCTTCGCGCTGCCGTACACCATCATCACCTATCCGTTCGTCTTCGTGGTGATGCCTCGGCTGTGGGAAGTCTGCCGCAAGCATCACTACATCACGCCCTCCGACTTCGTCCGCGGCCGCTACGGAAGCCAGGGTCTGGCGCTGGCGGTGGCTTTCACCGGCATCCTGGCGACGCTGCCCTACATCGCGCTCCAGCTCGTCGGCATCCAGGTGGTGCTCGCCGCGATGGGCATCGAGGGCGATGTGCCACTGGTCATCGCTTTCATCGTGCTGGCGGCCTACACCTACTTCAGCGGGCTGCGCGCCCCGGCGCTGATCGCCCTGGTGAAGGATGCCATCATCTACATCACCATCATCGTCGCGGTCATTGCCATCCCCATCTACATCAGCAACCACCTCGGTCACGGCACGGGCATCGTAGATGGCTACACCACCATGTTCCAGCGCATTCCGGCGACGAAGCTCCTGCTCAACGCCGGCAAGGGCCAGCTCACGATCTACGCGACGCTGGCGCTTGGCTCAGCACTGGCACTCTTCATGTACCCGCACTCGATCACCGGGGTGCTCAGCTCGAACAGTGGGCGCGTCATCAAGCGCAACACCGCGTTGCTGCCGGCCTACTCCTTCCTGCTGGGGCTGATCGCGCTGCTGGGCTTCATGGCGCTGGTGGTCGGCGTCGGCGGACCCGCCAATCCGGCGAGCCTGACGGCCAAGCAATATGGCAGCCAGATCGCCGTGCCGGCATTGTTCAACACGGTCTTTGCCGGATCGCAATGGTTCGCTGGCTTCGCCTTCGCTGCCATCGCCATCGGCGCGCTGGTCCCCGCTTCGATCATGTCCATCGCGTCGGCCAACCTCTTCACGCGCAACATCCTGCGCGAGTACTTCATGAAGAACATGAGCGATCAGCAAGAGTCCAGCGCCGCTAAGCTCGTCTCGCTGATCATCAAGCTCGGCGCGCTGTTCTTCGTGATCGGCCTGCCGCTGCAGAACGCGATCTACTTCCAGCTGCTGGGCGGTGTGTGGATCCTGCAGACGGCTCCGGCAATCGTCTTCGGCCTCTACACGCGCTGGTTCCATCGCTGGGCGCTGCTGGTCGGCTGGGCGGTCGGCATGCTCCTCGGCACGTACATGGCGTACATCCAGAGCAGTCCGCCGGGCGTCACACCGGTGGTGCAGCACTTCAACTCCTCGACCTATACGCTGCACCTCGGTAGCCTGACGATCCCCGGTTATGCCGCGTTCTACGCGGTCATCGTCAACATTGTCATCGCCGTCGTGCTGACGCTCGTCTTCAACCTGATCCCCAACTCCAAGGGCCAGGACGAGACGAGCGCCGCCGACTACGCGGAGGCGCCAGTGGCCGTCGCCGCTGGCTAGTCGTTCGTTCTCGTACCGCTCACGCGGCTTTCGCGCCCGGTGGCCGGCTCGCCCGGCGGCCGGGCGTTCTGTATGTACGCAGTCAGTAGGTCTACCGGGTGCCCTCGGGAGCCGTGCATGAGAGTGGGAATAGGAAGCCAGCGCCGGCAGCACAACTGAAGTGGTGAGGTTTGCCTCGCCGCGGCGCACGGCGGCGAGCAGGTGAGTAGCGTCATCCTCGCGCACGCGGGCCGTGACGGCTGGATGGGCGCAGTGGAGCTGGCCGAGGGCGCCGAGGGCCAAGGGCGCCATGAGGAATTTGCCTGGACCGACGAGGCCGCCATTCTGTGCGCTGCGCGCAACCGCTTCGCCAGGAGGGTGTCCGTCAACAGTGGACGATAAGGAAGCGGGCGATAAGGAAAGGTGGCTCCTCACTCCTTCCTACTTACATTTTAGAGCGCACGGGGGGACTTGCGGCAAGCCCTGGGTTGTGTCGTATCATCGCCGGCCGAGGGATCTGCTGTGCTGGTGGCGAGCGGCATGATGCTGGCGATGCCTGCGATGACCGAGCACGTGATGGTGA
>DASUBU010000234.1:0-3267 GCA_035763125.1 Ktedonobacterales bacterium
CGCTCCACCCGCACCTCCGCCAGCCCCAGGAAGCGCGCCATATCGCGCAGCGCACTGGCCAGCCCTCCTAGCAGCGCCTCATCCACGGCGACGCCCGGCTCCAGATAGACCGCTCGCGCCAGCAGTGCGCCCTCCGCCCGCGCGGCCTTGGCATCCAGCCGGCCGACCAGCTCGCCGCGATGCAAGATCGCCAGGCAGTAGTAGCCGTAGCGCCGCTTCTGCGGCAGCACGTAGGCCTCGAACACCACCTCGAAGCCGAAGAGCTGTTGCGCGCGCTTGCGATCCCAGATCAGGCTGTCGAAGGGCGAGAGCAGCGTCGTGCGCTCCGGCCGCAGTCCACTGCGCAGGCGCTCTAGATCGGGCAGGCGCCCGGCATCCACATAGGCCAACTCGGCAAGACCTTCGATGCGCGCCGGCACCACCAATCCCGCCGCCGCCAGCTCCGCGAGCATGGCGACGGCGCGCGCCCGCGAGTTACCATTCTTGGCTGACCTCTCGTCCTCATCGTCGCTCTGCGGACCGTGTGCGCTGCTCAGGTGGACGTCTGCCTCGTCGCGGCCGCTCGCCGCTCCGGCGCGCAGGTGGCGCCGCAGCCGGAAGTAATCCCACAGCCAGTCGGCCGTCACCACGCCCAGCGCCTCGACGGTGCGCTCGGCGAAGTAAAGCAGCCGCTCTGCATGGCCGGGCAGCGCATCGTCCGCCGGCAGCGCGAGGCGGCCATCCAGCTCGGCCAGCACACGCTCGCGCAGGTCGTAGACCTTCTGGCCGCCGCGGCGCGAATGGACCATTAGCTCGCCCAGGGTCCACAGCACGTCGAGCGCGACACGGCTCTCCTTCGGCCCGTACCAGTCCCATCGCTCGACACGCCGGCCGTCCGCCGGGCGCTCGAAGTCCGCCGAGGCCAGCGGCCCGCGCTCGCGGATCGCCTCCAGCGTCTGGCGCACGACGTCGGGATGCTGCTCCATCCAGGCGCGCGTGTCGGAGTACATGTG
This sequence comes from Ktedonobacterales bacterium, assembly GCA_035763125.1. Classification (GTDB taxonomy): domain Bacteria; phylum Chloroflexota; class Ktedonobacteria; order Ktedonobacterales; family JADMIN01; genus SMAG-U1939. The sequence continues at coordinate 993 of DASUBU010000234.1, forward strand.
CCACTCCGGCGCGTGGACCATCCCGGCGCGGTAGTAGGGCCAGTCACGCATCGGCACGATCGAGGCGGCGTGGCTCCAGTATTCGAAGACGGCACGCTCGGGGTAGAGCAGCGCATCGAATTGCGCCGGATCGTAGGCGCCCAGGCGGCTCCAGAGGACGAGATACTGCGAGCGGGTGACGACGCTGATGGTGTCAATCTGCACCACGCCCAGCCGCTCGACGGTGGCGCGCAGCTCGGCCGGACCTGGTCGCTCCGGCGGCGCCTCCAGCAGCCCTTGCGCCGCCAGCATCAGGCCGCGCGCCTCCGCCAGGCTCAGCTCCAGCCGCGACATGTCCGCCTCCTCCCCCTGCTCGTGCTCGTCCCCCCGGCATCGCCGGACCAAAGGCACAGACGTCCCCTCATGGTAACACGTCCACCGCGCATTCTCACGCTGCGGCTCCGAGACGGAAGGACGTTCTCACCCCCCGCTGACGGAGGGCGTCCGCAAGACGCCCCTACGAACGCGAGCGGGGAGGAGGAGGGGCGGACCGCACGGCTGGACAGCACAGGTATACTCGGTTACGGATTCGCCAGCAGGAGGGATATCGTGCGTCGCCGTCACCCCAGATCGCCGCTCGCCGCTCGCCGCGCCGCCCGCTCCCTCTGCGCTCCGCTCGCGCTGCTGTTGCTCGCGCTGCTGTTGCTCGCCGCCTGCTCTGGCGGATCATCTGGCCAGACGAGCGGCGGCGTGGGTTCCCTGGGCAGCGGGGCGCCCGCCGGCTCGGCCACCAGCGCCGGCCCGCCGGCGGCCACCGATACGCCGGTCGAGCTGACCACGCCGGGTGCGCCGGTGGGGTTCGCCGGCCTCTGCGCACAGAAGCCCAGCGTCTCGGCCCAGCTTCCCGCCGCCGTCCCGGCCTACCCCGGCGCTCAGATCCACCTCGGCCAGAGCGCGAATGGCTCCGGCCTCTTCGGCTTCTGCACCAACGATGGCGTCGCGGCGGTGGATAGCTACTACGCCGCGCAGCTCCCTGCCGCCGGCTGGCAGCACGTCTCGAACTCGACGATTGACGCCACGCAGCAGTTGATGGCCGACAAGGGCAACGCCCACGTCATCGTCACGATCCTGCCCGATAGCCAGGTCTCCGGCGCCACCGACCTGATCATCACCACGAGCGGGCTGTAGCCGGACGTGCAACATCGCAACCCAGCAGGACGTGCTACAATGAGAGGTAGTATGCTCGCTGGCTTGGCGGAGGGGAACCGCGCAATGGCTCATCAGATTACTTTCACAGACGACGAATACGAAGCGCTAGCAGCCGCAGCAGCAGCACGAGGCCAGCCTATCGAGGCACTCGTGCGCGAAACGCTAGCCGAGCGGTTCCCCACCATGCGAGGCGACCAGTCACACGCTCATGGTGCTCTGGTTGAGGCGATGCAGCGCGCCGGCCATCTGGTGAGCGTGCCGACGAGAGTGCCCGATACTCCCACGGAAGCGGCAGAGCGGCACCGCCTCGCCCACAGCATCACGCCTGGCAAGCTCGCCTCGGACATGGTGATCGAAGACCGTGGACCTCGCTGATGGCGAGCTACTTTCTCGATACCAGCGCGCTCGTCAAACGCTACGTGGACTTTGAGCCAGGCCACGCCTGGATCACTGCCATCTGTGATCCTGCGGCGAGCAACGACCTGCTGATCTCTGAGGCAGCGCTTGCCGAAACCGTCGCCACCTTCTGCCGTATGGCACGCGAGAATCCACCGCGCGTCAGTGCACCTGACCGCGACGCGCTGATCGCGCTCTTCCGCCAGCACGATACCCAGCAGAGCTACTACGTCGTGCGAGTTGACCGTGCCATCTACGTGCGCGCCGGAGACCTTTGTACGGCGCATCCGCTGCGCGCCTACGACGCTATCCAGATTGCGGGCGCCCTCACCGCCCGCGACGACGCCCTGCAGGCCGGAGTTGACCCGCCGATCTTTATCTCCGCGGACGCTCAACTGCTAGCTGCCGCCGTGGCCGAGGGGTTGCCAACCGACAATCCCACAAATCATCCATAATCCCTCAGCCGCATCCGTTTTGCATCCCCTGTAGAGGTCTGCGCCTCAGAACCACACGCGCAGCTCGGCGAACGCCGCCACCTCGAGCAGCCGCCCGCCGTTGCCGTCGTACGCGATCTCTTCGTGCTCCAGCCGCCACGTCTGCGGATGCGGCACGTAGACCGCGTTCAGGCCCGCCGCCAGCGCGGGGTTGATATCCGAGCGCGGCGAGTTGCCGATCATCCACGCGCGCTCCG
>DASUBU010000235.1:0-2250 GCA_035763125.1 Ktedonobacterales bacterium
CGTCTGCGTGAGGACGATCAATCACATGCGAGTGCTCATCGTCTCGGCGTTTCCGGCCATTCGTTCGGGGCTGGCCGCGCTGATGCGCGGCCAGCCGGGCTGGACCGTGGCGGGCGAGCTGGCTCCGGACGCACTCTCAGCGCGGGTGGCGAGTGCGCCGCCGGCTACGCTCGACGAGTCGGCCGATGTCGTGCTCTTTGATATCGAGCGCCCGCCGGAGGTCGAGACGTTCGCGACCTGGCTGGAGGCTGCTCGGGCGCGACAGGGCGTGGTGTTGCTGGTGGCGGAGCGCCCGGACCGCGAGCCCGGCGTGCTGGCCGCGGGGCTGCGTGGCCTGGCACGGGTGGCGGAGGATGCTGGGCTGGGCGTTGGGCTGCTCTCGCGTGAGGCGACTGTCGAGGAGATCGTGGCCGCGATCAGTGCGGCGGCAGGTGGGCTGCTCAGCCTGGATCGGAGGCTGGCCGGCACGCTCTGGACATCGCCGGAGCCGGTCGTGCGAACCGCGGAGCGCGGCACCGCTGTCGAGGAGCCGCTGACGGCGCGCGAGCGCGAGGTGCTCCAGCTCGTCGCGGAAGGGCTGCCCAACAAGATCATCGCCGCGCGGCTCAAGGTCAGCGAGCACACGGTCAAGTTCCACGTCTCGTCTATCATGCTGAAGCTGGGGGCGGCCAGCCGCACGGAAGCGGTGACGGCGGCGGCGCGGCGCGGCCTGCTCATTCTCTAGACCATGCGGGCATCTCGCGCCGATCCGTCGTGCTATGATGGGTCGTGAGCTGGGCCGTACGGCGCCCGGCAACGTCCATCAGCGAAGGACAAGAACGCCGTGAGCGATCCGCGCCCCACGTATCTCACACGCCTGGAATGCGCCGACTGCGGCGCGCACCTGCCGGCGGACCGCGAGCAGCACCTCTGCGACTGTGGGGGGATCCTGCTGGCACGCTATGACCTGGACGCGCTGCGGCGCGAAGTGCCGCGCGAGCGAATCTCAGCCCGGCTGTGGAGCGACGGGCTGTGGCGCTATGCCGAGCTGTTGCCGGGGGGCGCGGCACCCGACGAGCGCGTGACGCTGGGCGAGGGGGCCACGCCGCTGCTGGCGATGCCGCGGCTCGCAGACGAGCTTGGCGTTGACGTCTGGCTCAAGGACGAGGGACTCAATCCAACCGGCGCCTTCAAGGCACGTGGCGCGGCAGTCGGGGTCTCGCGGGCGAAAGCGCTAGGCACATCCACCATTGCCCTGCCCACGGCGGGCAATGCCGGTGCGGCCTGGGCGGCGTACGGCGCGCGCGCCGGCCTGCCGGTGGTGGTCGCGATGCCGAACGATGCACCGCCGCTCACTCAGCAAGAGGTGCGGCTCTACGGCGCGCGGCTGCATCTGGTGGATGGGCTGATCTCGGACGCTGGGAAGTGGATTGCTGAGGGCGTCGCGCGCGAAGGATGGTACGACGCGAGCACCTTCAAGGAACCGTACCGCCTCGAAGGCAAGAAGACCCTGGGACTGGAGATCGCCGAACAACTGGGTTGGGAGCCGCCGGACGTGATCCTCTATCCAACTGGGGGCGGCGTGGGGCTGCTGGGCCTGTGGAAGGCGTTCGACGAGCTGGCCGCCCTCGGCTGGATTGACGCCGACCGATCCCGGCCGCGACTGGTCGCGGTACAGGCAGCGGGCTGCGCGCCGGTGGTCCGCGCCTGGGAGGCGGGCGCGGAGCGGGTCGCGTTCTGGGAGGGCGCGCAGACGGTAGCGGCGGGGCTTCGGGTACCGGGGCCGCTGGCCGACGGGGTGATGCTGCGCGCGCTGCGCGAAACGCATGGGACGGCGCTGGCGATCGAGGATGGCGAGATCGTGGCGGCGATACGCGAGCTAGCGGCGATGGGCTTCTGGGTCTGTCCGGAGGGTGCAGCGCTGCTCCCCGCGGTCCGCCGTCTGCGGGCGCGTGGATGGCTCTCCGAGGGTGAGCGCGTTGTGCTGCTGAATACGGGCGCAGGCCTGGTCTATCCAAGCGTCTAGCCATAGTTGGCACACCTCTTGCACCCCGCCGCTTCGCGATAGCCCGCCGAATGGCGGGGTATCGTTGGCCTGTTTGTGGCTGTGTCGGAACGCGGTCGCTCCAGAGAAAGGAGCCAGGGTGGCGCGACAGGACGTTGACCTGAATCAGGTCGCCCAAGCAATTGTGGAGCTTGCCACCGATGTGATCGGGCTCGAAGTGCGCGTGCTAGATGGCCGCGGGCGGATCCTGGCAGGTACGATGCCAA
>DASUBU010000236.1:0-12541 GCA_035763125.1 Ktedonobacterales bacterium
CAGACCACGCTCTCCGGCACCGACTGCATGCTGACGGCCTCGTCGCTGAAGATCACGTTGCGGCCGTCAATGCCGGGGAACGGCGGCTTGATGGGCACCGAGCCGTTGGCCAGGATCAGCTTGCCGGCGGTCAGCTCGCGCGTCTCGCCGGACTTGAGCGCCACGCGCACCTGCGTGGGCGAGAGCACCTCGGCGGTGCCCTCGAAGACGGCTACACCGTTGGACTTCAAGAGCTGGCCCACGCCGCTGGTGAGCTGCTTGACGACCTTATCCTTGAAGGTGACCGCGGCGGACATATCGAAGCTGGCCGGCCCGGACAAATTGATGCCCAGCTTGCCGAACTCTTTGGTCTCGGCGAAGAGGTGGGCGACGTGCAGCAGCGCCTTGGAGGGGATGCAGCCGACATTGAGGCAGGTCCCGCCGATGTACTGCTTCTCGACGATGGCGACCCGCCCGCCGAGCTGCGCCGCGCGAATGGCGGCCACGTAGCCGCCGATGCCGGCGCCGATAACGACGAGCTCGAATTGATTCTGATCGGTAGCCACTGGCTCCTCCTGGCTATTGCTCGAACGCGCCTGCCCGCGGCTCGCGCGCGGCGCCTGCCTACCCGCGAACGGTCCTCTCGGCCTGCCCGCTGGCGCTCTATCCACTCACCCGGCCGCCGCAACGAGGGCAGCCGGCGTGACATGCGCATCAGTGGTTAGTATAACGTGCCGGACGCTATGAGAACCTACGTGCCAGGGCAGCGTATACAGTACGAGATAACGACCGCTTGACCGGTGTGGTGGCCGCGCCTATACTCCGAGAGATGGAACAGGCGAGCGGGCGGGGCGGAGGCATGTCGGGGAGGGCACCATGCGAGCATCCCCCAGGTGGCAAGGCGGCGGAACGCGGCGGCAGATGAGCCTGGCCGTGCGGCTAACTGACGAACGTGTGCTCGACGGCGCAACGAGATCGCGAGCAGTGCGCGTGCGAGCCACCGGGCAGCAGGCACGCGTGGTGGGTTGGCTCACGCTGGCTTGCCTGGCCTTGGCAGCGGTTGCGGCACTGGCGCTGCCTGCGCGGCCGGCGCAGGCGCAGGCGCTGGCGTCCGGCGCGCCCCATGTGGACACCCTCACCTTCGAGCGTGACGTAGACCCCGGCTCGGCGCGCTTCCTGGAGGACGCCATCTCGACCGCCGAGCAGGACGGGGCGACGGCGCTGGTCATCACGCTGGACACGCCGGGCGGCGATATCGCCTCGATGGAACAGATGGTGCAGCGCGAGCTGGCCAGCACCGTACCGATCATCGTCTACGTCGCGCCGCAAGGGGCGCACGCTGGCTCCGCGGGCACCTTCGTGACGCTGGCGGCCGTGGTGGCGGCGATGGCGCCCAATACCCGGATCGGCGCGGCCAGCCCGGTGGATAGTGCCGGCCAGGACATCTCCTCCACGCTTGACCGCAAGATCAAGAACGACCTCGAAGCCCTCATCCGGCGGATGCAGACCACCTACGGCCGCAACGCCGACCTGGCGGTGCAGACGGTGGAGTCGGCAGCCTCGTTCGACGATCAGCAGGCGATTGCGCAGCGCCTCGTCAATCTCGGCGCCCCCACACGCGACGACCTGCTGCGTCAGCTCGACGGCACCAGCGTGACGCTCGCCACCGGCACGCAGGTGACGCTGCACACGGCCGGCCTGCCCCTGAACGAGATCAGCCCCACGCTCGCCAATCACCTGGAGGACTTCTTCCTCGACCCGACGGTACTCTTCATCATCTTCATCGTGGCGGCGGTCTGCATCTATCTGGAGATGTCGCATCCAGGCGCGATCGTGCCGGGCACGGTGGGGGTGATCGCGCTGGTGATCTTCCTCTTCGGCGCTGGCTCGCTCGACCCGAACTGGGCCGGGCTGGTGCTGATGCTGCTGGCGATCGTGCTGCTGGCGGTGGACGTGCGCGCGCCGACGCATGGCGTGCTGACGCTGGGCGCGCTGATTTCCCTGGTGCTGGGCTCGCTGATCTTCTTCGACTCGCATACCGGCGAGGGGGCGCCGGGGGTCAGCCCGATTGTGATCGGGGCGACCGCGGTGGGGGTGGGGCTGATCTCGCTGGTCGTCATCAGCTATGCCGTGCGCTCACAGCGCTGGCGCGTGACGACCGGCGGCGAGGGGCTGCTCGGCCAGATGGCGACCGTCACGGTGGCGCTCGAGCCCAAGGGACGTGTGCGCATCATGGGCGAGGACTGGGCCGCGCGGCTGAGCAAAGACGCGCTGGCGCAGCAGATGACCGTCGCGCCCGATGGCCGTGTGCGGGTCACAGGGCGCGACGGGCTGACCTTGATTGTCGAGCCGCTGCCCGCAAAGCAGGCATAGCGTGCAGGCAGTGTGTATGTGTGTGCGCAGTGTGTTGAGTATGGGGGAGCGTGAGGCATGTCGAACCTGGGCATTGATGGGGCCGCATTGATCGTCGGCGCCATCATCATCCTGGCGATCATCATCCTGTTTATCATCGCGGGATTGCGGGTGGTAAACCAGTACGAGCGCGGCGTGATCTTCGTGCTGGGGCGGCTGCGCGGCGCGAAGGGGCCGGGACTCTTCTGGGTGCCGCCGTTCATCAGCAAGATGCGCAAGATTGACCTGCGCGTCATCACCATCGAGCTGCCGCCGCAGGAGGGCGTGACGCGCGACAACGTGACCGTCAAGGTCAGCGCGGTGGTCTACTTCTACGTCATCAATGCCAGCGACGCCGTCAACAACGTGCTGGACTACTACCGCGCAACGGTGCAGATCGCGCAGACGACGCTGCGCAGCGTGATCGGCCAGTCCACGCTGGACCAGCTGCTGACCGACCGCGAAGACATCAATCGCAACATCCAGCGCATCATTGACGAGCACACCGAGCGCTGGGGCATCAAGGTCACGACGGTCGAGGTCAAGGACGTGGAGCTGCCGGTGACGATGCAGCGGGCGATGGCGAAGCAGGCCGAGGCGGAGCGCGAGAAGCGGGCCAAGGTGCTGCTGGCGCAGGGCGAATACCAGGCGGCACAGACGCTGGCCGACGCGGCTGAGCTGATCTCGACGCAGCCGGCGGCGCTGCAGCTGCGCTATCTGCAAACGCTGACCGAGATTGCCGTCGAGAAGAACTCGACCATCATCTTCCCGCTGCCAATTGATCTGGTCGAGCCGCTGACCGAGCTGATGCGCAAGGCTGGCGGAGCGAACGGCGCGACATCACAGGCCAATGCGCCTGCCCAGCGGCCAGCCGTCCCCGTCTCGTCGCAGTTGCCACAGGTGCCGCCCCAGCCCTAGCGCAGTCGGCCCCACCAGACGCACGATGGATATCGGAGGCACCGCGCGGTGCCTACACGCCGCCGGTGCTCTCTGGCGGCAAGCGTTCAGGCCCCGGCGCGGCGAGCGTATCGCTCCCGCCCTCGGCGCCGCTTGTCGGCAAGGCGGACGTCGTGGGCTGATCCGCGGACGATTCGGCAGGCGAAGGCTGGTCTGACTTGCCTTTCCCGCCAGAGTGGCCCTGCTTGCCCTGGTGATCGTGGCCCTTTGGCTTGTGCTTGGTGCGCGGATGGCTCGTCTTCTTGGCCTTCGGCTGTGAGTGCGTCTTGTGCCCCGATGTGGGCTTGGATGTGGGTTTGTGGGTGACAGGCTGCTGCGCGGTGGGGCGCTGGACCTTGCTGATTGCGCCCGCAATCGCGGTGGCGACCGGCGCGTCGGCGCGGGCGGCGAGGGAGGCGAGCGGCGGCTCGGGAAGCGCAAAATGGCCGACGGTCTGGCCGGCGGCGAAGCTCACCAGGCAGCCCGCCACCAGCACGAGCGCGACCTTGCGCAGGTGCCGGGGGCCGACGACGCGCGAACGCATGCCGACCACCATCCTTCCCGGCGTCTCCTCGCGGCGCTCCTGGAGGGCGGGAGCGCGTCGCGGGGGCGGACTCGCACAGGATGTGCCAGTTGGCCGGGATGGTGAACGCGAATGTGCCGATTCGCGTTCGTACATTCGCGCGATTGGCCAGACTTGATCAGGCTCCCGGCAGGCGCAGCATCTTGCGCGAGCCGGCGCCCTGACATGGCCGGCGGGCTATCAGGAGGGCAGGCGCTCGATAATGGCGGCGATGCCCTGGCCAACGCCGATGCACATCGTCGCCAGGCCGTATCGGCCGCCGCGCCGCTCTAGCTCGTGCAGTAGCGTGACGACCAGCCGCGCGCCCGAGCAGCCCAGCGGGTGCCCCAGCGCAATCGCGCCGCCGTTGACGTTGACGCGCTCGGGGTCCAGGCCAAGCTCGCGCATGCAGGCGAGCGACTGCGAGGCGAAGGCTTCGTTGAGCTCGACCAGATCGAGATCGGCGACGCTGAGGCCGGCGCGGGCGAGCGCCTTGCGCGTGGCGGGGATGGGGCCGAGACCCATGTATGCGGGGTCTACGCCGGCCACCGCACTGCTGACGATCCGCGCGCGCGGCCTCCACCCGGCGGCTTCGGCACGCGCGCGTGCGCTGATGACCAGCGCGGCGGCGCCGTCGTTGATGCCGGAGCTATTGCCCGCGGTGACACTGCCACCCTTGCGGAAGGCCGGCTTGAGGGCGGCGAGCTTCTCCAGCGTGGTGTCGCGGCGCGGCTGCTCGTCGGTATCCACCGTCGTGGTGCCGTGCTTGCCGGCGGGAACCTCGACGGGGACGATCTCCTCGCGGAAGCGCCCGGCGTCAATGGCGGCGACGGCCTGCTGGTGGCTCCGCAGCGCGAAGGCGTCCTGGTCCTCGCGCGAGACATGGTGGCGCTCGGCCACGTTCTCGGCCGTCTCGCCCATCGAAAAGGGATGATGCATCTCGGCCAGCCGCGGGTTGACGAAGCGCCAGCCGAGGGTGGTATCTTGCAGTTTCTGCTCGCCGCGCGCGAAGGCGGTGTCGGGCTTGCCCAGCACGTACGGCGCGCGGGTCATGCTCTCCACCCCGCCGGCGGCGAAGAGATCGCCCTCGCCGGTCTGGATGGTGTGGGCGGCGGTGACGATGGCCTGCAAGCCTGAGCCGCAGAGCCGGTTGATGGTCTGGCCGGCCACCTCGACGGGCAGCCCAGCCAGCAGCAGCGCCATGCGGGCGACGTTACGGTTATCCTCGCCGGCCTGGTTGGCGCAGCCGACGACGACATCCTCGATCTGGTCCTTGGGGACACCCGCGCGGCGCACCGCCTCGCTGATGGCGAGCGCGGCGAGGTCGTCGGGCCGCACGTCTTTGAGCGCGCCGCCGTACTTGCCCTGGGGCGTGCGGACGGCGGAGAGGATGACGGCTTCTTCCATGTGGCAGGCTCGCTTGGCCGGCTAGCGGCCCTTGAACTGGGGGGAACGCTTTTCGAGGAAGGCGCGCATGCCCTCCGCCTGATCCTCCGAGGCGAAGAGCAGCGCGAAGAGGCGCTTTTCGTAGCGCAGGGCCTCTTCCATCGGCATCTCATTTGCCCGCAAGACGGCTTCTTTGGCGAGGCGCGCGGCCAGCGGCGGCTGAGCGGCGATCTTCATGGCAAGCTGCTTGGCGGTATCGAGGTGCTGCCCTTCGGGGACGACGCGATTGACGAGGCCCCACTGGTGCGCCTCCTGGGCGGAGATGGGGTCGCCGGTCAGCACCAGCTCCATCGCGCGGAACTTGCCGACGGTGCGCGCGAGCCGCTGGGTGCCGCCGGCGCCGGGCATCACGCCGATCTTGATCTCGGGCTGGCCGAATCTGGCGTTCTCGCTTGCCACGATCATGTCGCAATGCATGGCAAGCTCGTTGCCGCCGCCCAGCGCATAGCCGCCGACCGCCGCGATCATCGGGGTGGCGACCCGGCGGATGCGATCCCAGGCGTCGAAGCCGCCGAGCAGCATATCCACTGCACCCTTGCCCGACATCTCGGCAATGTCGGCGCCGGCGGCGAACGCCTTGTTGCCGGCGCCGGTGAGCACGATGCAGCGAATCTCCTCGTCGCGGTCCAGTGCTTCGAGGTGCGCGGCCAGCTCGGCCACCAGCGTCCAGTTGAGGGCGTTGAGCTTGTCGGCGCGGTTGATCGTGACGACGGCGATCGGGGCCTCGCGGTCCACGAGAATGTACTGCTGATCGGGCATCGGTGCCTCCTCGAAGCTATCGGCGTCTACGCGAGCGCTCGCCTGGGAGCGGCCGGGGCGGCGCGGCGCTGGCGCCGCGCACAGGGAGAGTATAGCATCGGCGCGGCCTGCTCCGGGAAGCCACACAGCAGGCCGCCAATGGAGGAGTTAGCCCCGCATCTCCTCGTCGTAGGCCCACACGCTCAGATCGGGCGGCTGAACGCCTACCTGGCTCAGCACCGTGGCGATGTGGCTGCGGTGGTCGGTCGCGTGGAGAATCGCCTGCATAAGCGGCACGATGGCCGGCAGCTCATAGGGCTCGCCGCGGTATGTGCCGCGCAGGATGTGCGCAGGGTCCATGGTGCTGGCGCTGGCAATCAACCCCTCTCCACTGCGGCGCGCATGCTCGCGCAGCGTTTCGATGCCCGGGAACGCGCCCGGGCCGAGGGGATGCTCTGGAAACTGTCCCGTCAACCGGGCCAGGTAGCTCTCCTCCGCACGGTAGAGGTGCATGAGCGTGTCGCGGATACTCCCGTAGGTCCCTGGCGCACTCGCTTCTAGCTGTTCGTCGGTGAGGTCTGCGCAGGCGTCCAACAGGAGCAGGTTCGCCCAGAGATTGTGCTTGTAGAAGTCCACCAGTCCCGAGTTCATCGCTGCTAATGCCTTCCTTCTGAGCGGCGAGCAGACCCACAACGCGCACGCCGCTCTGCTGCTCAGGATTATATCCGATTGTTGCAGGGCCCATGGGATGGCGCCGCGTGGCACGTTGGCGCGCGGCGCGTTGGCGCTGGTCTAGGCGCCATGCTATACTCCAAGGTGGGAAGCCAGCGCGGGCGGGTTAGCCGTCGCCGCGCCGCGTGTCACCCACGAGCACCCACAATCACCCGTATCCCCGCGGCAGGAGCCAGCGGTCGCTGGACGCCGTAGACCGGCGAGGGACCGCCACCGCGGCGGACGCATGGGCCAGGAAAGGGTTATGTTGCCATGATCGAGCCGGATTCCCGCCTCAACCTCGATCCGGACAAGGACCTCTCGGAGGTCTACTTCGCGGAAGAGGCTGAGCCGGACTGGTATAAGACGAACATCCCCTGCCAGGTTGGCTGCCCGGCGCACACCGACGTGGCCAACTACATTGGGTTGATCTCGCAGGGCCGCTTCGACGAGGCGTATCTGCTCAACCGCCAATGCAACGTGGTGCCGGGCGTGCTGGGGCGCACCTGCGCGCGGCCCTGCGAGCCGGTCTGCCGCCGCAACAAGATTGACGGCAATCAGGTCGCCATCTGCTGGCTGAAGCGCGCCGCCCACGATCACCGCGAGTACCGCCATCTGCCGGGGCGCCCCAAGATCACCAAGGACAAGACGGTCGCCATCATCGGCGGCGGCTCGGCGGGCGTGGCCGCCGCGCGCGAGCTGGCGGAGATGGGCTATCCCGTTACGATCTACGACATGTACCCGGCGCTGGGCGGCATGATGATCGGTGGCATCCCGATCTGGCGCCTGCCGCGGGAGGTGACGCGCGAAGAGACCGACGAGTACATGGAGGCGCTGGGCGTCGAGGTCAAGCTGAACACGACCGTCGGCAAGGACGTGCAGCTCACCGACCTGCTCGACCAATACGACGCGGTCTACATCGGCGCGGGCTGCATGCTCTCTAATCCGCTGACCGGCTCCGACGGCAAGGAGATTCCCGGCGCGCATCTGGAAGGCGTGCTGCCGGGCCTGCCATTCCTGGAGAAGGTCAACTTCGGCGAGCCGGTGTTCGTGGGTAAGCGCGTGGCTGTGCTGGGCGGCGGCTTCACGGCGATGGACTGCTGCCGCTCGTCGGTGCGCATGGGCGCGGAGAAGGTCTACGTGATCTACCGCCGCTCGAAGGAAGAGATGCCCTCCGACGAGTACGAGGTGGACGAGGCAACCCTGGAGCACGTCGAGTTCATCTACCTCGCCACGCAGGTCGAGGTGCACGGCAACGACGGCGTGCACGTCAGCGGGATGAAGTTCGTCCGCAACCGCCTTGGCGACCCCGATGCCAGTGGCCGGCGCAAGGCGATCCCGGTGCCTGGCTCGGAGTTTGTGCTCGACGTGGATACCGTCATCTCCGCCTTTGGCCAGTACGCCGACACCTCGTGGATTCCGGCCAAGGAGCTTGGGCTGGAGGTCAACCGTTGGGGCATCCCGCTGGTGGACCGCGAGACCTGGATGACGAGCCGCCCGGGCCTCTTCGCCGGCGGCGACTTCACCGAAGGCTCGCGCAATCTGATCTCGGCGATTGCCGATGGCAAGGTCGCCGCGGGCGCGATCAACCGCTATCTGGGCGGGCAGGATAGCCCGGCCGAGGAGGCGGTGGAGATCGAACTGCCGGACTTCCGCCGCGGCATGGTGGACGACTACGAGTCCATCCCGTACCAGGTGGTGCCGGCGTTGCCGCTGGAGAAGCGCTACAGCATCACGGTGGAGTGCGAAACGGGCTACAGCCCCGAGGAGGCGATCACGCAGGCGCGGCGCTGCTTGCAGTGCCAGCTTAATATCATGATTGACCCCTCGATCTGCATCCTCTGTAGCGGCTGCGTGGACATCTGCCCCTACGACTGCATCAGCATGGAGGGGCTGACGCGCGTAGTGAAGGCCGAGCCGCTGCATCAGCTCGCCGAGACCTCCTGGGAGGCCGGCGCGGACATGATCATTGACGAGGAGAAGTGCATCCGCTGCGGGCTGTGCATCGTGCGCTGCCCCACCGACGCCATCTCGATGGTCCAGTTCGAGGTCAAGAGCGCCAACAATCGCTGGAACGTCTCCAAGATTCCGGTGCTCAACAATCCGCGGTAGCCGGACTCCCGGCTCGTTCGTTACGACAGGTGGGGCTGCCTCCGTGAGGCGGCACCGCCTGTCGCTCCTTTTTGGCATGATTCCTGGTGGACGGCGCTGCGGCAGGGCAGAAGCGATGGGTGTGGAGAAGGAGACTGGCATGCGTCTCGCCACTGGAGTTCGGCGTCACCGGCGAGGGGGAGCGCAGCTCGCGTTCTTCGCGCTGGCGTTGCTGCTGGCTTCCTGCACCGGCGGCGCACCCGCCTCCACGCCCGGGGGTGGCCATGCGTCCGGTACGCCCCCGCCCACCGCCCCCGCGACCGCCACGCTCTCGCCAAAGCAAGCGGCCGCCCAAGCCGCCGCCGCCGCGCATGCCTATCGCGAGCGCCAGATCCGCGCGACCGCCAACTGGTATCTGAGCCGCATGTCGTTGGACGAGAAGCTGGGCCAGATGTTCCTGATCGAGACGGTCTGGCAGGGCTACAACACTGACGTGGACAACATGGTGGCCGGCATGCATGCCGGCGCGATGATCATCTATAAGCAGAACATGGCCAGCCCCGCGCAGCTCAAGAGCTACATCGCCAGCATCCAGGCGCACGCAGCCATCCCGCTCATGGTCTCAATAGACGAGGAAGGCGGCGGGGTGGATCGCCTCGGTGACGTGGGCTTCTTTCCTCCACAAGACGCTGCGCTGACAGTTGCCAATAGCGGCAACCCAAGCGTGGCGCGGCAGGAGGGCGAGACGTTTGCACACGAGCTGAAGGCGATGGGCATTAATGTGGATCTCGCGCCCGTCGTGGACGTGATGACCACCCCGTATCCAGCCGAACTCTACACGCGCTTCTACGGCCCCTACGGCACCAGCCCCTCGGTCGTCGAGGCGTATGCGGGCGCGTTCCTGCAGAGCCTCCAGCAGCACGGCATCGCGGGGACGCTGAAACACTGGCCGGGAATCGGCAGCACCACACAGGATCCGCACGAGACGCTACCTACGATCGGTCATAGCAAAGCCGAGCTGCAGACGATTGACTTCGCGCCGTTCCGCGCATTGCTGGCGGACGATCCCGCCATGATCATGGTAACGCACGTCATGGTTCCCGCTTACGACCAGACGTTCCCGGCGACCTTCTCACCAACGCTGGTGGATGGCGTGCTGCGCGGCGAGCTCGGCTATCAGGGCGTAGTGATGACGGACAGCCTCTACATGGGTGGGATCAAGGCGTACCTGAACGATGACAACCTGTACACGGAGCTGCCCAAGGCGGCGGTGCTGGCGGTCGAGGCCGGCGATGACCTGCTGGAAGGCGCCTTCGACAGCGCCTCGATGTCGGCGATGGTCCACGCGCTGAAGGCGGCCGTCTCCAGTGGCCGGATCAGCCGCAGCCGCATTGACGACTCGGCGCGGCGCATCCTGATGCTGAAGGCGCGCTTCGGCCTGCTGCCACTGATCGCCGCTGGCCCTCTGCCCCCGGCGCCCTCGTCCGCCTCCGCAGCCATCGCGCCGGCAACTGATGCCGACGTGCCGCGCGCGGCATAGGAGATCCTCACCCTCGCCACTTCCCAGTGCGCAGGGAGGTGTAGAGGCGAGGCCTGCCTCGCCCGTGGCGGCCAGCCATGCACGCGATGGCCGCGCGCACCGCCTTATACGCGCTCGAAGACACCCATGGCTGGCGTGGTGCGGCCCTCGCGGGTGTTGCGCGCCGAGTTGGCGATCTTGGCCTCGGCGTCCGCGCCCATCAGCAGCGTGGTGGCGAGGCCGGATCGCGGCACGAGCGCCGGCGGGAGCTCGCGCACCAGCGATTCCAGCCGCGCCACCAGCTCGGGTCCCGCCTGCCAGCTCCGCTCGCGGAACCCAGACGCCAGGATGGTCTGGCGGACCTCTTCGGGCGGCAGCAAGAAGCTATACGCGGGTTCGCTGGCCCAGGGCGCGGGGAAATGCGGCGGGCCGCTCGGCCCGGCCGTCACGCCGAAGAACGCCAGCCGCCCGCCGGACCGCACCACGCGAGCGATCTCGCCGTAGAAGCGCGGCTTGTCGGCGATGTTCATCGCCGAGTTTTGTACCCAGGCAAGATCGAAGCTGGCGGCAGGGAAGGGCGTCTCCAGCGCGCTGGCGCAGACGAACGAGACGCGGTCGCTGAGCCGTGTCCACGCGGTGAGCGCCTCGCCTGCGGCGACGAAGGCTGGCGTCAGGTCGAGCACGGTCACGCGGCAATCGTGATGGCTTGCCAAAAAGCGCGCCGGCCCGCCAATGCCGCCGCCTACGTCCAGCACGTGCTCGCCGGCGGCGATGGCGGCGCGCCGCGCCAACTCCGCCGTGCTGGCCAGGCCGAACGAGTGGAACTGGTCGAGCGGGATCAGGTCGTCGGGAGCCAGCGTATCCAGGTCTTTGCCCGCCGCACGCAGCGCCGCGGCAATCGCCTCTGTCAGATTGGCCGTCGTGTAGTGCGCGCTGATCGCGCGCTCGGTCGCGTCATCCGCCATCCGTATCCCGTCCTCCTAATCGCTACTCCACCAGCGCGCGGGTCAGCATCACCAGCGTAACGAACGTGCGGAAGATGTCGAGCGGCTGGTCGCTGGCATAGCGGATCGTGCGCGGCTGGCCGGCGACCACCTGCACGCCACGCAGCCACGCCGCCATCTCGGCCATATCCGCCGTCAGGAAGGTGACTTCGAGCGTGGTGGGCGAGGGGAATTGCGGCGCGGAGGCGGGCTTGCGCTCGGTGAGGGCATCCCGCGCGCCGCGGAAGATCAGCTCGCAGGCGACCTCCGGGTGCAGGCTTTCGGCGGCGGTGCGCGAGAGCGAGCGCTTGACCTCGACGGTGTGCGGCGCCGGCTCGATGCGCCGCGCCTCCTCAGCCGTCACCTGGTCGCCGGTGACGAGCGCGATGGGCACGCCGTAGTGCGCGGCCACCAGCGCATTGAGCGCCGACTCGCCCACGATCTCGCCGTTGAGCCGAGCCTCCCAGATCGCGCGGGGATTGTAGCTGTGCGAGAGGATCGCCTGGCTGGCGCCGACCGAGCCATGGTAGCCCAGGAAGAAGATCGCGTCGAAGCTCTCGTCCAGCCCTTCCATCATGTAGAGTGGCTTGTGCTTGCCGGAGATCAGCGTCGCGCGGCCGGCAATTTGGTCCGGCGGCAGGTTGCGCATGCTGCTGTGCGAGTCGTTGACGACGATCTCGGTTGCTCCAGCCTCCAGCGCGCCAGTGATGGCGGCGTTCAGCTCGCCCAGCAGCAGCCGGCGGCCCATCTCGTAGTCGTGGCTGCCGACCATGATCTGGTCCCAGTCCACGATGCCCGCCACGCCCTCGAAGTCGGTCGAGATATAGAGCTTCATGTCATTCCCCGCTCTCGCTCGTCAATCCCCGCGCTGGCCGGCCGATGGGTCGCCCCTGCTCGTCTCGCGTCAGCTTGTTCTTGCCGGGATGGTTGCGGTAGCGTAGGCGCTCGACGGGACGCCCACCGATCAGATGCTCGCGCACGATCTCCTCTACGTCGTCCGGCTGCACACCAGCATACCAGACGCCCTCCGGATAGACCACCACCATCGGTCCATGCCCGCACTGATCCAGGCAGCCGCTGTGGTTGATGCGCACACGCCGGCCCAGTCCAGCTTCTTTGACGAGACGCTTGAGGCGCGCGTGAACGCCCAGCCCATCGCCATCCACCGCCGGACACCAATCGCCC